>CANHSO010000113.1 GCA_947463705.1 Bacteriovoracaceae bacterium
CATGAATGAATAAAAGACAGTGTGGAATCGTGACTGGTTTTTTGTGGGGTTTTCTTTTTGGGTCGTTTGAGAATGCTCAAGCCTTTATCCTAGCTAATCAATGCGGACATCGAGTCATCGCCTTTGTGAGTATTCAGAGACTTTCAGAAACTACTGAAGGAACAACAAAGGTCGAGCATTACCCCCTCTTGACCCATAGGAGTCTAGAAAATAGCCAGTTCTTGAATCTAGATTTCCTGCCAACTATTCGCCCCAGCGACGAGGTGCATATCCGAATTTATAACTCCGCAAAGACGGCCGAAATTAGGGAAATCCTAAAACTTCGACTAGAAGCTCAAGCAGCCTTTGACTTGCCGCGGGATTCCGAACTCAAAGAAAGCCTGAATCAATTCACACTGGTTAAAGCGAAAACATCCCGAGAAACTCTTCCAAGCAACAGAGCGATCATCATTAAGCGAGAAGGCGAACACTACAGTCTAAATTAAAAACTTGGAGAAAAATCTCCCTTGTCAGGTCGTGATGGATTTATGGGCGTACCGGGCGCGTCGTTACTCAGATTAGCAAAAAGTGTGTACTCAGCTAACCAAGCCAATCGAATCGTGTCTGTCTCACCTGCTCGGTGCTTGGCTACAATCAATTCAGCAATGCCTTTATCTTCAGTTTCTTTATTATAAACTTCATCTCGATAAATGAAGCACACCATATCGGCATCCTGCTCAATGGCTCCTGACTCTCTCAAATCTGAAAGCATAGGACGCTTATTAGGACGACTCTCGACACCCCGGTTGAGCTGAGAAAGAGCAATAATTGGAACCTTAAGCTCCTTGGACAAGCTCTTGAGACCACGACTAATTTCTGAAATCTCTCGTTCTCGTGACGACTCTCCCTTTTGGGAAGCTCGGGAACCCTTCATTAACTGAAGGTAGTCAACAACGATGAGATCAAGACGCTTCTCGGTACTCAGAAGTCGGCGACACCGCGAACGGATATCCATGACTGTCAAATCACCGGAGTCATCGATAAAAATTTTAGACTTAGAAAGTTGATCGGCAGCTTGTGCAAGCCTCGGCCAATCCCGATCGGCCAACTTTCCAATCTTAAGACGCTTGGCTTCAATCTTGGTCATCCCAGACAAAAAGCGAAATCCCAACTCATCCTTCGACATTTCGAGCGAGAAGATAGCAACCACACCCCTGCCAGTAGTAGCGATATTCTGGGCCATGGACAGAAAAAGACTGGTTTTACCCATGGCGGGTCGGGCAGCAATAATAATCAATTGCCCCGGCCGCAAACCACCGGTCAGACGATCATAGCCAGTGAAACCGGTACCAAGTCCAATTACCTCGGCCTTTTTAGCGGCAAGCTCCTCAATGCTATGCATATTACTAACGAGGATCTCCTGCATACTTGAGAATTGCTTATTTGTCTTGGAGTCAGAAACCTGGAAGACTTGGCGCTGCGCTTCGTCCAAAAAGCCTTCGACGTTTTCTACTCCTTCGAAGGCTTCTGAGGCAATATCGCCGGTAATCTGGATCATTCGCCGCAAGATCGCTTTGTCACGAACAATCCGGGCGTAGTAGGCTACATTTGCGACTCCAAAAGTGTCTTCGAAAAGACCCGTCAAAGTCGTAATGCCACCCACCTGCTCGAGGGTACCCCGGTCTCTCAGCAAGGTCTGAACCGTGACTAAGTCAGCAGGCTCCCCACGCTCTGATAAGGAAAGAACGGCTTCAAAAATTTTCTGATGAGATTCGCGGTAAAAATCACGCGCTTCAAGGCCCACCTCGAGAACGCGATGGACCGACTCATTATTGATGAGAATTGCGCCCAGAATGGACCGCTCTGCTTCATTGTGATGCGGAGGAACGCGAGTTCCCGACAAAGTAACGGTCCGATCACTCACGCAAAACTCCTTCAAGACTCATTTTGGTCTCGGCGCAAGTTCTTAAAAAAGCAAAGAAGCTCTAAGACATCTCAGAACTTCTTTGCAAGAACCAATCAAATTCAAACTAACTCTTACTCTTCTTTAACTACCCAGACCTTCAAGGTTGCAGACACTTCAGGCTGAAGCTTGAGGGTTACGGTATGAACGCCTAAGGCTTTGATCGGGGCATCCAAAGAGATCATACGCTTGTCGACTGCGTATCCGCCAGTCTTCAATGCAGCTGCAATATCAGTTGCGCTGACAGATCCGAAAAGACGGTCCTGATCGCCCACTTTTCTAGAAATGGTGCAAGAGAACTGCTCAAGCTGCTTTGCCAAGGCCTGTGAATCAGCCATTTGGGCAACGCGCTTCTTTTCCAAGAGACGCTTGTTATGCTCGATTGTAGCGACGTTTTTCTCGTCTGCAATCAAAACCAGCTTACGAGGCAAGAGAAAGTTCCGCGCATAGCCGTCGGAAACCTTCACTAGGTCTCCGGTAATTCCTAAATTCTCAACATTTTCACGCAAAATGACCAACATGGTTCACTCCTTCAATTCAAACTAGGGACAGTTACGATTGCCTAAACTTGCCTCTAAAGTCAAACCACAGGTCAAAAAAACCTAGGATCAGAACTAAAGGGATCATCAGGCCCAAAGAAATAGAATATCCGATCACCCTAAGCCAACCTCGGATACCCCAAAGATCAAAAACCGCACTCAAAATACTCAGCCCTTGAATGGCGTAGATTGCCATTAACGCATTAAAAACCACCCGACTCACGTCAGTCGTCAAGCCGTAATCCCAGATCAGAAAAAATCCTGATACGATGGTTGGCCAAACGAGCAATTCAGGGGCTTTCCAATGGCTTAGAAACGCAGGGGCAAGCACAAGACGCTCACGAATTTTTCCCGGATTGGCCTTAACGACCAAAACCAGGTTAACCCAAATCATCAAGACTAACATCACACCAACAGAGGGGAAGAGCTCAACCCAAAGGCTTTGCTTCCACTCGTTGAAGTCCGTGACACTAAAAAGCTTTGAATCAGAGACTAGAGGCTGCCCGGATTTTTCTATCCACTCCTTGGACACCGCCATAATCTGAGTGTGAAACTGCTGAAGCAGATCAATATGATAAACTCGGATCAATACAGCCCCCACGAGAAAACCGAGGAGAACTGTTGACAGCAAAGCCAAAAAGGCCGCCTTCTCTAAAGAAAACTTTTTATTCAGCGACTCGCCTAAAACCCAAGAGATCCCAAGAACTGTGACCGAATAGATGAGTAAGCTTGTCGGACCCGCCAGCCATGCAACCAAAACTGCATTCACTAACGAACCAAAAAGAGCCCAAGTCCTACCTCTTCTAAAATAGCTAAGTAAAAGAGGAAGTGGCGCCAAAAGCGCAAACAGAGTAGTCAAATAAAATGCTGCGCTCAAAAACAAAGGAGACACAAAGCCCCAGCTGTTTTGCCGTGCAGTCACTTTTGGCCCACTTAAACTTTCGGTAGACTGATCTTCGCTCAATGCGTTCAAACCCTTCCGGTTAGACGCCCATCGAGACGTAGCCAACTAAAGCGAGATTTCGAGCTCGCTTTACGGCGGTCGTCAACTGGCGCTGATGCAATGCACAGCTGCCAGAGATGCGGCGTGGAACGATTTTCCCGTGCTCAGTCACAAAGGACTGCATCATTCGAATATCTTTATAGTCCAAGATGAAATCTTGGTCAGAACAAAAACGGCAGACTTTCTTGCGATGGAAGCCGCCCTTACGACCTCGGTCATCACCGTCTTTATCCATTCCCCGATCGTCTCGGCTGGAACGATCCGATTTCTCACGCATATCAGCTCTTAAATTAGTAGTTGCCATGGAATTCTCCGTGTAAATTTAGATATTAATCTTACTCTTCGTCAGATGAAGCGCCGGACAAATCTTCTGAATCGTCCATTTCAGCCCTGCGATAGTCACTGCGATCTTCGTAGCCGCGACGCTCAGCATTTCTTTCTTCACGGCGAGCTTCGCGCTCTTCTTCTCTTCTCTTTGCTGCGGCGTGGATTTCAGCGCGGCGTTTTTTGAACTCATCAGCGTCGAATTCTTCTTCGAGATTCACAGTCAAAAAGCGAAGAACGTGGTCATGCAAGCGAAGATTTCGCTCGATCTCATGAACAACGCCTGGCTTGCCACTGTAAACTAAATAAGTATATTGACCGCGGGATTCCTTCTGAATTGGGTACGCGAGTTTACGCTTGCCCCAATCTTCAGTCAAAACAACTTCACCTTGGAACGAGCTCACCACTTGGTGGACTCGATCTTGAAGGGTCTTCAAACCCTCATCGGAAAGCTCGGATCGGGTGATCCATGTGGTTTCATATCCTGCTAATTTATCGGTCGTTGGATTTGCCATAATTCCTCCTTGTGGATGATGGACTTGGTCCATAAGCCTGAAGCTCAAGAAAAACTCGTTAAGCATCAAGCAAGGGATCCGGCCCTTTTAGCACAGTTAGTCCTGAGGTGCAATGGCATGCACCTCACTCAGGTCGAGCGACCGGTCCAGGGATGGACGGCAGGCTGGGACTCCCCGCTGGTAGCTCCAGGAGCAGCTCCGGGCGAGGCCCCCTTGCGCGGCCCAAATGAATGGACTACCCAAATTGCCATTTCATACAAAAAGACCAAGGGGATCCCCAAAATCAACATGGATACAGCATCAGGTGGAGCAAACAATGCAGACAGAACGGTAATGATGAGAATCGCCGACCGTCTCTGTTCTCTCAAAAACTTAGAATCCACGACGCCCAGAGCCCCCAGTAAAACGACCAAAACAGGCAACTCAAAAGCGATTCCAAAAAGAAGGAGCAACTTCAAACAGGTCGAGTAGTAAGAGTCGATCGTAATCATGGGCACATCGGAAGGAGCACCGTAGCTGATGAAATACTTAAATCCTACGGGGAAAAGAACATAGTAAGCAAAGCACGCACCACCCACGAAAAACAAAGTCGCAGCAAAGACAAACGGAAGAACAAGCTTGCGCTCTTTCGGGTAAAGACCTGGAGCAATAAATCCCCAGACTTGGTAAAAATAAAAGGGGGAAAAAAGAAAAACTGACGCATACCCCGCAATTTTAAGATGAGTCAAAAAGTTCTCAAAAAGACTCGTAAAATAGAGCTTTTTTTGGTCGACGGGTAGAGCATCAAAGAGCGGCCGCCTCAGCCACTCTAATACCGGCTCCGACACGAAGTAGCAGACAATAAAGCCTACAAAAAATAGACCCAGACACCTCATGAAACGAACTCGAAGTTCATCGAAATGCTGGTAAAAACTCATGGATCGATCAGAATTTACTTGTGACATCTTTTTAACCGGGTAGTATCCAATGACTCAAAAGGAGATGTCAACTTATGCGTTCTTGGACATTAGTAGCTTTTGGACTCATTCTTTCAGGGCTCATCGTTACAGCGCTCATTTATAGTAAATCCCTTACGCCATCGGGTACCGTTAGCCATACCACTCTTGTGAATCCAAGTCCAACTGCGACAGCCTCTCCTCAGCCTGAACTTTCAGGTACGCCGGCCGCCCAAGGCCAAAAGGGCCCCGAGGGAGTCTCCTCAAACCCTGACCTCTCGACCGACGCCAACGGACTGTCGAAGGCAACCGTCACCATGACCACCACTCAGGGCGTGATCAAATTTAAATTTTACCCTCAAGACGCCCCGAAAACTGTGCATCGATTCATCGAACTGATCCAGCAAGGATTTTACAACAACCTTTCGTTCCATCGGGTTGTCCCAGGATTTGTAATCCAAGGTGGAGACCCACAAGGAAACGGAACTGGAGGAAGTGGCCAAAAACTAGACGCTGAGTTCAATAGCCGCCATCATGTCGAGGGCACCGTCGCTATGGCCCGCGCCCAGGACCCTAACTCAGCAGACTCCCAGTTTTACATCTGCCTCGGTTCCATCCCGCATCTCGACCGCAACTACACTGTATTTGGGCAGGTGATTGAGGGCATGGCAATAGTCAAGGCCATTAAAATTGGCGACAAGATGACATCAGTCACCATTCATTAATGAGATGCGCTCGTAGCGTTGCTACTGCCAATCTTTCTTAAGTGTCTTGTTAGGCACAATTCCAGCTTCCTGCAACGCTTTGGCTGCACGACCGCTCCGAGTTTTAATCCAAAGTTCATAAATACGAAGGATGTCTTTTTCTGCACGAGGCGATGTTTTGTCACTAATTTCAGCTAGCACTTCGACCAGGGCTGCAAATTTATGAGCAAGTTCCCCAAAAAGAGACCGAAGCGTGCCCTCATTCGACTGAGCCGCAGCATGCTGATAAGCGGTTCCTCCCATGCCGATGTAATAATCAACGTCGACTAGTTTGCGATTTAGACTTGCTTGAAAAAAGCCTGCTGTATAAAGCGAGATGTCACCCAAATGTTTGAAATAAGTTCCCTGCTTAGCCTTGGGCTGCTCGAGGGCTTCTTTAAGCAAAAGAGCCAATGGCTCATTTTTGGCGCCACCCTCGGCACCAGGTGCGTAAAGTGACTCAGTGGCCATAAAACGGTTGAGCAAATTGACCAAGTAAAATTCGGTTTCAGGCTGGGTAGTGACCTTTTGCTTGCCTAAGGCTTCGGTCACCAATTCGCGAAAAAAATCCTGTGGCTGAGCAACTAGTGTAAGACTTGAGTTCACTTTCATCAGACAAAACCCTCCTTAGGTCCTTCAGAAGGGGTTCAAAATCTTTGCCCACAATGGTGTTTCACTCCAGAGAAGGATCGAACAAAGACTCCCCCCTTTCTTCTAGTTTAAACCGATCTTTTTTCCTGTCAAATGATGGGATGTCGTAGACGACACAGGCAAACTTTGGGTAGACTGCCTCTTGCAGAAATCCAACTCAAAGAGGCGCATCATGAGACACCCTAGGCTTCTGATTTTACTAGCCAATTA
>CANHSO010000114.1 GCA_947463705.1 Bacteriovoracaceae bacterium
GATGAAGTGAGTTTCAGCTTGAAATCTCACTCCCGAGAACAAACTAACACAGAATTAATAAAATAAATGATTAAATTTGGAATTTTTTTAATGACACAGCTGGTTAGGCCTATCCATGGCTGCAATCGAGCCGTCGTTCAGGAGTTTGTGTAAGTGGCCTACAAGATAAAGTGATCCAGTGATTAGAATTAAATCCTCTGAACAGGCTAGCTTAAAAACTTCTTTGAGTGCAACTAGGGGTTCTGCGTGTGCGCCTCTCGCAAGATTCATCCAGTGATCATAGTCACGTAGAGGTCGACCTTTAAACGGAGTTTCAGTTAAGAATATAGAGGTATCTGAGAGATCAAACAGAGGTGCGATAATTTGATCTCGATCTTTTTCTTTTCCTATTCCGACTATGATATAAAGATGCTTTCTCTTGTAATGGGGGAGTAATCTAAGCAGGCTCTTCACTCCTTGTGGATTATGATCTCCAGAAAAATAGATGGGACAAGGTGAGATTGTGCCCGTCCATTTTTCCATTCGCCCCTTCCAATTGACATCCTTGAGCTTTGAAAGAAAAA
Source organism: Bacteriovoracaceae bacterium (assembly GCA_947463705.1). Taxonomy (GTDB): domain Bacteria; phylum Bdellovibrionota; class UBA1018; order UBA1018; family UBA1018; genus CAINWE01. The sequence goes on from CANHSO010000114.1 coordinate 564, forward strand.
GAGTAGGATTATAGCCGGCTTCGTTAAAGTAAGTGAGAGCCGTTGCGGTATTCTCAGCGCCCCGGCGTCCAGCTAGGGCGAGCTGTCCTTCTCCCCACTGGGTTGAAATAAAAAACTGAGGTTCCCGAGTCTGTTGTTCTACCCTATCTGTGAAAGGGATAGATTGTAACCAAGTGCTCGCCGTTTCCTGCTGCACTTGGCCAGCGAGCGCTGCAACCTCGTCGGGGAGCGGTGAGTGAACTACGGTTGCTCCCTTCTGAATAATTCCAAATTTATTCGATGCGATCTCAGTTAAAGTATTTCCTAAAAGATTTTGGTGATCATACCCAAGTTGAGTGATGATGCAGTGGTGGTGCGGGATTGCATTGGTCGCGTCCCATTTGCCACCGAGTCCAACTTCAAAGATCGCTCGATCTACGCGTGGAAAAAGTGTTCCAGAAAAAAAAGTCCATGCGGCCATGACGGTTAGGATTTCAAAGTGGGTCAGTTTGACCTCTGAGATCCGCGCCTGTACTTCGCGGTAGACTTGGCAAAATTGATCTTCAGTTAGTTGGACTCCATTGATTCGGATCCGTTCGGTGGTACTTTCTAAATGGGGCGAAGTGTAAAGTCCTACGGTCTCGCCAGCCGCTAAAAACAGGGTTTCCAGGGTGGCGCAAACACTGCCTTTACCGTTGGTGCCTGCAACCACAACTGTTTGGTCAGGGCGCCAGCAGGAGGATGGGAGCACGAGCTCGAGCGCATCTCGGGTAGTCTGTATTCCAGGGGGGCGATCGGGCATGATGCCCAGGGCTTCGATTTCAGTGATGATGCGGAGGTATTCTAGATTTGGCATCGAATGACTCCGTTCGCATGAGACCAGGTTTTGAGTGAACGAGCATTGAGGATCGGGTCATGAACTCGAAGGTAGTCTGCTCCCTTTTCGTAGAGATCAACAGAGAGAATTGCTGTTTCGGGGTCTCGGAGATGGGCTGGGAAATTTCCGAGCACGGAGAGAAATGACTTACGAGAGTGACCTACTAGGGTTTTTACACCAAGCTCATGAAATCGTCTGAAATGCCGGATGATTTCCCAGTTTTGGGTTTGAGTTTTTCCAAACCCAAGTCCTGGGTCAAAGACGAGTTGCTCTCGGCTGATTCCAAGCTCCAATAGAGAGCGAATTTTCTGATCTCCCCATTTTAATAGGAGATCAATTGGATCGATCCCTTCTGGGATCATTAAGTCTTTGCGAGAGGGTACACTCAAGCTGTGCATAAAGACGGTTGTCGCTCCAGAGTTTGCTGCGATTCGAGCCATTTCTTTATTTTCAAATCCTGACACATCATTGATCCAGTGGACTCCGCGGGAGACTGCCCAGTCGGCCACTTCTGGATTTCGAGAGTCTAAACTTAAAATGAGGTGATTTTCCTTGAGCTCGGAATCTCCTGTGAGAGCCTCTAATAGGGGTTCGAGACGATTTCGTTCTTCGCGAGGAGTGAGAGTTGTTGCACCAGGTCGAGTCGATTCTGCGCCAAGGTCTAGAATGCGAATGCCTTGTTGGCTCCAATTTCGAGCAGTTTCTAGTGCAGCCTGTGGGCATTGATGCCGACCTCCATCTGAAAAGGAATCCGGAGTGATATTTAGAATCCCCACTAATTCCGTCAATGTGAGGTTGGAGCGATGCGTGGATGAGTCGACGCGAAGTTCAGAGATTCTTCTTCGGTGATGAGGTCCTGGGTGCGGAAGTTCCCACTCGGGTGCTAAATCGCTAAAGGGGAGGTATGCAAAGGGGCGTTGGTCCAGTCCAGCGTGAGGGAGAGTGAGCTCTTCTGTTGTAAAGACTTCAGAGTCACGGGCTAGGATGTCGACATCAATTTCGCGTGGAGCCCATCTGCCTCGCTTTTGACGCCCAATGTCGGTTTCAATTTTCTTTACGAATTTGAGAAGATCGATGGATGGCAGAGAGGACGAGCAAAGAACAGCGAGATTCAGGTAAGGACGATCCCAGTGAGGGGGGGAGTTGGGGAGGAGAAGTGCAGGGGATTCATAGATTGGGGAAATTCCTTGGACTTGAATTTTTTCAGGCGCAGATTTGAGCCTTTGGATTGCTCGTCGTAGAAAACTGAGCCGGTCTCCACAATTGCTGCCCATTCCTAAGATAATCATTTTGGCACCTGAGCTAATGAATTTAAGATTGCTCCCAATCGCCGATCGTAAATGCTGCCCCGCCTTCGAGGTGGGCTACAGGGGGATGCTCCTTATTTGCGCAAACTCTGAGGAGGTGATCCTTTGGTAAAAGATCTCGGAGAGCTTCATACACATCCCAACCGACTTTTTCGATGAGTTGGTATTCGCATCGATCACAGACTTCCTTTATTTTCTGGCTGAGTTCTGCATAACAGACTGTTTGCTTCAAAGCGTCTGATTTGCAACCATCAGGGGCAATTGGGAAGCGGACCTGAACATCAAAGCTCACATATTGGGGAACGCGACGTTCTTCGGCGCTGCATCCTAAATGCACGAGGAGTCTGAGTTGGCGCAGTGAGAGTTGCGTTGAAGGTGAGTTCATCTTGCTTCGACGCTCCGAGGGGTTGGCATAGCAGTTCATATCGTCGAGTTAAGTAAAGCAGTCAAGAAAAATCAGTGACTCCAGGAGGACTGGCTTGAATTGTGTAACCTCCTGATTTGTGGAACTTGATCAAATCTCTCATTTCATGAGTCTGAGCATCTCCTGGCCTCAGGATCAATCGGCCTTAACCGACATTGCAGATCAAATCGCTCGGCTCTTTGCATCACCGGTTGCAGTTGTCTTGGCTCATCTGCCCCGAGAACTCGAAGGGTTCAAGATCGCATCTGAAATGAACCTCTCACCTGTCGAAAGTGACGGACTCATTCATTTTGTAAAAAGCTGCACCAAAAAGGCGAGCTTGGATCTTTATCGAGTGAGGCGTGTTCAGCTCGCTTCATCCGTTGGTGTCCTCGTCCAAAATCTGACCTATGTCCATTTTGGTGAGCTCAGAGCCTCCGGCCCAGTCGCCTATGGCACCGTAATTCTGGGGACTACTAAACCCATCGGCGCTCGAGACGAGTTGGCACTTTTGGTGGTCGTGCAGCGCCTGGGCGAACTGGCCCGCGTGTCCGAGCTGAAGGAGGAAATTCACCTGCAGAGTCAATTTCTCTCTATAGCGAGTCATGAGCTCAAAACCCCTCTCACCTCGATCTATGGAATTTTGCAACTTCAAGCCCGAATGCTGAAGGCGGCAAAAAATGGGCAGATGGTGTCAGAGACAGACCGGTACGATCATTTTTTAAAAATGAACATTCGTCAAGTCGAACGATTGAATGAATTGATTGACGGCCTCTTGGATGTATCAAGAATTCAGAATGGTCGATTTGTAGTTGAGCCGATCGAAACCCAAATTGTACAAATTCTGCAGGACTGCGTTCAGTCCCGCCTTCAAGTGATTGCGCAAGAAGCGGGGGTCTCCATTCAGTTGGACACACCCCAGTCTTTGGTCGCTTGGATCGATCCCGTTCGCTTCGAAGAGTTGGTGACCAACTTGGTGATGAATGCAATTCGCTTTTCACCTGAGGGAGGAGTGGTCTGGGTTAGGCTCAAAGAGGAATCTTCAGGCTTTAGATTTACAGTCAGAGACCAAGGGCCTAGTGTGCCCGATGAGGATCGGGAGCGTATTTTTCAACCGTTTGAGCGAGCACAGCGGACTAGTCGCTTGGGCGGCCTCGGATTGGGTCTTTTCATTTCTCGGCAGATCGCCCAGCTTCACGGAGGAAACGTAAGCCTGATTGAGAGCGTTCCGGGGAAGGGTAACGCCTTTGAAGCCTACTTTCCAATTCGAAACCCCCGAGCCGTCTAAGTTTCCGGTCGTGCACCTGCGAGGTTTCGACCCACTCGGCCCATTCCCCTATTGGGTATCGAATGATCGGAGTGTAGCCTCTAAAGAGCTGAGTGTTAATGACTTTCCCCGGCTTTCTAATTTCCTGAATCGCTTTGTGTTTAATTCTCAAAAGGTATTCCAAATTGAAAAAACAGGCCCATCAGTTGCAGGTTGGGTTCAGTCAAAGCTGCAAATTCTGAGAGAGGCGGTTATCAAAAATGGGTCGCTCGCCCACTGGACTTACGGTCGCTAAAATTCATGGTGTAAAGTTAAAAATTCACTTCAGTCTCTTGTTTCTGCTCGTTTACATTGTCTTTGTTGCGAGCGCGCAGTTTCCTTATATCGTAGGACAATCTGGACTTGATGTAAGTGCCATCTCCTCGAATCCTTTGGCTTGGGGTCTTACGTTTGCTATTGGGCTTTTTGTGTCAGTGGTGGTGCATGAATTTGGTCACGTACTGGTCGCTCAATCTATGGGGGTCAAAGTTTCTGGAGTGACCTTGATGATGCTGGGTGGAGTTTCCGAGATGGAAAAAATTCCAGATAAACCGTTCGCTGAATTTAAGGTCTCCATTGTGGGCCCCTTAGTTAGTTTCGCAATTGCGGGAATGCTTTTTGTCTTGAGTAAAATCGTTTCAATCCCAAATATTCAATTCTTCTCCTACTGGCTTTCTAGAGCCAATTTAGTTTTAGGGATCTTTAACCTGCTCCCTGCGTTTCCGCTGGATGGTGGGCGAGTGTTCCGCTCGCTCTTAGCGGCTCGACAGGGTGAGGCTCAAGCGACAGCGACGACGGTTTCTCTAGCTAAGGCGCTGGCATGGACATTGGGCATCCTGGGGTTTTTTCAATTCAATATGATTCTCATGCTGATCGCGCTCTTTATCTACTCCGCAGCGAGTAGCGAGCTGATGCTTTCGGAGAGTAAAGGTCTGATTCACGGAATTACTGTGGGCGATGTAGGGGTCCGAGTTCCGGTAGTCTCCGAGGAGGCCTCTCTGAAAGAGGCGGCTTCGCTCATGTTTCAGACCAGGAGTCGAGTCCTACCTGTCAAATCGGCCGAAGGCATTCCAATGTTGGTCACATTGAAGCAACTGAGAAGAGTTCCTCGAAATGCATGGAGCGAAATTCGGGTGAAGGATCTCATGATGCCCTCTCCTCAAACTCCAGAAAGCAGCGTCTTGTTGGAAGAGATTCTGCCGGAGCTTGCGTCCGCCGAGACACTCCCTTTTGTTGAGAATGGAGCCATCGCAGGGGTCGTTCGCTATCAAGATCTAGCTGATTTAGTTGACTTTCGCGGTTTAGACGAGCGATTTACCGAGGAGCCCAAGAAGGCAATTTAAATTGTGAATTAGGTAGTATCAGATTTTGTTTGGGCTTTATTGGTATCGAAGTGGTGAGCCATGATGGATTCGAACCATCGACCCTCACATTAAAAGTGTGATGCTCTACCAGCTGAGCTAATGGCTCCCGTTCGATATGGGAGACATTCAGGTATCAAAGCTTGGGCAGGGTGGCAAGTCCTGAGTGTAGTTTTTTGTTTTTTTTAGTTTCCGGCGAGGAGTTCACCCAGGAGAGCCATGTGTTCGGCATCAAAGAACTGGCTTTTGTCCTGAAAAAACCCCTTAAAGGATTCACTGGGGGGGGTTTTCTTGAGCATGGAGTAGCAATCGAACTGGTTGCAAAGGCTCAGGATCTGGCTGGTGACATTGAGGCTTAGGAGGTTCTTGCGTTCTGGATAGCCCTTGCCCTCGGCGAGTTCCTCGTGTTCAGAAATCAGGCGAAGGATCGTTGGGGTAACATATTTCTTTGATGAAAGCATTTCCACGGCTAGCTGAGGGTGTTTCTTGTACTCTTTTTGCTGCTGGGGGGGGAGTGAGCTGAGCTCCTGAGACCCCTTGATGCCTAGCTTGGATTTTCCGAGGTCATGAAGCAAAGCTGCCAGCGATAAGTCGCCCACTTCGCGCGGAGGGATTTTACCCACCTTCAGGGCGAGGGCGGTCGAGAGTGACGAAACGTTAGCGCTGTGTTGGTAGTCATCGAGAGCGACGCCAGCCGAGTCGAGGATCGATTTGAGAGTGCCTTTTTCAGAGCCGAGAAAGTCGATGATTTTTCCAACTCGAGCGGTGATTGCTTTGTAGCCCTGTTCGGTTTCTAAATTTCTCTCGGCATTTTCTGCGTCAGTGACGAGTGTATCATACGACATCTCACCCCTTTGTTTAAGATCAATATTCTTTTGAGTCAGAACGTTGAGCCCCTCGTCAAGGTATTTGAGATAAAGCTCTTCTTCGTCTTTTTTAACATAGAGCTTTTTTACGCCCTTAACTTTTAAATTTGCCAATCGATCACTATCAAAAATTCCCGACTTCTTGATATAATGAATTTGCTTGCTGGCAATGTAGATGTAAACATCAAATAGTAC
>CANHSO010000115.1 GCA_947463705.1 Bacteriovoracaceae bacterium
ATCGCGATCTCTTACTTCAGGCCCGCGATGATGCAATGCAGGTGATAAAAGACGATCCTGACCTGAACGATGGAGCTAATCGATCCCTTAAGGATTACTTCATTCGAGAGGGTGAAAAGCAGTTTGGGCGTCTCGGGACATTCTAGTTTGAATTAAAAATCATAAATAAAATCAATTAATTAAAGCGTATTCGCTGGTCAATTGACAGACTTAATGCGATGCACTATAATAAATACATATGATTGAAAAAAATAAGAAGTTCAAAATTGTTGGTGACTTTATCAGATCTAAGCGTGAGGTGCTCAGGCTCTCTCAAAAGGCGCTCGGTTTACTTTTCACGCCGGCTGTGACTACTCAGTTCATTTCCAATTTGGAGCGGGGGGTTACACCATTGCCTCATACTCATATCCCGGTATTGGCAAAAGCCCTTCAGACGACTGAGGCAGAAATCGCATCTCTGGTGGAAAAAGAGTATGCTCTGAAACTGACGAGCAAGCTCGGGGGGGCGGTGCCTACCCAGACGGACCTTCAGAACTCAATGCTGAGCGTCATAGTCCAGAATCAGGACTATCCGTTTATGAAAGGTCTCTATGAAGCCTATCAGTCGGCAGATCCTCAAACACGCCAAGCGTTTGCTTCGGTGTGTGAGAGTATTTTGCACTTGTCTCGGTCGAGTAATTCCCAGTAAGATCGCGCCCGAGACTCAACTCAGGTTAGGAAAAAGACCTAGCTTGAGGTGCCCATCTAGATCTAGCTTAAGAAGAGTGAGCAAAATGAAAATTAAAGTGCCGAGAATTCCCCGTCCACCGGGTGCCCGGAAGAAAAACCTTTCAGAACGTTTGCGATCTCCCGACCGCCCGCCGACCAGTCATGGCTACGTGAAAAGCTTTGATGGGACGAAACTTTTCTACAGCATTGAAGGTAAGGGCAAGCCTCTTGTGTTTTGTTATGGATTGATCTGTTCAAGTCTGCACTGGACCTATCAGATCGACCATTTTAGAGAAAACTATAAATCGATTTGGTTTGACTATCGCGGACATCAGAACTCAGAAATTCCTCAAAACCAAGATAGCCTGACCCTCGAGAATATTGCGCGCGACCTAGGCACAGTGCTGGATGAGCTCAATATCGATGATGCTGTGATTTTAGGACACAGTATGGGTGTGAATGTTGTTCTTGAGTTTTATCGCCAGCAACCCAAGCGGGTGGCTGGGATGGTCCTGGCCAATGGAACGGCTCAGCGGCCTTTGGAGGGTGCATTCGGAAGTAATGTCCTACAGACTGGCTTTGAAATTTTAAAAAAAGCCTACAAGGTTTCTCCTGAACTGGTTTCGTATCTGTGGAAATCCTCCAAGAGGAATCCGATTGCCAAGTCGGTAGTCACTTTCGGTGGGTTTAACCCCCATTTGACGCCCAAAGAGGATATTGACCTTTACGTCAGTCAGGTAGCAGATACTGATCCCTCAATCTTGATTCATTTGATTGAAAATTATGAGTCCTACGATGCGAGCGCATGGCTTCACACCGTGGAGGTTCCTACATTGATCATCTCAGGAGAAAATGATCGGCTCATTCCAGTGGAGCAGCAAGAGCTCCTTCATCAGCTGATGCCAAATAGTCAGCTTGAGGTCATTCGCCACGGGAGTCATTGTCCCCAGATGGACCTCCCCGATTTGGTGAATTTGAAAATCGAAAATTTTCTGTCTCAGATTAATTATGCGGCAAAATCCAGTCCGTCCAAGGAAATCGCCAGTCGATCCAAGAAGAAGCAGGAAGCCCTTGTTCCGTAAGGATTCGTTTGAGAGATCCCATGCAGAGCTGGCCGTGGCACTTACCTTCTCCGATCTGGGTCATTGAAAGAACGGCCTCAGGGGAGCGGAGTTTGCCTTGCCTGACTCGATCGACCACTTTTTCTTCTGAGATCTCAAGGCAGCTGCACAAGAGACAGGTACTCGAGGAGATCTGAGGAGAGGCTGGTAGGGTCTTAATTGAAATCCCCAAGTGAGTCTTAGTTTGACAAGCCAGTTTCTTTGAGCTGTCGACTAGGATTGTGCAGAGTCCACAGCTCCCATCGGAGCAAAGCAACGCGTCCTCGGGACGGTTTTGACCCACCTCAAAAAGTGCAATTGAAATTGGAGTTTTGTCCCTCACTAGTCGCTTTTCTCCATTCAGGAGAATCTCAACTTTATCTGTGGGTGCATCGGCTTTGGCGAAAGCAGCTAAAAAGTTTTGATCCTCAGCACTTTGAGAGCGTCCTCGCCTGATACCTCGTGCGTCCCAAAGTAGGTGAGTGGGGACTTCAAGTTGAACCAGTTGAATCGCTGGGCTGTCCGAGGAAGGTAAAGACTGAATCCGAGCTGTACCTAGACTCTCGCCTCGTCGATTGAGGAGCGTGGCAAATTCTCCCACCTTCCACGGCTTGACGCCTCGCCAGGCTAGCGTGAGCGAAGAGGTCGAGCGGTCTGGAGCTTCCTGGATCATCGGAATTGATCCCGAAGGGCAGGCTTGCACACAGAGCCCACAGGCAGTGCACTTTTCTTCGTCCAGGACTGAGTTCTTGGATCTTGCAGTGGGGTGTACCTGAATCGCTGAAGTTGGACAGATCTTCTCACAAATCCTGCAGGGGATATCTTCAAAACACTCGACTGACGCGATTTTACGTGAGAGGTGCGCCTCCTTGGGAACACCGCTAAATTCTTTGATCTTCTTAGTGTCGCCGGAGCTGAGCCACTTACCCTCGTATGTGGGTAGAAACGGTTCGAACTGATGGCGAGAGTGGTATTTGAGTCCCACTTTGGCGGTGCGGAAAGTTTGATCGAGCTCTTCTCGCTGAGTATGGATGTCATGGGTGAGTGAGCGAATGATTTTTGTGGCGAGCCACCGGCCCCTTTGCTCTTCGAGTGACCAGCCCTCGGCATCTTCGGCGTAGGTCGGTCTAGCTGTTTGAGTGAGTTCGTAAAGCCCTGCGCCGGGGGGGTATTCCTTGACGCCAGGGTCATCTTGCATCGGGCCCGCTGAAATCACTCGTGCAACTTCGAGAATGCGAATGCCCTGGCTATCCTGGAGTCTGAGTTGCCAGATTAAAGGGGATACCCGGAGCAATTCAACGGGCTTGGCCTCAATGAGTTTTCCCCCTGCGATTTCGAATCGACGTCTCTCGACTTCCCACCCCGAGTAGCGTTTTGCGTTCCACTGCGAGGAGGTCTCAATGCAAAAAACTTCCTGAGTGCCTCGCTCTAAAAGCTGGCTTCCAAGGCGTAGAGCGCGATTTCCAGTTCCGAATAGTGCAATCGAAGGCTCCCAGCTGATCCTGCTATTTTCTAAAAGGATCTCTGCTGTCGGAATCGGCAGAATTCCTGAAGTTTGCCAGCCGGGAAATGGGTTGGGGCTAAATTCAGGGGGGACTACTCGAATGATCGATCGAGCGGAAATTCTATGAATTCGGCTCTGGGTATCTTCAATCACCCCAATTCCACCTGTCTTAGGGAGTGGGATTACTCCACGGACTTTTAAATGATCTCCGCCGAATTGGCCTACGCTAAGACCAAACTCTGCACACATGACTGAAAGAGTTCTTACACCGATGGAGGGCCAATTTTCAAGGCGAGGAGCTGCGGCAACAAGCACATCCAGCTTTCCATCTCGAATGGAGAGAGACATTAGTTAATCTCCTTTTCTTTCCTCACATGCCGATCGGACGGACCTAAGAATTTGCACTAAGGGGCCGTCGCATCGTCGGACGATTTTAAATTTGGGATTGATTTCTGTAAGGGATTCTCCATCACTAGAGGCCCACTCAAAGATTGCCTTGGCGCGCAAAGATCGGATTGAGAACTGGCTCCACTTGAGAAAATCATAACAAAGATGGTTCAAGGCGCCGAGAGATTCCTGAGAGACCCAACCCTGTGCTGACCCTTGTGAGTCAGATTCTCCCTCGGCCAGCAGGGGCCCAGCCCGGAGCACAGCCAGGCGAGAAGTCTCTGGGGACTCGTTTGCCCTTTTAGAACTAGAGAGTCGAGGTAAGCCATCGAAATCTGCCCAGACTACCATATTCTCAAAAAGTCCAACTGTCCCAGGCGCAGGCTGCTCTCGAGAGTTCAAAGACCACTGCTCCCAAACGCGAATCCCCTTGGGGCGTGGGAGTTTGAAATTCAGCTGTTTACTTTGTTGGGTCAACCACTGAGTCATTCGAGGTGTCCAAAAAACTAAGAAGCTCTCTGTGAGTTGAACCGATTTCCATGCCCCTTGAGCATGATATCGGATGCCGTTTTCGCCCACCTCAACCTGAGTTACGTCGCATAGAAGCTGTTCTGGTGGAAGTCTTTCTCGAATAAACTCTAAAATCCCGCTTCGATATCTTGCAATTTCAATGTCGCAGAGCTTAGGAATGAAAAGGCCTCGGAAGTGATCTGTATTTGCAGCGACTCCAGGGAATCGACGAATTGCAGGAAGACCTTCTAAGATCTGAGGCTTCAAGTGAGCATCAGAGGCTTCAACGTAGAGATCTTCAAGCTGCTCCCAACTCCAGTCGGCATTGGGATTAGAAAAGGATGAAATCCACAGCCTGCCCCGTTGGTGGATGTGGGGAGCGCTTGGGTCGTAGTAGCCTTCTTTTTCGTTAGGGGATGACCAGAGTTCGATCGAGCCAGGGTAAACTGGACGGATCACCTCCATGGCGCGCTCAATCGTATTCTCTAAAATTCGCTGGGCATTGATTTTTCCATGGAGTAGGGGATCAAGTGGGAGCTCGGAGTCTTCCAGAAAAAAGTCGAGATCAGGATTAAGTAAAATGACCGATTTGCCTTGAAGAAGAAAATGCTTGGCTGCTACGAGTGGAGCTAGGCCCGTACCAAAAAGTACATAATCGCACTCATTGGCCATCCCCAAGCACCCCCATCACTCGTTTCATTGCTGTATGAACCTGGGCCTTCTTGTATTCGCTGTGAGCGCTTCGGCCTCTCTCATTTTCCTCAGCGCTTGCTTGATCTACAACTTGCACTTCATAAGAATAGAAAAAGCGGAGCTCTTTTTGAATTGATTTTGGATCTATACGGTCAAGAATTTTTAAAAGATCTAACTGAGGAGCTGCTTCCTTTGCTGCACTTCTTAGGTCGCGGATCACTTCGTGCATTGGATTCCGCAGTTTGATGAGTTGTCGTGCTGTGAATTGAAGTGCCTGATAAAACTGACTCGAGTGAGGATTGGTCGGGCCGGTACTCGGATGAACGGCTGCAGCCTCGAGTTTTGCTTCCAGCAGTTTTTTGTCTGTAGAGACGTCATCGAGGGTCTTTAATGTATCGATGAGTTGTATGCGGAATGCATCAAGATCCAACAGAGTGTTCCTGGAGCGGCTGGGTTTGATATTCGAGGGGATAACCACCATTTTATCCTTTAAATATTTGACGACTCTTAGGGCAGACAATTTGGTGGGAGTGATGAATCGAATTCCTACGCGGTCGAAAATATCCTCGGCAACATTTTCTGGTTTATGGAGGAGCTTGAGTATAATTGAATCCCTTGATTTTTTAGGCTTTGTTTCAAAGGCTTTTAAGTCGATGCGGAGAGGGTCGTCATCTCGTTCGCCCAAGTAAAGATGACCTTCTGCGTCACGGTGAACAAGTTTGTAATATCGATCAAAAATTTGTTTTTGAATATCAGAGAAATACGGAGTTCTGAGGTCCTTATCGATGTGGGTGATCGTGTGCATGATCTTTAGGAGTGCACAGGCCCAAGTTTGCAGGTTTTCCCCTTGGGGGTCTTGAGACTGTCCTTTTCTCGAGTAGCTTGCATAAAGTAGTAATTCGCGGACGTCCGTTAGTTCGAGGATCTTTCTCGGAATTTCTAATTTTAGTCCGTTCGGATTTTCAGGCTTGAGGAAATACTTTCGAATGAAGTTGAGGCCTTCGTGAAAATTGCCCAAAATTTCGGCATTTTCAATGGGATTTTCGAGATCATATCCGTAGTTTTGAATGAATCGGTCAGCCTCTTCAAGGGTAACAATCTGGAACACATTAGGCGTATCCAGAGAGGATTTCCCCCCAATAATTACGTCGAGAACATCACTTCGAAAGTCGTACAGGCTCTTGAACCGCCTAATGTCTTCCTTGTTCAACGTACGACCTCCTCAGTTGTTTCCTCCGACTCAAGGTGGAGGCTCTCGTTGGTTGATCCAAAACTGGATTCTGTGGCCTTTGGTATCACAGTCTAGCCGAAAGGAAAGCTTACCTTCAATCGATAAATGCGATAGCGTCCCTCTATGGCAAAAGCTCCTCGTCGACGAGTCAACTGGAAAAAAGTCCGAGACTTTAAGTCTATTTTTGCGGTGTGGCTGGGTACGGCCTCAGGCGCTGGGCTTTCACCGATTGCACCTGGAACTATGGGCACGCTCGTAGGACTTCCTATTGCTTACTGGAGTCAGGGAGCCGCCTTTCCGGTCCGGATTTTATTTTGGACTGCGATTTTCGGATTGGGCACCTGGGCTGCTCAAGTTTTTGATGAACTGATGAACACCCAGGATAACCAGAGTATTGTCATTGACGAGGTGGTCGGGGTCGCTGTCACTGGCTGGACAGCGGGGCAGGACTTTAAAACTTTGTTAGTTGCATTTTTGGCGTTCCGCTTTTTTGATATTCTCAAGCCCTGGCCAATCCGAAAAGTAGATACTTGGTCCAAAAAGCGAAACTCTCGGGCATGGGGCGGATTTGGCGTGATGGCTGACGATCTCATTGCCGGTTTTGAGGGTTTGGGGGTCGTAATCCTGTTACAAAAACTCGGATTTTTAGCTTGATCTCAACTCATGGCGATCGCCTCTAGCTGCCGGTGTTGGGGAC
>CANHSO010000116.1 GCA_947463705.1 Bacteriovoracaceae bacterium
AAGAGCAGGAAGCTCTTATTGATTATCGGACTAATGTTATTTTTCTCTGGAGGGCATTTATCCCTCGATGCTTTTGCTGATTCCCTAGACTTGATTCAACTTCAAACTTTCAAAAACTATAGTCGCATTACCCTCCAAATTGACGGAAGTGTTTCGAGTCGATGGAAAAAATCCGGACAAGGATTTGAGATCCTCTTGCCTAGTCTCACGCTTCTGGATTTGGGAGTCCCTTCCGATGAGCGGGGCCAATTAACTCGTCAGTTGGCCAAACAAGGAGACTATCGGGTTAAGAACCTAAAAGTGAGAGAAACCACCCAAGGCGTCAAAATTACGGGGGAATGGCGATTTCCAGCTGGTAAAATGACCCTTGCAAGCCCGGTCATGGACTCCTTTGACTTCCGCGAAAAGGCATCTCCGCGAATGGTGGTCGATTTTTGGGTCCGCCCCGGTATTACTCTGTCAGATGATCGAGCGCACAAGCAAAAGCTGCGCCTCGAGGCTGCATTGAGAAGAATGCAGGATGAAGAGGGTTTAAAAACAAATCGGAAGTTAGCCATGGAGGGGCGTCGAGCGGAACTCAAAGACATAGATCGCTACTGTAGTCAGCCCTTGACTGAGAAGGATGATTTTTTTCTTCGTTTCTACCCCGTTCATAAAAAGCTAGAACTCAGCAAGTTGCTTCCAGGGGTTACTCCCGACGAAAATTTTGACTACTACAGCCCTGAGGGAAAAAGCCGTGAGTCCCAGCACATTAGACTGGCTAAAAAGCTCTATGACGGTGGCAATTTCGCCCTTACGATTCGTACACTCGACTTCTTTGATCGCGAATTTCCAAAATCTCAATCCATGATGGAGATGAGGTTTTTGAGAGCCAACGCTCTGATTAAGCTCGGTCATAACGAGGCCGGAGAGCTGATTTTGAACCGAATCGTCCGAGACTACAAGAAATCGGCGGTAGCACTTCACTCCTCCATGTACTTAGGTCTTAAGGCATTCGAAAGGAAGTTAACTGCGGTCGCGCTTGAGAAGTTCCTCTGGCTGATTGACAACCATTCGGAGCATCGGTTGAACTACCTGTTTCACCTTGCTGCCGCCGAGTGCATGTTTGATCTCTATCAGTTCGAGCGGGCTGCAAAGGAATATAAGTGGTTGATGGAGAAGGCACCGACCCGTGAGATCGGTGCCGAAGGTGCGTTTCGACTTGGAGATATTTACCTCCGGCGTTTTCAGTATGAAAAAGCACTGAGTTTCTACTATCAAGGAATTCAACCCTTCGAGATCTATGGCGGAAAGTTCCCAGAGTATTATCTAAATCGAGGCGAAACCCTTTATCAACTCGGTGAGATGGAAAAAGCCAAGGTGGAATTTCTGAACTTTCTTGAGAGATTTCCTGCTCATCCTGAGGGATGGCGAGCCTCCTTCAGGACAGCTGAAATTATTGGACGCGATCCACAAGGGAATGGTCCTAGTTCGCCTGAGTTTCGTGAAAAACTTTTTGAAACGATCAATCGATATCCATTCAGTCCCGGAGCCCTACTGGCCAGAGTGAGGCTCTCATCGTGCGGTGATCACGGCGGCCTTGATTTTCAGGCTCTGGAGAGGTTCTTCTCAAAAGATGCCCTCGAGTTTGACGGGTCGGGATCTGTTGTGATGTCCGACTACCCCGACTTTCGTGCAATTACCCACCTTAGGTCTTTAATCACTTCAGAAGACCCCAAAAAGACATTAGAACTCGGTTTTGATGAATTCAAAGTGACTCGTTCTCCGCTCGTTAAGCGGCTTCTCAGAACAGCAATTCATGATGCTTTTCAAAAGATCATTGTTCAGCTGTTGAATCAAGGCAAGGGGTACGAGGCCCTTAGTTTCTACACTGCGAAGTCAGCTACTTTGCCAGTTGCTGCGGAGGAAGTGGACCGTGATTATCTACTCAAACTCTCCCGCGTGGCGTCAGATTTAGAGATGGGTAAGTTAGCTAATGAAATACTGAATGAGTATAAAAAGCAAGCTATCTTGAAGAGAGGGTTAGCAAATGCGACACCAGAGTCAAAAGGGAGTGTTGCAGAACAGAACTTTGCTTTAGCTAAAGCGCTCTGGATTAAGTTCAAAAACTCACCTACCTCTAAAACTAGTAAAAGTGATGAAGATTTGGACCAAATACAAAAACTACTTGCCTCAGTTGCGAGTGATCCCAGGAATGATCTCGAGAGACTAATTATTCTTGGACAGATTGAAGAGACTGAAAATAACTTATCGAGTGCAATTCGACATGTTTCTCAGGCCTGCCTTATGCAGGATAATGTCAAACTAGAGGCCTGGCTAGCCTCTCTCTACCTCAAGGCTAAGAATACCGCAGTAGCACTCAGTTTGTTTCAAAACCTTGAGAAAAAGCTGATTCAAGAGATGGCTCATCCTCAGAACGATGATCCGACTTTGGCTGCTCTAGGTCTCAGGTCGGCTCCTGACTTGGTTCAAACAGTTTTGAGTGAGGCTCAAATTCTCGAAGCAAATGAGAACTGGGAAGAGGCAGCATCCGCCTACTCCCGTTTGATTTCAGGGGGAGTTAAAAGTAATCGGATTCTCTATGGATATGCGCGCTCGTTAGGGAAGTCAGGAAAAGACGCCTATCGAAATCAGATCGTGAAGACCCTTGAGGACATTTCGAGAACAGATCCAAAGGCCGATGACGAAAAGTTTTGGAAAAATTTAGCAGCAGAGACGTTAGCAAACGAAAAAGTTCATGAGTCGATTCAAAAAAATGCCAAGGAGGGCAAGCTATGATCGAGATTCTAACCCATGACCGCAGAATGCGGGACCTGATTCAACTCGCAAAAACCGTTGCGCAGAGCAAAGCAACTATCCTCATTCAAGGCGAAAGTGGAACAGGCAAGGAACTCGTGGCGAATCTGATTCACGAGAATAGTAGTCGAAGTAATCGACCATTCGTTGCAATCAATTGTGCAGCGATTCCTGAGAATCTCCTTGAATCAGAGCTTTTTGGGTACGAACGCGGAGCCTTTACTGGCGCGATGACAGCCAAGTCTGGCAAATTTGAGCTAGCAAATGGTGGTACCTTATTACTTGACGAGATTTCAGAAATGGATTGCCGCCTTCAGGCGAAACTTCTGCGAGTCATTCAAGAAGGCGAAGTAGATCGAATCGGAAGCAGAAAACCTTTACCGATTGATGTTCGAATTATTGCTACGACCAATCGCAGTCTTTCTCAGTGCGTTCAGGACGGATCGTTCCGTGAAGATCTTTTTTATCGACTGAATGTCGTAAATTTGACTCTGCCCCCGCTCAGAGAGCGAATTGGAGATGTCGAACTCCTGGCTCGGCACATGATTGAAAAGTACTCCCGAAAGAATGGAAAACTAAATGCCGGTATGACGTCTGAAGCCCTTAATTTTTTGCAGACACATCCATGGCCGGGAAACATACGTGAACTTGAAAACGCGATCGAGCGCGCGGTGATTACGACCCAAAGTGGACAGATTGGCTTGAAGGATCTTGTGATTGAGCGAACTGATCCAAGCTTAAAAGTTGGTGTTCAAGATCAATCTGAACTCGAAAAAAGCTGGATTCCAGGAAAAACACTTGATGACATCGAGCGGACAGTAATTATAGAGGCACTTCAGTACCATCAGGGGAATAGAACTCATACGGCTAGAGCTCTCGGAATCTCGATAAGAACGCTGCGAAACAAAATATCAGACTATAAATTGCTAGGGATCTATGTCTAGTGAGATTAAAAATATAAATGGGAAATTTATACCGATAAATATTTAAACCATAGATATTTATTTCTCAACAAATTAATCATTATTTATTAATAGTTATTGAGTAATTTTAGTTTAAAAATTAAAATAAAGAGGGGTAGGTAACACGGGTGGACATAGGTTTTGATCCGATCATAGGCGCGCTGAATACATCTCTGAATGTAAGGCAAGTTAATCAGAATGTAATCAGCTCAAATATCGCCAACGCAGATACCCCGGGCTATAAGGCAAAAACGGTAGAATTCGAGACAGCCTTGAGGGAAGTGCTGGGAGCCGATCATCAGCTTAAACCGAGTGAAACTGCTGAGGGGCACCGAGTTCATCGCCCTACTGATCCCGTAGAACCAGAGATCTATGAGGATCCAAACGGCGTTGAGTCCTTGGACGGCAACACGGTCGATCGATCTTCGGAGATGGTTAAAATGGCTCAAAATCAATTGCTCTATGATGCATCTGCAGAAATGTTAAAAAGAAAATTAGGCATGCTGAAATATGCCATCTCAGAAGGGGGAGGTAATCGCTAATGGATTTATTTTCATCTATGCGCGTCAGTGCTTCGGGACTTGATGCTCAAACGAAGCGAATGAACACCATCTCGAGTAATATTGCAAATGCTGAAACGACCCGAGGAGTTGGACCTGGTGGTGGACCTTATCGAAGAAAAGATCCAATTCTGGCTGCTCAAACCGATCGAGAGTCTTTTGGTGAGATTCTTCAAAACCGCTTGGATGAGGGTGTTCAGGGCGTGCAAGTCGTCGATATTGCTGAAGACGAACGTCCGGCACGGATGGTTTATAATCCAGATCATCCTGATGCCAATGGCGAGGGTTACGTTGCAATGCCTAACGTCAACCCAGTTGAGGAGATGGCGAACATGATTAGCGCTCAAAGGTCATACGAGGCAAATGTTACAGCTATGCAGGCTGCCAAGGCGATGGCGCAAAAAGCTCTGGAAATCGGGAGATAATAGGTGATGGATAAAATCTCAGGCCTATCGACACCAAGTAGCGCAGGGATCGAACTCGGACAAGGTATTACTACCGAATCTAAGGGAGCTCCGGGAAAAAACTTTATGGATGTGCTCAAAGACTCAATGGAGCAAGTCAATGTCCAGCAAGGACAAGCCGATGATGCAATCAAGGAATTGGTCGCGGGTCGGAGCAAGAATATCCATGAAACAATGCTAACGATCGAGCGAGCAGATACTTCACTTAAGCTCATGATGCAGGTGAGAAACAAAATTCTAGACGCGTACAAAGAAGTGATGAGGATGCCAGTCTAATTTCCCGTTTAACCCTGGAGCTATGAGTGGAAGAGTATCTAAAAAAAATAGGCGCCCAAGTAGCAGACTTTGCCAAGGGAATTTCTGGCGGAAAAAAAGCTGCAATTCTAGTTACGCTAGTTGGCATCATGGTGAGTATTGCACTGCTTTTTGTTTGGGCAGGTAATAAAACCTACGTCCCTATCATGTCCAATATCAATGCCGAAGACTCAACTAGCATTATCCGTCTGCTCAGGGAAAAAAATATCCCATTTCGAGTTGAGGCAAACGGTAAGACCATCTCAGTACCTCCCGAGAATCTATACGAGTTTCGGCTAGAGCTGGCGTCAATGGGACTTCCGCAGTCCGGAGTCGTTGGTTATGAGGTATTTGATAAACAGTCAATAGGAACCTCTAGTTTCGTCCAAAAACTCAATCAAAAGCGAGCCCAAGAGGGCGAGCTCATGCGAACAATTAACTCAATTCGAGGCGTTCGACGCTCTCGTGTTCACCTTGCAATTCCTCAGAAAAGTACCTTTGTCGAGGATCAGAAAAAGTCCACTGCTTCAGTCGTATTGGATCTTGAGCCAGGAACGGTTTTAAGTGAGAAGCAGGTTTTTGGTATCGGAAATCTGGTCGCCCGAGCCGTTGAAGGAATGGAAATCACGGACGTAGTGATTATGAATTCTGAGGGGAAAGTTCTCTCTAAGAGTGCCTCTGATCCACTCGGGCAAGCGACAGCTACTCAGTTAGATTTTCAGCAAAAAATCGAGGCCGAGTTTGAAAAGCGCATCGAAGGAGTTCTCTCTCATGTTGTAGGCGAGGGACATGTAGTCGCTAAGGTTTCAGCGGAAGTCGACTTTGCTCAGGTGAATGAGACCCAGACTTCATTTGATGCCGACGGAGCAGCCGTACGATCTGTTGAGAAGCACAATGACAGCATGAACGGAACTCGTCCCGGACCCCAGGGTGTAAGTGGTGCCATTGCTAATGCGCCGGGACAACCTCCTGCAGCAAACAATGAGGTCAAAACTGAAACTGTAAAAAATAATGAGGTCACCAACTACGAAATTCCACAAACTATCAAGAAAACCACCCATGCTGCCGGAAGTATCAAGAGACTCTCTGTAGCCGTAGTCGTCGATCAGAAAATAATTAAGGAAAAAGACAAGGATGGCAAAACAACGACTAAGACTGAAGGTTGGTCTCCCGAGAAACTCAAAGAGTTTGAGCAAATTGCCGCAGGTACGGTGGGCTTAGACCGAAAGCGTGGGGACACTCTCGAGATTAAGAATATCGAATTTACCCATGAGGACTTCGAGGAGGCCCAGAGGATTGTAACTGAAGCCGAACAGAAAAATTACATTCAGAATCTTATAACCTATTGCGTAATAGGATTAACGATTCTCCTATTTTTCATGTTCGTGGTTAGGCCCTTCATTAAGTGGATCACTGAGAACACCATCGACAGTGTTGATACCTTTTTGCCTCAGACCGTCGAGGAGCTTGAGAAGCTTCAGCGAGCATCGGTACTTCCCTCGATAGAGGATGTGATTCCAGTGATACCGGACAGTGTTGATCCTGAAAAGGTCGAGGGTGAGATGATTAAGGAAAAAATCGTCTCACTCGTGGATGCTAACCCACACAAGGCTGCAATGGTCCTTAAAGAGTGGCTCCATCGTCGCGCAGCAGAGCCTAAAGTTGAAGGTGGAAAAGGAAAGGAAAAGGCCGCTAGCGCCTAAG
>CANHSO010000117.1 GCA_947463705.1 Bacteriovoracaceae bacterium
TTGATTAACCCCGCAGGAATACCAGGCACTGCCGAGGCCAGTGCCCCATCCCGTGAGAGTTGAGTCTCCGCTTGACCATTTCGAATAAAGAGGTCGCGAGTTGCTGCAGCAGGTGCTTTTTCTCTAAAATCGAGGGTTTTGCATTCAGGAGTGGAGCTAGAGGTGGGGGCAGGACAAAAGATCATGAATCCGCCTCCACCGAGTGCAGCGTAGTGAGGTCGGGTGACGGAAAGAGCAAAGGCAGTGGCAACGGCCGCATCTACAGAGTTGCCGCCGCGGCGAAGAATTTCTGCACCCCATTCGGAGGCGATGGGATCGTCAGAGACTACCATTCCGCGAGTCCCGACGATCGTTTGGTAGCGACTGCCTTCAGCTACCGACTCGGGACCTCGAAGTGCCGCCTGAACCGGGATGAGGGGAGTCAGATGAAGAAGTTGAGAAAGAAGAAAAGCGAAGCCGAATCTACCGAAGTCCGAAGCACTCATAGTCTAAACCTGATTCAGAAAGGAATTTTGGTCTAGATTTATTTCGAAAATCAAAGTGATACCGTTTGATTTTTTGCGACTCTCTGCGTTAAGTGACTTTTCTTTGCCGATTGAGCCGCCTCGTTCTAGAATAGGAATTATGGAAAACACCAGCAAACTCCTATTCCGAGACGATTCCCCTCAATGGTATGTGGCCGTGGGCAAAAAAGGTGTGGGCCCGATGACTGCCGCCGAGCTCTATGAAAAAATTAATCGAGGCCACCTGACTTGGGTGGATTTCGGTTGGCGCAAAGGGCAAAAAACTTGGCAAAGGCTGTGTGATTTAGATGAGCTGAAGTCACTGCTGCCGTCGCAGCCTGCTCAGGACATTCAGCGACAGGTGCAAAAGTCAGCTGATTCCCAGACGAACTCATCTGCAGAGAGTGCTGAGCGAGTGGTGACCCGTGCGAGCGCACGCAGCTCAAAGTCCTCCTTGAGTCCGACCACAGCGGGGGGCCCACCTCAGTTTTCTGGAGGGTCTGCGGAGCCGAAGATTTGGTATCTTCATTATAACTCGTCTCAGTATGGACCATTCTCGCAAAAAGAGATTCTAAGGGCGATTGAGATTGGCAAAATCAATTCAAATATTCATGCCTGGTCAAATGGGATGGCTGGCTGGGAGAAAATTGGTAAAATTGCTGCCTTTCACAAGGCAGGAAGTAGGCCAGAGGCCCCGCGAACTCCGGAGCGGACTGAAAAACGAGTGGCTCCTCGTCGCCCAATGGTTGCTCAAGTTTTAATGTCCGACGAAGAGACCGTGATTGTTGGAGTGTGCCGTGATATTAGCATTGGTGGTTTGCAGGTTCTCACCGATCGAGCACCGGCACCCGAGGGTTCAAAGTTAAAGATGAATATCAGTCCTTCAGGTGATTTCAAAGGACAGGGGTTTCAGCCCTTTGTCGCAGAAGGGGTGGTCGTTCGGATTTTGGAGGATGAGCGTGGTTTCAGCTTCAGGTTCAGCAAACTCTCAGACGCTGCAAGAAGGTCAATTGAAGATTACATTGAATCAGACGAGTGAAAATCGGCGGATTTATCAAGGAACCCCCCAGCCGAAGGGGTTTCCCGATCTGCCTCAGGGATGGGGTTCCGAGTGGGAGACTTTTCCAAGTTCGGACGGTAGGCTGCAACTTTATGCTGTGACTCATCGAGTAGAAAATCAAAGTCAAAGTCCTCGAGTTTTGGTTGTTTTGCATGGAATGGCCGAGCATGGTGGGCGCTATCTGCATTTTCCTCACTATTTAAGATCTTGGGTGGATCGAGTCTATTGCTTAGATCACCGAGGGCATGGACGATCAGAGGGGCTTCGAGGTCATGTGGAGAACTTCGGGCTTTTCGCTGCTGATGCCGCCCTTGCTATTCGCCGTCTCGATGAGACCCTTCAAAAGCGCTATGGTAAGCAAGTGGAAATCCATGTCTATGCTCATAGCATGGGCGGACTCATTGCACTGAGGATGATGCTTCAGTTCGAAAATTTGCCAATCCAATCTGTGACGCTCTCGGCTCCACTTCTTGGGATCGCTGCACATGTGCCGCCCCTGAAAAAGGCCGCTGGAGTTTTACTCTCTAAGTTTTGGGGGTCGCTACAAATGGCCTCTGAGGTGGACGCCCGAATCCTGTCTCACGATCAAGATGTGGTGATGACCTATCAGACCGATCGACTGGTTCATAAAAAAATTACCCCGAGCCTTTTTGTTTCAATGGAAGCTGCAATGGCAGATACACTGAGGTCTGAAGGTAGATTAAATTATCCGGTGCAGTTTCTCATTCCTATGGCCGATCAGCTGGTTCATTCAGAGTCGAGCCTAAAGTATTATTCTCAGCTTAGGATGAGTGAGAAGGCTCTTAAAACTTACCCTCACTTCTTTCACGAATCTCATAATGAGATCGGGAAGGAGCAGGTTTTCGAAGACCTTCTTTCTTGGATGAAGCTCAATCAAAGTACGGTGTCTTGAGCTTCTTGATCCGGGAGCTTCTGCGGATAGTCTACAGTGTAATGCAGACCTCGACTTTCTTTACGCAGAAGCGCACATTGCACTATGAGTTCCGCGACGGTGAGTAGGTTTCTTAGTTCAATCAGGTCCTTATTGAGAAGAAACTCCCAGTAGTGAGAATTGATTTCAGATTTTAGCAGAGTTAAGCGCCTTAAGGCCCGCTCTAGGCGTCGGTTGCTCCGTACAATGCCGACATAATTCCACATGAGCGTCCGAATCTCATGCCAGTTGGCTGCAATGTCGATCTGTTCTTCGATCTCAACGGCCTGTCCTGTTTTCCACTCAGGCAGGGGAGGGTGTGACAGCTCAAAGTCGTCTGCGAGTGATCCTGCTTGCGCCAAGGCAGCTTTGCCGTGCTGGAATGCTCGGTGGGAGAAGACCACCGCTTCGAGCAAAGAATTGCTGGCTAAGCGGTTAGCTCCATGGAGCCCCGTGCATGCGACTTCGCCGATGGCATAAAGTGAGTCGATCGTGGTTTGTGCGTTTTCGTCCACGAGAACTCCACCGCACGTGTAGTGTGCCGCAGGCACTACAGGGATGGGTTGGTGGGTAATGTCGATTCCATATTTTAAACAATTTTCATAAATGTTGGGGAATTTGCGCTTCAACTCGTCCGCGGGAATTTTTGAGCAGTCGAGCCAAACATGTTTATTGCCGGATCGCTTCATCTCGATGTCAATTGCGCGTGCGACGATGTCACGAGGAGCGAGTGAGCCCATTGGGTGGTGGTTTTTCATGAACTCAACGCCCGAGAGGGTTTTGAGAACTGCCCCTTCGCCGCGCAATGCTTCGGAGATTAAAAATGTGCGAGCCCCGGGATGAAAAAGGCAAGTGGGGTGAAACTGCATAAATTCCAGATTGGCGACTCTGGCCCCTGCTCGGTGGGCAACTGCGATGCCGTCGCCGGTGGAGGTATCTGGATTAGAGGTGTAGAGATAAACTTTTCCTGCACCTCCGGTGGCCAACACCGTAATTTGGGCAGATACAGTGATGATTTGGTTAGAGCGAATGTCGAGTAGATAGGCCCCGAGGCAGCGCTCGGGCTTTCGCCAGCGCTTGAGGCCTTTTCCTTCGGTGATTAGGTCGATTGCGATGTGTTCGTCAAGGACTTGAATTTTTGGGTGTTTTTTGATTTGCGCGAGCAGTGCTTTTTCTATGGCCCAACCTGTTAAATCGTCGGCATGAAGAATTCGACGTTGGCCATGACCCCCTTCCTGGTGCAGGTCAAAGGCTTCGGCCGGATCGGTAGCCGGGGTTCCAGTAGAGTTTTCTGCTCGAGTGAATTCAACGCCCAGATTGATGAGTTCCTGGACTCGCGCGGGGCCCTCTTTTACGCAAAGGTCGACGATCTTTGAGTGGCAAAGTCCAGCACCCGCAATTTGGGTGTCGGAAATGTGCTCGTCGAAGCTGTCTTGTTTAGACCAGACGGACGCGATTCCTCCCTGGGCATAGCGAGTGGCCCCTTCGGCGGGATCGGATTTGCAAGCAACGATGACTTGATAGTGATCTGCGAATTTAAGCGCTGCGCTGAGACCAGCAATGCCGGTTCCTAAAATGAGGACTGGGGTTTTTAAGCTCTTTGTCATACGTGCTCCACCGCGCGCGAGTCGGACCTTCGGGGGTGACTGTGCGACTCAACGCGCTCGATTTTCTCTCTTGCAAGCCGCTAGAATGAGTTCCATGATAAAGTCAAAGTCGGCTTTAAGGGTTTTTTAACATGGCTTGTCGTCAGAGTCACGTACGGTGGAGAACCAGGAATTGAATAACAAGGCGCCAGAATCAGTTGAAGTCCCATTTGAAGTCCGAATTGATCGAGTTTATAAGAGTTTTCAGGAGGGACGCGAGCAAGTTTTAAAGGGAGTTTCCCTTGACCTGCCGCGCGGGAAGCTCACTTATATTTTAGGATCCTCAGGAGCCGGTAAGTCAGTTTTACTTAAGCACATTTTAGGTCTTTTGAGTCCGGATCGGGGTCACGTCTGGGTTTCTGGACAAAATGTGAGTGAGTTGTCTCGGTCGGAGTTGACTCAGTTTCGGCTTCGGTTTGGGATGCTGTTTCAAAACTCAGCTCTTTTTGACGATATGACAGTCTTTGAGAACGTTGCTTTTCCCTTGGTCGAACACACTGAGATGCCTCGATCAAAGATTCGCACTCAGGTGGAAAGTACGCTGAATCTCCTCGGGATGAAGGGGGGTTATGATAAATTTCCCAGTGAGTTGTCGGGTGGGATGCGAAAGCGAGTTGGATTAGCCCGAGCTATCATTCGGGAGCCCTCGATTCTCCTTTATGATGAGCCAACGACTGGTCTCGATCCCATCACGCGGAGGACCGTAGACGAGCTGATTGATCAGCTGAAGCGGGAGTTGAAGTTGACTTCGATTGTGATCAGTCATGATATTCCCTCGGCGCTTCTTTTGGCGGATCATATTGCTTTTTTGGATCAGGGACGAATTCTCTTTTCGGGAACGCCGGAGGAATTCCGCCAAAGTCCGCATCCGGTCATTCAAAGTTTTATCGATGCTGAGCGGAGGTTTGTGGAGCTTTTTCAAGATCAGGGGGCTCGATGAGTCTTCAGTGGCTAGTTCGGACTGAGAAAAATCAAATCCTGGGGCCATTTTCTAAAGAAGTACTTCAGGAGATGGTGCAAACTCGTCAGCTGTCTCAGCGGGATGAGGTTTGCGAATCACTCGGGTACTGGATTGCCATTGAGCAAACCGATGAGCTTTTTAAGTGCTTAGGAGTGAGGTACCCTGATGAGACGGAAAAAACAGAGACCGGGCTCGAAAAGACCAAGTTTCTTGAGCCTCACGAAAGGGAAGCGCCAACCGAACCAGCCTTAGAGGTCAACACGGGTGTGTTTTCGCTTCAGCAGTTTCGTCAAAGCTCGAATGGGGTGCGTGCCTCGGCGCGTGTGATTTCGCCAGTGTCTGCGGAGTCTGAATCCACTGAGGTGACTGGTTTGGAGTCTGAGGCCGGTCAAGGAAAGCCTGCTCATGGAGTCCGTACTCAGCGAAAAGTCCTAGTGGCAGTAGTGTTTGGTTTGCTTCTTCTAGGTTCTTTAATCTACCTGGTTTGGCCAAAAGGGAACTTTCTCGGGTCAAAGTAGTGGATGTCGGTTAAGATTTCTTGGGACGCGGTCAGTCCTGGTTTTGCGCAGGGTGAATGACCGTTGAGAATATCAAGGATCTGCTTTTTGCGGTAGTGCAGTTCAGACTGCCAAATGGGGTGGTCGACTTCAACCCAAAGAACCCCGTCTTGAACTCGGATCGCACGCGAGTGCTTGGCGATGAGGTCGCCCACGGCAATTTTCCACCGACCCAGGGCTTCTGCCTCTGAAAGTCGTTGGGAAAATCTGGGGTAGGCGTCCTGCGCTTTTTTAATAATATCGAGAAGGCTATGAAATTTCCCAAAACTCATGCTAACACTTTACCTCATTTGAATATGTCCTGGATACATCATGCTAAATTTTTCATGACTGGTTTGGCTCTGGCCTTGGGTTTAGACGGGTTAGGCTGCGGCTATACCTTTCAAACCTCAAGAAATTCTTATGCCGACGATGGCTATGAGAAGGTCTATATTCAGCAACCTATCAATTTGACCACGCAGCCAGGAGTCGGTGGACTAGTCTACAATAGTATTTTAAAGGCTTTGTTGGGTCGAGGACGGTGGAAAGTGGTCGGCAATGAGTCGAGCGCGGACTTGATTCTGATCGGGTCAGTGAATGCAGCATCGTTTTCAGTTGCCAACCTTCAGCAGATCAAAAATTTACAGACAGGGCTAGGGCGATCATTTTCTGTGGGAACTGCTAATATCCCGGACCAGTCAGTGGCTCAGAGTTACTCAGCGGTCCTAAGCTGCTCATTTACCCTTAAAAAAATTAAAAGAAAGGAAGGCGAAAACCCGATCCTTTGGTCTAATTCCTTTTCTAAAGGTAAACAGTTTCCGTCAGCTAATCAGTTGGACGTTCCCGGGACTACTTCACCCTTAATTAATCAAAGTGAGTTTGAGCGAGCGTTGGGAGACCTTGCCCCAATGATTGCCCTGGATGCCGAAGAATCCATGTTTTCTCGGTTTTGATCGAAGTGGTCTTTGTATGGAGAAGTCGGTAGATGCCAAAA
>CANHSO010000118.1 GCA_947463705.1 Bacteriovoracaceae bacterium
AGGGTGGGGAGGCGAGGTCCGGTCTGAGTTCGTCCTTTAAGTAGGCTAGGGTGCGATTGAAGATAATTCCCTCAAAGTGGAGGCCCTGGGCTTTTAAAGTCTGAATGAAATGATCCACTTCTTCTTCGTGAGTGGGTGTCGGAGTGGTGACCATTAAAAATCCGACCTGAGGAGACTCCATGAGTTCTGTAATTCGTTTGAGATTCGCTGTAAAGTTCATCTGAACTGAGAACAAGCCTGATGCAAAGTCAAAAAGATGAGCCATGAAGCTGGCTCCCGTTAATCCTTCAAGGATTGAAAAGGCTTTTTTCATCCCGGTTGCCACAAACTTATTCGCAGGGAGAACGAGCCAGCGAATCAGCTTTTCGTCGAAAAACTGGGCGAGGAGCCGAGGCGCTTCCAGAAACGCCAGTGTATTTCGAGTGGGTGGGGTGTCTAAAATAATGCAATCATATTGGTCTTGGACGTGGAGGGCATGAAGGCGCTCCAAGGCCATATACTCATTTGTGCCCGAGAACTCCTTAGCGAAAATTTGGAAAATTGGATTCCGCATCACCCTTTCAGCTGCAGCAGGATTGGGAGCTAATTCGCGGACAAAGGATTCAAAGGTCTTTCGCGTATCAGGCACGATGGCAGCCAACGTCCCAGTCAGGGTTTCAGGGAGGTGGGCGCCATTGAGTTTTGCTTTTTCAAAAGCTGCTTTGACCTGTGGGGTGAGGTCGGTGGGATGATCTCCGAGTCCTGAGAGTCCCAGGGAGGTCGCGAGGCGTTTTGCTGGGTCAATTGTGACGACCACAGTTCTGCGACCCTGAAGAGCAGATCGGATTCCAAGGGCAGCGCTGAGAGTGGTTTTGCCCACGCCTCCCGTGCCGCAAGTGATAATCACGCGTTTGTTGAGGAGGGTTTTGTCGATTGAAGCCTTCATAAATAGCCCTCACTTTGAAGTTGCTGGCATAAAATCTGGACTAAAGGAGATTTGCTATTTTGGGGTTCGGGTGGAACTTGGCGCAGTGTTCCAAATTGAATTTCAGCCTCCTTCCAGATTCTGAGATTAAACGATTCAAGCCAGGATCTCATTTGGGCATAGTCCTCGACCGATTTGGCGAGTGGACTGACCCGTTCTAGCTGATCTGGGCTAAGTTCTAGGTTTTCACTTACTTTTGGAAAAACCCGGTTCACGAGAAACGCTGCCGGATTTTGTTTGAAATTCCTGACCAAAAACTCATTCAGCTCCAGCGATTCTCGAAGGGGCATCTCCTCCGGCAGGGACACTATGACGTGCCCCGTGTCTTGTGGAGATCCCAAAGTATTTAGCATCGCCACAGCATCTCGGTGGAGGGGGCCTGCACCAAAGAGGTTTGAAATGTTTTCTGTGCTCTGAAACATGGCCAGCCCATAACCAGTGGATGGCATATCCACGATGACATGATCGTAGTGGTTGCGCTCATACCAGATTTTTCCGAGTAAAACGATCTCGTGGACTCCTGGCGCCGCTTTAGCCAAATACTGCATCAGCTTGTTTTGAACAAAAATTTGAGTCAGTCGAGGCATTCCGATTTTTAGGGCGGCATACTCCTCAAAGGCGAGCTGAAAGTTACAGTTCAAATGCCAGAGGTGAGGGCCCTGAGCGATAAGCTCACCAGGCGGACGAGTAGGGTCCTCGATAGCCACCCAAAGGGTTCTTTTCCCTTCAGCTGCCAAGCCGAGTGCGATGGCCTGAGAGACTGAGGTCTTACCTACGCCTCCCTTGCCATGTACAAAGATTAAGTTTCTGTGGAGAGTGGATGATATCATTTGAGAGACTAATGTCATGTCTGCCTCGATCTCTGTCAGTCCTACTCCTAAGCTGAGAGGATCTCAAGAGAGACTTGACGAGTCTGGAAGTGTTCTTGTTTACAAGGGCTCGGGGTTTGTCATAAGCTAAAGGAAATTTTACTATCGAGAGGAATTGAAATGCAAAAAATTCAGCAAATCAGTTTGGTGTGTTTGAGTGGGATGATTTTGGGCTTGAGCGGGTGTGCTACCGGTCCGCGTGCATTCACAGGCGGTCAGTATGATGATCCGACTCGAGTTGAGCTCCTCGATGATAAGTTTAATGAAGCCGATATGCAGCAGATGGCTGATACCATGATCAGAGCAATGGTCTCCTGCGGGTATATTGCTAATTCGCCTAAACCTCCTATCGTGATTGTCGAAAAAGTTGCAAACCGGACGCAAGACCATATCGACATGGCTTCGATGACCAACAAGATCAGAACTGCTCTGATTAACTCGGGTAAAGTTCGTTTTGTCGACAAAGAGGCTCGCGAGACCTTGGATGAGGAGTATGAATACAATTCTGCCGGCAACGTTTCTGAAGTGACTCAAAAAAAGCGCGGCAAACAAATTGGAGCTGATTATATTCTTAATGGTAGCCTATCGACCAATGTCCAAGAGCTGGGTGGAACTAAGTTTATCTACTACAAACTCACCATGAACTTGACTAACTTGGAATCTTCGACCATTGACTGCACTCAAGAAAAAGAGCTGCGAAAGAAATTTACCAAGCAAACCTACGGGATGTAATTTGACTGGAGTTGATGACTCTAGTCTGATCTCATGAAGAGTTTGATTGGCTTAGTTTTAGCCTTGGTTTTATCTGGGTGCGTTTCGGCAAGGATGTCGGATCGCATCACAGACAGTTATTTTCGAGCGGGCCAATACGAGCAGGCTGCAGAGCGTCTTGAGATGGGGTGGAAAGCTCAGGGGGTGAATGGCAAGGACTCTCTCTTGTATCTTTTGGACCTGGGTCTTGTGTACCATTCTGCAGGCAAGTTTGAACTCAGTAATGAAGCATTTCTTAAAGCAGACAAGATTGCTGAAATTAAAGACTATACTAGTCTTTCGGCAGAAGCAGGTACGCTGATTACCAGCGAAAATCTCAAGGACTATCAGGGCGAAGACTTTGAGAAAGTTCTGATTAATACTTATCTGGCCATGAACTACGCCCTCATGGGAAATTTAGAGGACTCGCGTGTTGAATTGAGGCGGGTCAATCATAAACTTGAAATGATGATTACCCTGGGTAAGCGTAAGTACCAGCAAAGTGCTTTTGCTCGATATTTCTCAGGAGTCCTTTTTGAGGCGGATCGAGATTTTAACGATGCCTACATTGACTATCAAAAAACTGCGGAGCTGATGCCGGATTTTCCGGGGTTAGGACTAGATCTTTGGCGGTGTGCAAAATCGCTTTCCATGCCCGATGAAATGGAACGCTGGGACGAACGGTATCACTTAAGCCGAGAGGATCACCTGAAGGCGCTTCAGATTGGTTCTAGATCTAAAAAGGCTGAAATTATCATTCTTTACGAAAATGGAATTTCACCCGTCAAAGTGCCGAATCCTCAATTTCAGTCACTGCCGCGGTTTATTCCTCGCTTCAACCCAGTGCATTCGGCTCAGGTTGAGCTTAAAAATTTGACGACGGATGTCACGCAGCTTGCGGGAGAGACACTCCTTCTTGAAGACATTGAGTCTACTGCGATTCAAAATCTCAATGAAAAATACGGGGGCATGATCGCAAAGAAGGTTGCAGGGCTCGTCGTTAAGGAATCCTTGGCTTATACGATCGAAAAAAATACAAAAAGCCCTTTATTGGGATTTGTTGCGCGAATGGCTATGTACGCGAGTGATCAAGCCGACGTGAGATCTTGGAATCTTTTACCTCGCGACTTACAGATTTTGCGGGTCGTTGTTGACCCAGGAACTTACCAGGTTCAATTAACGCCAGTAGGCGCGGGCGCACTTCCTTTTAAGACCGTTCAGGTTGCCTCGGGTAAGAAGGTTTTTGTAAACTTTCGATTTATGCCCTGAGTTAATTTATAAGTAATTTTAGAATATCTTGACCTAGTTTTTATTCTCGGATACGAAATTAATCAGGGGATTTAAATCGCGTTTCATTATCCGGGGGGATTCATGAAATTCAACTCAAAGTATAAGACTGTCTTGTTGGTCTCTAGCTTTACTGCGGGTGTGCTAGTGGTTTTAACGCAGTTCGCTTTTGCCGGGTATTATGAACAGCTGACTCCAGATGAGCAGGCCTTGATTCGTAAGGGCGGGCAAGTGGTGCGAACGCAGGATGTCGATGGAGATCCTTGGCCTCAGTATACAGTCTATCAAAAAGTGAATGCTACTCCATTCGAGACTGCCGCTGTCTTTGCTGACTTTGATCGACATCAAGAATTTTTTCCCGGTATTGTCTCTTCAAAAGTAACAGAGAGCCAGCCCGGCGGGCGCCTGACCTTAAAGTATCATCTCAAGAAACTTGGGCAGACGGATGAAACTTTGGTTTCAGAATGGGTGCATCGAGCTGATTCAGGGTATCGAGTGGATTGGAGGCTTTTGAGTTCGCACCTTGCAGAAAAGTCGGATGGGTTTGCTGCCTTTGAGTCGATGGGTAATGCGGGCGAGTCTACACTGGTGGTTTATTCCAATCTAGTCGTGCCGAATAGTAGTATCCCTTCGTTTCTCTTGGGGATTTTTAAGAAAAAAGTAGAGGGTGAAGTTAAAGATAGTGTTAGCGCATTATTGGGAAGAGTGCGTTCAGTCAAGGCGGATTCTAATTCAAGCGCAGACCCAACTCGGGCAAAACTTTTGACCCAGGAGGAGGAACAACTCACTAAGCTCACTCAATAGTGACTTAATGCTGAGTTGAGGGGGCGCCATGGATGGCGCGTTTTTATAACTCAAATTGATTTCAAAACAAGAAAACCAAACATTAACGATTGCCAGAGTTAGGGCGTGCAGTAATTTTGAAGATTACTGGCACGCTGAGGGTGAGACGCTCTGTGCTTGAGAGTTTAGGGTAAGGCTGAGCTCGAGTGACGGCCTCGATCGCGAGGTGGTCGAGTTCTGTGTGGCCACTGGATTCCGTAATTTCGGTATTCAGAAGTTGTCCAAATTGAGAAAGAGTGATTTTGAGGCGAGGTGCACCTTCAATTCGCCTCGATCTCAGACTCAGAGGGTATTCGATCTTCTCGTAGATCTTCTTCATTACATTTAATTTAAATAAGTCCAGCTCCGGCGTGTTTCCGCTATCTGTACTTTCGCTCTTGGGTGTTGCCACGGTCAGTTTTTGTGGCGCTTGATTGCTCGAGGTCCGAACTGGTTTTTTTGGGCGGCTTTGGGCGGCTCTTGCTGCAGCTAAGGGTTGGATGGCGTTCACTGGTTGGGGAGTTTGGGTGACGAGTTGGATTTGGATTGAGGATGGAGATACCCAGCTTCGAGTGGATTTTGTCGCCGTGCAAAATAGACAAAACGCAAGCGCGTGAACGAGTGCCGACCCCAAGATTGCCTGAGGTGTGCATGGATTTGGATTGGAGTGGTGTTTGCTCTCAGCTTGACTCAAGGGAGTTGGGCAAGTTCGTTGGCTGTTTTGCACTGAAAAGGCGGGCTTTCTCTCAGTTCAACTTCGAGGGTCGACGCACACTCTGTTTTGTAGTGGTGCCCTGGAAGGATGATGGTTTCAGAGGGGAGTGCTTTTATTTTTTGGATGGATTTAAACATCGCTAAATCGTTTCCACCTTCTAAATCAGTCCGTCCGCAGTCTCGGATGAAAATTGTATCGCCGGTGAAGAGGTAAGGTGTCTGAGAACGTAGGAAAAAACAGCACTCTCCAGGGCTATGTCCTGGTGTATGCATGACCTCAATTTCCAGACCTCCGACAAGAATGATTTGTTGATCTTGAAGGGAGTGGATTGGAAGAGTGGTCTTACCTTGGTCCCGAATGCGATGTTCATCCAGCGGGTGCACATAGATGGGAACCTGAGCTAACGAATGACTCAGTTCTGGTAGCCCTGCAATGTGATCCCAATGTGAGTGAGTGAGTAATATGGAGGTGAGCTCAAATCCTTGGTCAGTGAGTGTTTTGAGTACGGGGCCCATTCCTGAGTGTGGGTCGACGAGCGCCGCCTTTTTCTTGCTCCAGTCTAGGATAAGGTAGACAAAGTTGCGGTAGGCTCCGATCTCAAACTGGGCAACAGGTTGGTTCTTTTGGATTCCGGTGGCATGAGTTAGAGCCAGATGACTGGGAAATGTCATGGGGGACCTTATTGAAGTTTTTTTAGGGCCTCTTCGTCTGTCAAGAAGGTCCCCTCAGTTTTGAAGTGGTGCCACTGGAGATTGGCAATGTCTCTGTTATAGGCTGAATTTTTCGTTTCACCGACAAAAATGATTCCTTTGTGGTAACTGAGAAATGAGTTTCGATAAACGCAAGAACTTTAGGCTCATTCAAATGACTCCCGATGGGTGAATAATTCACAGTGGTCCCATTCGTATTTCATAGGAAAGAACAGCTGTCTAGTGATGATTTTCAGGAGCAGTTCATCGGGAGATTGCTAAGCGTAGAGCGCGAACTTGTGGTGTAATGACGTCATCATTCTACCCTGGGTGTACGAATATAATTTTTTTTTGCGATAAAAGTTGTGTACTTAGGGGTGATCAAATGAACCGAATCTTAGCAATTTCCCTG
>CANHSO010000119.1 GCA_947463705.1 Bacteriovoracaceae bacterium
ATTTTTCCAAGATCACCTCAAAATCGCACAGGTGGGCGACAGTCGGTGTTACCTCCTCAGG
Source organism: Bacteriovoracaceae bacterium (assembly GCA_947463705.1). Lineage (GTDB taxonomy): Bacteria > Bdellovibrionota > UBA1018 > UBA1018 > UBA1018 > CAINWE01. The sequence continues at coordinate 62 of CANHSO010000119.1, forward strand.
AATCATAACTTTTGGCAACTCTCACGAGATCACTCACTGGTGGAGGAGAAATTTCGAGCTGGCCTCATTGAGCGCGACGAAATGAGATACGACACCCAGAAAAACGTCATTACACGGTCTGTCGGATACGAAGCCAAAATCGCGATTGAAACCTTTGGAATCTCAACGCAATCTGGAGATATTTACCTCATTTGCAGCGACGGTCTGTCTGGGCAGTTAGAGGACGTAGAGATTTTCCAAATCATCGAGGCAGCAGTCCGAACAAAAACATCCCCCCAAGACATCGCAAAAAAATTAGTGGAAGAAGCAAACACAAAAGGAGGTGACGACAACGTCACCTCTGTAGTAATCGAGGTGCTCTAGACTATGTCAAAAAATCGATTCTACACGATCATGATCGTCCCAGAGAAAACCGCTCAAGTGAGGCACATTGTACTCCCCGCCTGGCTCATTCGAGGAATCGCTTTTGGATTAGCACTCTGCATCCTCTTTGCTGGGGTCATGTTCTTTGACTATGCTTACGTCATGAGCCAGATCGGTGAAAATAAGCAACTCAAGATGGAGAACCGTCGTCTCAGGCAACAGGTCCAGCTTTTTCAAAACAAGATCTCAACCGCTGAAAACACTCTGGAGCGGGTGAAGTCCTTCGCAACTCGACTCCGAGTCATTATGCACGTAGAGGACCAACCCCCCAGCCTCCAAACCAAACTCCCAGACGCTAATTCCAACATCGGTAATCTCACCCCAGCGCCCACACCTGTTCAGGCAGAAGCAGAGAACGAAACCAGTAGTTCCGAAAAAATTGAATTAAAAAAGGCATACTCTGAGCTCGACTCAAAAATCTCTCAACTCACCCAAGACGCATTACATACCGAAGAACTGCTGCAGGACGAGTATGAGATTCTCTATGACAAAAAGTCTTTCCTAGCTGCCCTCCCGACCCGACAACCTGCACCCGGTTATTTCACTTCGGGATTTGGAGTGAGAACCTCTCCTTATGGGGACCGCATCAAAATGCACGAAGGCCTCGACATTGCCAATCGTCTGGACACTCCCATTCGAGCACCAGCCGATGGCGAGGTGGTTTTTGCCAACTCCAAGGCGGGCTACGGCCTCACGCTCATTCTCAATCATGGGTACGGTATTGAAACTTGGTACGGGCACTTAAGACGATTTTCAGTTGCTAAGGGCGAAAAAGTTCGACGGGGAACTAAAATTGCAATGCTCGGGAACAGCGGTCGGTCCACGGGCCCGCACGTTCACTACGAAGTTCGAGTACACGGGTATCCGGTTGATCCCCGATCTTATATTTTCGAGGACTCCAGTCCCTAAGGCCCAAGCTCGTCTGCATCTACTTGTACTCTTTTCTGCCCCGAAGTTGAGAGGGCCATTTTTTGGCCCCTTGCGTGATTTTCGCGTGACAGTTTGAACCTAGAACATTAGAGTCGACGTTGAAATGATGAAGCTTCAGAACCTTGCGAAAAAAGTATTTGGCACCCAAAACGACCGAGAGTTGAAATCGATCTACCCGATCGTCGACCGGATTAACGAATTTGAGAAACAAATCAAAGCGCTATCCGATAGTCAACTCCAAGCTAAAACAGGCCAATTCAAAGAACGCCTAGCGCGAGGCGAAACCCTCGACCAAATTCTGCCGGAAGCCTTCGCCGTAGTCCGAGAAGGGTCTTGGCGAGTGATCGGCCAAAGACACTATGACGTTCAGCTGATCGGTGGCATCACCCTTCATCGAGGACGAATCGCTGAAATGCGCACCGGCGAAGGAAAAACATTGGTCGCCACGCTCCCCTGCTACCTCAATGCACTTGAAGGAAAGGGCGTCCACGTAGTCACTGTGAACGACTACCTTGCAAAACGCGACTCCGCTTGGATGGGAAAAATCTACGGTTTTCTCGGGATGCAAACAGGTATTATTGCCCACGGACTGAGTGACACCCAACGCAAGCAGAATTACGCGTGCGACATCACTTACGGCACCAACAGCGAATTCGGATTTGATTACCTCCGCGATAATATGAAATTCAGACTGAACGACTACGTTCAGCGGGATCTCCATTATTCGATTGTGGATGAAGTCGACTCGATCTTGATCGATGAAGCCAGAACGCCGCTGATTATCAGTGGCCCCACCGAAGACTCTACAGACTTATACTACCTGATTGATCGACAAATCCTTGCGGATAGCGGATTAACCAAAGAAACTGATTTTACGATCGACGAAAAATCTAAAACTGCCTCGCTGACTGAATCTGGCGTGGACAAAATGGAGAAACGCCTCAAGATCGCGAACCTTTATGATCCTAAGCACATCGAGCTTCTCCACCATGTCAATCAAGGATTGCGTGCTCACGTCTTGTACAAGCGTGACGTGGATTATGTCGTAAAAGACGGGGAAGTCCTGATCGTTGACGAATTCACCGGCCGCCTCATGCCAGGACGCCGCTGGTCCGACGGACTCCACCAAGCGATTGAAGCGAAGGAAGGGGTTCAAATTGAAAACGAGAATCAGACTCTCGCTACAATCACGTACCAAAACTTCTTCCGCATGTACAATAAACTGAGCGGAATGACCGGTACCGCAGATACTGAGGCGACTGAGTTTAAACAAATTTACAAACTTGACGTCACAGTCATCCCCACCAACCGTGGCATGGTTCGCCTAGACCACCCTGATGTGATTTTCAAGTCCGAGACCGGAAAATTCAAGACCATTGCCACTGAGATCAAGCAACTCAAAGAAAAAGGCCAACCCGTTTTAGTAGGAACGGTTTCAGTCGAGAAGTCCGAACGCCTTTCTCAGCTCCTCAAAAATGAAGGAGTCAAGCATCACGTCCTCAATGCCAAGCAGCATGAACGCGAAGCAGAAATTGTAGCCCAGGCAGGACGAAAAGGATCAGTCACGATTTCGACCAACATGGCCGGACGAGGTACCGATATTCTCCTCGGCGGCAATCCAGACTTCCTCGCCAAGGCAGAGATTGGCACCCTCCCCCCTCAAGCCACGCCTGAGGAGCGGGAAGCACACGAAAAGAAACTTGAAGCGGCAATCGCACAATGGCAGGATCGCTGCCAAAAAGAACGCGATGAAGTCAAACAAGCCGGCGGACTGTTTATTTTAGGAACTGAACGCCATGAATCCCGTCGAATCGACAATCAGCTTCGCGGGCGAGCCGGTCGACAAGGCGATCCAGGGGGAAGCCGTTTTTACCTCTCCCTCGACGATGATTTGATGCGTATTTTTGGCGCAGCCAACATCGCTCGATTCATGGAAGAAGACACCCCAATCGAAAGTCGGATGATCACCCGCCAGATTGAGAACGCACAACGCAAGGTGGAAGGTCATAATTACGACATTCGTAAACACTTACTTGAATACGATGACGTCATGAACCAACAGCGCAAAGTCGTCTATGCTTGGCGTCGTGAAGTGCTCGCACGAAACCACCTCAAGGAGATGGTATTCTCTATGGTGGACGAACTCTCTGGAGCGATTGCCGAAGACTTTTTCCCCAACGGAAAACTCAGGAGAGTCGACGGAGAAGCACGTTTGGACTTGAAGGAACTGCACGATGCCGTTCAAGTCACCTTACAGATCCCTTGCTCGATCGACGAAAACGACATTCACCCTTTCAACCAGATCGGACTGAAAGCTAAAATCCGAGAACTCGCCGACCAAGCCTACCAAGAAAAACTAGCAACCCTGGGCGAAGAAGCCATGAGTCAGATCGAACGAATGGTCTTGTTGACCACGATCGACCACCTCTGGAAAGATCACCTTCTGGCAATGGATCATCTCCGAGATGGGATTGGCCTCCAAGGTTACGGACAAAAAGATCCACTCATTGAGTATAAGAAGCAGGGCTTTAAGTTCTTTGAAATGATGATGAACCAGATCACTGGAGATGTCGTTCGGAAGATTTTTGCGGTGCAGATGTCCCCTCAAGAAGCCTTCGAAATGAGCGAAGAGCTGGAGTCTGAAGAAGAAACCGAGATCACGGGTGGGGAGCAGCCTGAAATCCAATACCAACTCTTGCCCGACGGACGTCTCGTCCCTCAGAGAACACAAGATGATGTAGGCGACGTCCAAGTGGCCCAAGCAACTCGTCCAGCTAAGGCCAGCCAACCTCAGCTCGAACTCAACTTAGACCACCTTCATCGAACCCCTCAGCGAATGACCCTGAACCAAGGACCTTCCATCGATGCTTTAGCTCAGGCAAATCGGAATGATCCTTGTCCTTGCGGCAGTGGTAAGAAATTCAAAAAATGCCACGGCGCGTGACTGGGTTTTTCTAGTTCTGGAATCGGTTAGTCCTGTACACTATTGTTCAGGATGACCGAAACTAAAAAAGACCTCACTGGCCTCTTTGACCTCGCGGCAGAACTCAAGGAATCGGGACAGGAACCTCCTGCACCCGAAGGACTCGTTTTTGAGGAAACACCGATTGATCAAGTGGACTCATTTGACAGCCTGGAATCGATGGGCCAGACTGCTGAGCCCGAGAGCCCCATGGGCTTGGACTTTTTAAATCCGCCAGAACCTACCGACACTCAAAACACTGAGTCCGAATTCACTCCTCCTGCAACTCAGGACAACCCTGATGAAATCGGAATAACGGCGCCGCAGGTGATCATGCCCGCTTTTACAACGCCCCAAGCTCCGACCCTTGAAACCGAGCGCCCTCAAAAAATCCCTACAGCCATCAACGCTGCTATCCCTGCTGCATTTCCATTCACCCTACTCATCGAAGGCCCACTGACCTCACGAGAAAAAGAAAAACTCGTGGACATCATCAATCGAGAGAAAATGGGCATCCGAGAGATCGACCTAGAGCCGCAACTCGAAGGCGGCAAAGTACTCATCCCCCGCATCAGCGAATTTGCAGGGATCTACCTCATCCAGCAACTCCGTGAAACTCGGGCAAAAATCACCTTCGGCCCAACCGACGAGGTCTTTGCTGCCCAAGGCACCACCGACGAAACCCAACCTCATTTCACGAGCCAAGACCCAACAGAATCCAAAACTCCGCACCCGGTCGAGACCCAGCACCCCGCCGACAGCCTGCCCGTCACCACCGAGCGATTCCTCCCCGGCCTCGAACAGTACACGGCAATCGACACCCTCATCGCCTCTGGCACCTTGCAAACCTTTGCATTGGAAACCGACGCCACCACCGAATACCAGGACCTCCTGACCTCCCTTCAAAGAGAACTTAAGTTCAAAGCCCGCCGCCGTGGAGCTACCGGCATCATTCACTTTAAGATCCAACTCACCCCCCTCACCTCCCCCAGCTGCTACCGAGTGACCGTGATGGGCCTTGCCATTAAACCGCGCTAGTCACGTGCATTCTTGATCCGCTCATGTTATCCTAAGAACCATTCTGGGGACGATCCGGCTTCGACGGGAGTATTGAAGCCCTGGATGCATGTCGAGGTGCCATAGGCCTCGTTAAACAGTGGCAAAATAGTAATTGAAAACAATTACGCAATGGCTGCTTAATAGTTAACTCTATTTAAGCTCCACGTTTCCCTCCAACTCTCCCATGGTTGAAGAAGAAACGACATTCAGTGGGATAGGTCTTCTGGTCTCGTAGGCGCCTGAAGAGCGAAACTTAAGTCTGCGGGGGATCAGTCGAGTTTGTCTATGGACGTGACTGATTCAATCAAAAACATAGAATAAACATGTAGATTCTGGCGGCAGATTGCTTTCGGACGTGGGTTCGACTCCCACCGTCTCCACCAAATAAAAAAGCCTGTGAGTGAAAACTCATGGGCTTTTTTATTTTTGTGGAGACGGTCCGTAGGGCTGGCCGAAGAAAACGCTCCAGTGGATCGTTTGCAAGGCAAAGCGAGCGTGACGCGAGCTTTAGGCCCGAAGGCGCCGCCCCGGAGTGAGGGCATGAGCCCGAGCGTGAGGGGACTCCGCCTTCTGCACAACAAAGGGTCCGGGAATTTAGGGAGAAAACCACCCCAAGAAGCGAGCTGCACACACTCATCGACCGTGCAACCGAAGAACAGATCAGACTACTACTACAAATGGCCAAAGGCCTGATGGGATAGGTAACTTTTCTAGGTCCGCCAGGTCCAAAAATAGCCCGACACTCTAGATAACATCGAACGATCCCAGCGGGAGGCTGAATTCACTCGCCCAGCTGATTACTTCGATCCCATGTTTCACCGCGAGGGCGACCCATAGCTTGACGTCGGATCGAGTTGGCAGTGGGTGATGTGAGATGAACATGGTCGCCGGGGTTGTCGATGGTGGTTCTCCCATGCTCAGGCGTTCAATTGCCTCAGTTGAGCGCCGCCTAGGTTTTAGTCACCCGCAAAATCGAAGCAATGTGTTAAAGCGGAGGGACTCTGACCTCGTATCTACCCAGGGACTCTGTCCTCTGTTTTGTTTCGGATCATGCACATTTTTTGTTAAGGA
>CANHSO010000120.1 GCA_947463705.1 Bacteriovoracaceae bacterium
GTATTTGATCAAAGCAATATTCGATGGTGCTCTGGCTACGATTCTCAACTTTCGCATTTAACTCCCGGCTCGAAGGTTAACCCTTCAGAAACTAATTTTAATCCTCGTCGATTCGCCAACTCAAGGAGACTGCCACGCTCACTGCCTTTCCGCATCAGAACAATCAAGGCATCTGACTGGAGGGCACCGGTCCCTTTGACCCCCAAAACGTCTGGATGATCAGCCAAAGCCAAGCGATCATCCGTCGTCGCTTTCACTTCGCAGCCCTCGCGATGGAGAACTCCAGCATAGTCGCTCATCGCTTTTCCTAAATACTCTGCGTTATTTTCGCGGACCGCCTGAATTCCGCGCTGCAAAAGCGCATTCAAATCATCCACCATTTGCTTGCGAGAGCGCGGGAATCCTTCCTCACTCAACTCTCTCAGGTGCTCATGGGTAGGCACCTTTCGACCTGGCTGATGAGTTGCCGAGAAGATCAAAAGGTTCGACCAATCAAACCGCTTTCCAAAATTTTCGCAGGTGAGTCGTGTCGGGTCAAAGTAAACTACTCCACCTTCCCACTGAGCCACCAAATCAGCTCCGCTCGGCAAAACTGGATCAGAACTCATCAGCTCTCGATAGAGCTTCCAAACCTCCTGCCAGCCGGCATCTGCGCGACAGATGACTTGATAAGCAAGAACAAATTGGGCGGTCGAGGCACCAAATCCGCCAGCCCCCTGAAACGGATCTGTAAACTCAAAAGGCACCTCAGAAAAACCCTGCCCACGAGCCCAGTTCAGAAACCTAAAGACGGGAGCACCCGCAGGCCACCCGGCGGCTGAACCACCGCTTGGGCGCACTTGAAAACGAGGCCCTACTGCAGCCACCAGTGCTGGGAGTCCCGCTAAAACGGCATACTCCCCTAAAATAAAGATCTTGCCCGGAACCGAGCAGGACTTAAATGACGGTTGAACTTTGGGCTGCAATTCGCACCGCCTCTAGGATTTCTCGTGCACGGCTTAGGTTAATTGACTTCTCCACTAAAAGCACTTTAGCGAGCTGGTCGCGAACTTCAGCCACCTCATGAATTTCAGCGCCGGCAGCGATAGCCAAATTTGCGGCGTGAAGTTGCATATGCCCCTTCACAATCCCCACGGTCGACAAAGCTTTGAGCGCACCCAGGTTTTGTACCAGACCCACAGCCGCACAAATTCGAGCCAACTCTTCAGCCTGAGTCACTTTTAACATCTTAAGTGCCACTCGGGCCATGGGATGAATCCGAGTCACACCCCCCGCTGTTCCCACTGCGAGAGGAACTTCAATCCGACCCACTAAATCAGGGCCTTCCATTTTCCAATCTGTAATAGGCTGATACTTTCCACTCCGAGCAGCATAGGCATGAATTCCAGCCTCGACAGCTCGCCAATCGTTACCCGTTGCAATTAAAATAGGATCAATGCCATTCAGCACACCTTTATTGTGAGTCGAGGCTCGATAAGGATCAGCCTTGGCAAAAAGAGTGGCTTCTTCAATCCCGCGGCCGAGCACGGGATCAACATCCCGCAGAACTACTTCCGCAACAGTCAACTTGGTATCTACCAGATTCGACAAAATACAGAGCCCCACTCTCTCTCGAGTGAGTTCTTCAATCCTGGGCTTAAGTGCTTCACAAACTTGATTAATTAAATTAGCACCCATCGCATCGCAAGGGTCGCAAAGGATATGAATCACCAGCATCGTGCCATCTTCAGAAGGACGAGGCACTTCTCGAATCGCGATGTCGCGAACACCGCCCCCCCGATTGACCAAGCCAGGAACACAGGCATTGGCTAGCCCCATTAAAAGCTCCCGCTTTTCGTGTAAAACTCGACGTGCAAAAGAAATGTCTCGCACCTGAGGAAGCTGAACTTGACCGATAATCAAGTTCCCCTTTGAATAAGTCCGAATACTCCCTTCGCGACGAATCCACTTAGCCGTAGCGCTAGCAGCAGCAATAATCGAGGTTTCTTCGACAGCCATAGGAATCAAAAGGTCTCGGCCATCGATGGTGAAATTAGTTGCGACTCCCATCGGCATTGAAAAATAGCCCAAAACATTTTCAATTAGGTGCTCAGCAATATCAAAAGACATCGGACGATCACCCGAAAGGACTGCCAGATCCTGATCCGTGAGCTCGCACAAGGATTGCACCCTGCGCAAACGCTCCGCACGAGAGAGACGATGAAACCCTTCCGTCAGCTGCCGTTGAATTTCCATATCAACCCCTAACTACCCTTCTCTATGAACGAACCCAGACTTCCTTTTGTCGAAGCTCCTCGCAGTTTAGCGATCCTGTGCAAAAAAGTGCTGTTTTTAATTCGTACTCCCGAGCGGCCATCCATAAATGGAGCCTCTCGCTGCCCTCCAAGGCAGCTTCGAGCGCGGGCTTAGCAAATCCCACCCGATGAGCCCCTAAGGCCAATAATTTAGCCGCATCAAGACCGGAGCGAACCCCGCCTGAGGCCCAAATTTCAGTGGTTTTTGGCAAAACTTTGGCCGCTGCTTGAACGGACTGAACAGTGGATTCACCCCAGTCCGCAAAAGTCGTGGCTGCCTCCGCGTAAATTGATCCAGAACTAGCCCGAGCCCCCTCGATTCGACCCCAGTGTGTTCCACCCAACCCACTAATGTCCACAGCTCCGAGCTTCAACCTTGAAATCCTACGCAAAGTTACCTCTGAAAATCCGCAACCAGTCTCCTTCAGCAAAACCGGTAGACCCAGATCATCGATAACTCTCTGTATGGCAGTAAAGCCCCCACGGAACTGAGGGGTTCCCTCGGGCTGAACCGCCTCTTGAAGAGCGTTCAAGTGAATCACTAACGCATGAGCTCGTAATCCTTCGACCACCCTCCGAATTTCTGAGGTTTTGGCCCGGATCACCTGACTGATTCCTAAATTGGCAATTAAAATGAGATCTGGAACTTCGTCTCTGAGCTCTTTCCAAGCATCGAAACTCAGGCCGCCCTTCGCCTCTAAGTCTCTCCTCTGCGAGCCCACGCCCATTGCCCAGCCGCGCTCTTGACACGCAAGTGCCAAAGTTCGATTCAACTGAAAAGCTTGTTCGTGACCGGCAGTCATCCCTGCGATATAAAAGGGTGTTTTTTGAGGTGAGCCCAGACACAGAGACTGAATCGTCACCTCCTCAAAATCAAGATCCGGCAAGGCTTCATGCTGCAGATGAACTGAGCTCAGGCCACTGAGCCCTAAAGCCTGATTGGCCCGATCGAGCGAGTGTCGAATATGATCGAGTTTTCTCTCTTCGAATTGTTTTAGATCCATATTCCTGATTTTTAAGGTTTAACGTTTGTTAACCGAGCCTATCACGAACCCAATATCCGAAGCAACTTTAGGGCAAAATTAGTCAATTTCACGAGGATCTGTTTTTGATTGAAGATTGCTGCTAAATTTACCCTATGGCCTTTCGACTCAAGACCATTCGACCTATGATTTTAGCGGCGCTCTCCATTTTAATTATTTTGGAGATTGTCGTCCTTACTCCGTCCCCCACAGAGGACCTCAAAGCCCAGTCGGCCTCGAGAGGATCGCAAACCTTGATCATTCAAGACCACGAACCCTCGGCCATCCCCAATCTCCCTAAACGGAAGGTTGCCGAATACGGGATCAACTCGTTCAAGTACGTCTCCACGCAGAATAGCGTAAAGCAGTGGAAACTCGATGCAGCAACCGCATTCATGTACGACCCCGAAAAGTTAGTGCATGGCCGCACCATTACTGCCTATCTGTACGACCCAGAGGAAAAAGTCACTGTAGTCACCGGAGCCGAAGCTAAATATTTCATGAATCAAAAAGATCTCGAAATCTACGGCAGCGTTCACACCCAGTTCGCAGACGGGTTCGAGATTTGGAGCGAATACTTGCGCTATAAGCCTGGTGAACGACTAGCCACCGTACCAAACACCTACTCTGTCCGCGGAGTAGGACATCAAGGCGGAGGTCAGCAGCTTGAATTTTCGAGTCTCGGTTTTCACTATGAAATGAGCACCGGAAAAGTACTTCTGCCAAAAAATGCTAAGGTCACGATGGTCAGAACTTCTCAGCTAGACACCCAAGGGGTTCCGAATAAGACACTCATTGAGGCGGACCAATGTCTGATGCACCGCGATACACAAATTGCATTTTTCACCATGAATCCGAACCGAGCCCTAAGCACTCACTTCGTCCAAATTACCCAGCCGACCCTGTATACGCGTGGCCGACGCGCCGAGCTCAACTATGGCGACTTCACCAACGTCCTCAAATACCTAGTCGCTCACGATGAAGTCTTGATCAAAGAATCAGGTTCGGACTCTGATTCCCTCCGGTATGCCACAGGGGGACTTGCTGAATTCGACACTCGCAATGATCGGGTGACCCTTTCTCAATTTCCTCAAGTCTATCAAGATGAGGATACGGTAACTGGAGACCTTGTCGTTTTTCATCGCAATACAGGCATAATCGAAATTGAGCAAAGTAACGGATTCAGCCACGGTCAAGATCAAAACACAAAGTCTTCGACTGGTTCGAACTAAGAAACTAAACAAGGATACTCTTCATGGAAAAAACACAAGGCGATCAATTTCAATTAAAAGCGCAGAACATCAAAAAATCCTACCACAAACGACAGGTCGTCAAGGATGCGTCATTCACGGTCCACCAAGGTCAGGTCGTTGGACTCCTCGGACCCAACGGAGCCGGCAAGACCACCTCCTTTTATATGGTCGTTGGATTAATTACCCCAGACGCGGGAACAGTATTACTCAACGATCAAGATATCACTCGTTGGCCGATGCACCGGAGAGCACAGAATGGGATCGGCTACCTGCCTCAAGAAGCCTCTGTCTTTAGAAAAATGACCGTCGAAGATAATATTCTCTGCGTCTTAGAGACCCTACCACTGGATGCCCGCCAGCGCCGCGAGAGGCTCGATAGCTTGCTCGAGGAATTCAAAATTACTGATATTGCCCGACAAAAAGCTTTCACCCTATCAGGCGGAGAAAGGCGCCGTGTTGAGGTTGCTCGTGCGTTAGCTCTAAATCCGGTATTTCTTTTGCTAGATGAACCCTTTGCGGGTATTGATCCAATTGCAGTTGCGGACATTCAAAGAATGATCCAAGTTTTGAAGAAACGCGGTATTGGAGTCCTAATCACCGATCATAACGTTCGAGAAACATTAGAAATTTGTGATTTGGGATATTTGCTAAGTGATGGTAAAATAGTTGAGTCTGGGACTCCCGAGCAGATCGCTCAAAGCCGGACGGCGCGGGAGACCTACCTCGGTGAGAACTTCCATTTCTAATGGAATGTAGCACTTACCGAAACACGGGAAGGTAAAAGAAGAGCCATGGCATTAGAGATTAAACAGAGCCTAAAATTGAGTCAGCAGTTGGTCATGACTCCTCAACTCCAACAGGCCATTAAGCTCCTCCAGCTCAACCGAATGGAACTCCAAGAAGTAGTCACCCAGGAAATGATGGAGAACCCCATTCTGGAAGAACTCACAGAAACACCTGAAGGGGAAACCGGCCCCTCGCCCGAGGACAATGGACAGGGAGCTGACCCAGAAGCCGAGCAACTCAGAGATGAAGAGTCTTTTCTAAAGCCAAAAACTCAAGAAGAACAACTCGCACCTGCCAAAGACGACTTTAACTGGGAATCTTATGTCGAGGAATTCAACTCCACATCAAGCTCAGCACCCTCTATGAGGGAAATCAACGATGAGCTCCCCAGCTTTGAAAATGTACTGACCAAAACCACCTCGCTCGAAGATCACCTGACCTGGCAACTCTCCATGATCGCCATGAACCTTGAGGAGAAGAAACTAGGTGAGTTGATCATCGGTAATCTCTCTGACGATGGCTATTTCAATGCCAACCTTGAGGACTTGGCCAAAGAAACAGGAATAGAACTCGAAGACGCTGAGGAGGTCCTCAAAATCGTGCAAAATTTCGATCCCCTCGGTGTGGGATCTCGCAATTTGCAAGAGTGTCTCGCCATCCAGGCTAAATTTCTGGAGCCCAGACAGCCCCTAGTCGAAACCATCATCGAAAAGCATTTGGGTGATCTAGAAAGAAAGAACTACTCGGCCATTGCAAAAGCCCTCTCTATTTCGTTCGACAAAGTGATCGAGGCTACCCGAGTCATTCTGGAATTTGAACCTAAGCCTGGCCGTTCGTTTAACACCGGCGACACGCAATATATTACGCCCGACATCTATGTCTATAAAGTTGCTGAAGAGTTCATGATCGTTCTAAACGAAGATGGGATGCCTAAACTTAGAATCTCTCCCTACTACAAAAACATTCTAGCCTCTGCCCAAAAAGACCAAAATAAAGTCACTAAAGAATACGTTCAGGATAAACTCCGCTCGGCCGTTTGGCTAA
>CANHSO010000121.1 GCA_947463705.1 Bacteriovoracaceae bacterium
AGGATCGAACTGCCGACCTGCGGGTTATGAATCCGCCGCTCTAACCATCTGAGCTACCCAGCCGAAGAAACTTTCACAGAATTGACTTCTTCTTATAGCCGTAACTCGGTCGGCAATCAAGAGTTCTTGAATGGAAATTTTCAAATTCTCTTTTTTGAGCCCCTCGTTTTCAATTCAAAATTCGAATGCTACAGTGATTTCAGACCATCTGACCGAGGGGACACATCATGATTCGACACCAAAAAACCATCTTCAGCGCAGCTCTTCTCGCACTCCTTAGCTCTGGTTTACAGAAACTCTCAGTAGCGGCGGTGGAGCCTTTAACACCACCTCCTTCACTACCGGGACAGTCACCAACGAGCTCGATCACTCGTCAGGAAATCATTGAAGATTTTCACCCAGAGACAGCAAAGACGAATCCCCACCAGAAATCTGGCAGCGAAAGACTCCTCTCAGAGGTCACAGGCTATTTCTTGGGGATCGACCAGGAAACCCCTGAATCTAGGCAAGACCTCACCAACAGAGCACTCCTTTATTTACGCTACAAAAAGAACACTCTTTCACGATCCGAAAAAGCGTCCCTTCTCAACTCTTGCAGCTCAAAACTAGAACCTCAAGCATTCTGCCAAGACCTCAGTCCAACTCCCCATTCTCAGGGCCAACACGGGAAAAAGGACCGCCTTTCCAAGCAGAGGGGCGAAAAATCTGCAAAGCAAAACGCGCACCGCATTCAAGCAGGAGATTTTGAGTCACTCAAATCGGTGTCCCAGGATGACCTACGCGAGGCGCTCAAGAAAATTCGAGAAGTCGCGGAACTAGACTCCATTCTAAAAAAAGTCCTCCAAGCTAAACCGCAGCCAGGCTCACCGCTTTCCGCTGCTTTTGGATTCAAAATGGAAGAATTCCTTCCCAACGACACTGCTCGAAAGTCAGCAATTCAACTTTATGAAAAAGCGATTCAAGAAGAGACTGGAATTGACGAAACTACCTTAAAAGTAAGACTTCGACTCAGCCTCCTTAAGATCTGGGAGAACGACTGCCCAGCTGCCCTTCCCCACCTCAAATTTCTATCGGAGAACTCGACCCCGACCACAGACTTCGCACCGCGAGCACTCTTCTGGAAACACCAATGTGGCATTCAACTCAAGAAATCTGAAGACTCTACAGAGGCGAAGAAGGCCCTCTTTCAAAGATACCCCTTTAGCTTACAGTCGGTTTTAATTCAAATGGATGAACCCAGCCCGACCTCGCCCCACACGACGAGGATCGATTCTCCAACTCAGGCTAGAATTCAAGGGACGCATCCATTCAATCTCCGAATTCGCGAAATCGAAGTTCTCCTCAAGCTGAGGGAACCAGGGTACGCCAGGCAACTTCTGAACCGCTCGGAAACCCAGCTCGATGCCGTACCGGCACGTGTTAAACTCTATCTAGCGGCACTTACGCTACGCATGGATGATTCAATTCGACGATTCAAACTCCTGAGTTCAGCCTTTCGCGAAGACCCAAATTTAATTTCAAAAACTTCTCTCGAGCTTTTCTACCCAAGAAAAACAGATCTCACACCTCAGCAAAAAGTAGGCAGCCTCGACCCAATGCTAGTGCTCTCGCTCATTCGCCAAGAGAGCGCTTTTAATATCCGCGCTCGAAGTCCTGCAGGGGCCATGGGATTAATGCAAATCATGCCGAAAACGGCTCGTCGTTTTCACCGAATGAAAAATCCCAATCAACTCTATAACCCAACCTTTAATTTAGAGGTGGGCTCACGATACTTTTCCAAACTTTTGAGAAATTACGATGGAGACGCTGAACTCGCCCTAGCAGCTTATAATGCAGGCCCAAAGAGAGTCGAGGAATGGCTCAAACGCTATCCAGTGAAGGACAGAGCCTTATTCATCGACCTCATTCCTTTCAAAGAGACACGAGATTACGTGAGCTCGATCGCAAGAAATTACTTTTGGTATGTCTCTTTGTACTCAGATCGCCTCAACAAGCCAACAGAAGGACGAAAAGAATTGGGCAAAGTTTTTAACCTATTTAAATCCTGAAATTGGCTTCACCTTTTGCCATTCTGGGACTCCAGTCTGAGCTTACTGTGCTTTGAGCCGTATCCAAAATAGATCACAAAACCAATGATGAGCCAAACCACTAAGCGAACCCAAGTATCTCGAGGTAGCCCCGTCATCACCCAAAAACAAGCCAAAGCGCCCAAGGGTGCAACCAACCAGTAGAGAGGAGTTTTAAAAGGCCTTGGAACATCTGGGTTTTTAATGCGGAGAATCGGAATCCCAACACAAACTAAAACAAACGCAAGCAGTGTCCCAATCGAGACTAGTTCTCCCACCAAACTCATCGGGAGAAATCCTGCTCCGAGAGCAACGATCAGTCCCGTCGTCACGGTCGCAAAATCTGGGGTCGAATACCTTTCACTCAGATGGTCAAACCAAGGCAAAAGCCCATCCTTGGCCATGGAGTAGAAAATCCGAGTTTGACCCAGCATCAGCACCAGGATGACAGAGGTCAGTCCTGCGAGTGCGCCGACCTTGACCGCAAAGGTGAACATTCTCTGCCCCCCCTCTGACCAACCCCTCAGCGAAACGATCCGATCCACCCCAACTGCAATCGGGTCCGGAACGCCCAACTCCTGATACGGAACCACTCCTGTGAGCACCAGGGCCATCAAAATATAGAGGAACGTGCAGGTCACAAGCGAAACCAGAATCCCGATTGGAAGATCTCGAGAAGGGTTTCGACATTCTTGAGCGGTTGTAGAAACCGCATCAAACCCAATGTAGGCGAAAAACACGACGCCTGCTCCGGTTAAAACCCCTGGCCAACCAAAGCTCATCACCTCGTGACCGTTTCTCATTGCAAGTGTGGCTGGGGGAACCAAGCGAGCTAAGCCAGTTGCGGCCGAATTCCCAACCCAATGGAGAGGATCGACGACCGCCCACCCCAGAGCAATGAATGCGAAAATGATAGTCAATTTCACAACCACAATCAGATTGTTAATGAAAGCACTCTCTTGAATCCCTCGATAAAGAATTCCCGTTAAAAAGAGGGCTACTAATGTAGCTGGTAGGTTCCACCAACCAAAAACCTGAGTTCCATCTGTGAGCGTAACTAGCTCCCAGGGACCCTTAGTGAGCCTAATCCAGTCATCTGAAATGGGTACTCCCAGCGTTTTAGTCATAAGGGAGAAAAAATATCCGGACCAAGATGTCGCCACAGTCACGGAGCCAAAAGCGTACTCCAGTACGAGGTCCCAACCAATAATCCAGGCGATCAACTCACCCAGAGTGGCATAGGAATAGGCATAAGCTGAGCCAGAAACAGGCACCATTGCAGCCATTTCTGCGTAACAAAGCCCGGCAAAAGCGCACAAAATTCCACCAATAATAAAGCTATAAACAATCCCTGGCCCTGCGTAGTACGCGGCTGCAGTTCCAGTGAGAGAAAAAATTCCTGCGCCAATAATTGCCCCTACTCCGAGCATAATCAGATTGAAAGGCCCCAGAGTTCGCTTCAGCCGGTGCCCAGACTCGCCCCCGTCCGCCGCGTCCGCAATCAGTCGGTTCACATCTTTTTTGATAAAAAGGTTTGCCATATCTTCCCTCCTGGCATACGTTGCAACATCCCCCTTAAGTCATAGACGAGGAATAGGCCAGAGTACAGAAATTGTATGAATTGGAAGAATCTTTTTAGAACTAAAGATATCGACGTCTTAACCCGAGAAGCTGAGCTTTCAGCAAACTCCCCTTCCCAACTTCGGAAGGCACTTGGAGTTTGGGATCTAACTGCACTAGGTGTGGCTGCAGTTTTGGGTGCAGGCGTTTTTTCGACCATCGGTAATGCTGCCGCAGACGGCGGTCCTGCTGTCGTATTCCTTTTCATTTTTACTGCCATTGCCTGCGCTTTCTCGGCATTTTGTTACGCTGAATTTGCTTCTGCCATACCAGTTTCGGGATCTGCCTACAGCTATGCCTATGCCTCCTTTGGCGAAATTATCGCCTGGATTATTGGCTGGGACCTCCTCATGGAATACGCTATCGGGAATATTGCTTGTGCAATTTCTTGGAGTGAATACTTCACCGGTCTCTTGGCCGGATACGGAATTCATATCCCCGATTTCCTCACGATGGACTTTTTAAGCGCTTCCCGCGGATTCAAACAGGTCGCCCAGCTCCTGCAAGAAGGACAAACCCTCCAGACTCTCGCATTGGGAGGAAAAACAGCTGCCTTCGTGCATGGCTACCAAGCCTGGATGGATGCCCCCCGGTTTTTAGGCATCCCGGTCATCTGCAATCTTCCTGCCCTGCTCATCACCTTAGTCATTACTTGGATCGTCTACGTTGGAATTGAGGAATCTAAACGCACCTCGAACCTCCTGGTGCTCCTCAAAATTTGCGTCGTCCTGATGGTCATCCTTGTCGGAGCCACCTATGTTCAGCCCACGCATTGGGTGCCATTTGCGCCTAATGGAGTCCGAGGAGTTCTCAAAGGTGTTTCAGCCGTCTTTTTCGCCTACATTGGATTTGATGCCATCTCAACGACTGCGGAAGAGTGCAAAAATCCCCAGAGAGACCTACCGCGGGGCATGATTTACTCACTCATCATCTGTACGACGCTTTACAGCTTAACTGCGCTCGTCTTAACCGGGATGGTGAGCTACGAACGCCTCGGAGTAGGGGATCCTCTCGCCTTCGTGTTCGGCCCCCAAGTGGCGAACATTCGATGGCTGGCAGCGATCATCGACATCAGCGCTGTGGTTGCCTTAGCTACCGTCATTTTAGTGTTTCAGGTCGGGCAGCCCAGAATTTTTATGTCCATGAGCAGAGACGGCCTTCTCCCCCCCATTTTTGCATCGATTCATCCAAAGTATAAGACCCCCTGGTTCTCTACAATCGTTACGGGGATTGTAGTGGCAGTGCCTTCACTTTTCATGAACCTAACCGAAGTGACTGACCTGACGAGTATTGGCACACTGTTCGCATTCGTTTTGGTTTGTGGCGGAGTGCTCAAACTCGGGAATCACAGGGATACGAGTCGAGCCAAGTTCCGAACCCCCTACATTAATTCGAAATGGATCTTCCCTCTCCTTCTCGTAGGCTTGGTAGGACTTTTAGCCTACTACCAGCCTGAAAAAATTAATCACTTTTTCAGCTGGAGCGACTCGACCCAACCTCATTTAAGCACTTGGGAAGTCTTCTCAGAAAAAATTCCGTTCGGTGCATTTTCGATCGGGATGATCGCATTGGCCTATGCCTGCTTCAGAAACAATCTTTCGCTCATCCCCGTGCTCGGTCTCTCAACCTGCTCCTATCTCATGACTGAATTGGGCATCGTCAACTGGATCCGATTTGGAGTCTGGCTCATCACAGGATTTTTTGTCTACTTCATGTACGGCATGAAGCGAAGCCGACTCAACAAGACGCATCCAATTCATTCAAACTCTGCCTTACTTCAAGCTACGTCTCGATGACTCTCATCCGATGAGGATCGACGCTGGAGTTGAGCCAGCTTCCGACGACCTGAAAAGAAGTGATAAGCAGCGAGAACAACCACAGCTCCCACCGTAGCAGAAATAAACCCACCCATCCCTTCTGTAGAATACCACCCCAGCGCGTGCCCCAGCCAGCCGGCAAACAGCGCTCCTAAAATTCCTAAGAGCGTAGTACCAACAATCCCCATCGAATCGCGACCGGGCGTAATCGCCCTGGCCACTAATCCGACGATAAAGCCGAACAAGACCCAACCTAAGACACTCATAAAAATTTCCCTCTAAACTACTGGTGTGCAACGGTCATACCGCCACCGCACCGATTAGCCAGAAGCTCGTTCAAAGCGGAGATCTGCGAGTCTTTTTCTCTCCTCAAGGCAGCGAGTAAACTACGCCTACGCTCACGTGAGTTCTCACAAGCGGCACGAGTCATTTCTCCATACTCCTGCAGCAGTGCGACCGGATAGGGCGCGTGGGCTGCTGAAGAATAGAGCCGAGGAGATTCTCCGCTGAGAAAGGGCAAAAGCCGCCCCTCAGTGCCTAAGTCACTCCGAAGATCAGTAATCCAATTACCCACTCGGTAAAAATCTTCGACTATGCGCTGTCGACTCAAAACTGACTCGCTCGAACCATCGAGGTCGGATTGACTCAGATAATTTCGGCATCGATGAATTTGACTTCCCCATCTCTGGGCCATCTCTCGCGCAACAGAACACTCAGCAAGAACAGCATCCACTTCCCCCCCGGTTCCATCAATCGCAAAGTGAATGTACTGACCTGCACTCAGATGAGGATCATAGGGGTCAAAAACCGGACGCGAGGTCGCATGCACCAGCTCGTGCGCTAAATCCAAAAGGAGTTCGACATCAGATTGGCTTTCGCGCAGAAAAAT
>CANHSO010000122.1 GCA_947463705.1 Bacteriovoracaceae bacterium
GGTTCGAGTCTGGACCCGAGAGGGGTACAGAGGCGGGGAGGATGCTCCATGGCTAGAACTCTCAGAGTTGCCGACAGGAGAAATCTCGAGTGAGTGCCAGCTTGTCGCAGGTGAAGCCGCTAAAAGCGCCTCTTCAGCAATTCAAATTCAGGGCGTAAGTTGGGACCTTGGCAATGAAGAGGGACTTAAAATTCACACTCCTTGGCGTAGTTTTTTTGATTCCGCATTGAAGCTGAGCAAAAAAATGGGTGCGCCCCAACTGGTTTGTGATAGACGCCAGATGGCAACTGACATCAGCCCTTCATTTCCGCAGCCCCCCATTGGTATGAGTGAACTGGGCCTGCTTGGGGAAAAAAACCCTGGGATGACAGTTGGAATGTCACTTTTAGGCCAAACTTCATTTACTCTCGATCTACCTCATGGCCGAATCTGGTTTTCCCCGGGATCTCTTCCCCTCAAGGAGAAACCTAAGAATACCTCTGGGTTGCGACTGACCTATGAGTTGCAGGACAACGACCGACTCCTTCGCGTGACCTCATTGGATCCTCAGTCGCCGGCTCGTGCCCTGGGCCGTGAAGGACTTAGCCCACGAGCGATTGTCACTCAGGTCGACTTCAAGCCAGTGGAGGAAATGGATCAGTGGGAAGTGAATCAGCGTCTCTCGGGCATCTATGGATCACGAGTGACGCTGCAATGGAAAACAAAAAAGGGCCTCAAAGTTGCAACTTTAAGGCTTGCGGACGGAGAATAGATCTTCAGCAGGACTTGTTGATCTTACCAGAGAGGTGAGTGTAGACTAGTTACTATGTTGACCAAAGCACAATTAGAAGAGATCAAAAGTAGAATCGCACAGGGTCGAGATGCTTCCCCCGAAGTTTTACTGGAGGACCGCGTTGTCTTATTGGCTGAGGTGGAGCGCCTCCTTAAATTTGTAGAAACGTTCTCAACGAGGGTAAACGCTCAGTTAGATATTCTTGAAAATGATATGGTCCTTTTGGATCAGGATAATCAGCGACTGCGGAAAAATAGCCGGAGTTCAGATTTTGAGCGAGACGCCTGTATTGGACTCATCGCTAAAATGGCCGTCGCGTTGAAAATCCCTGTAGGTACACAGAGGACTGCAAGCGTTGAGCTCGATGAAAATGGGAAAGAGAGTCAGCAAATTCAAAATCGGGTGATTTTGGATCTTCCCAGCGGCCAAGTGGCTTGGGAGTATCTTGAAAGCGAAGCTCATCTTTTTGAAACTTTGCCTGCTTATCCCCGGGCTCTAGAGTCTCAAAGCATCCAAGAAAACTATTTAAAAATCATGAATCCCAATTTGGATTGAGAGAGTGGTTTTCAATTAGCGATTTCTACGTCAGGACTCGCTCTAGGCCCCATTGTTCTTCTGCCTTGCGTGCGATGGCAATCAGGCGCTGGGAGTTATAGATGGCAACGCAGTCGTCGCTTTGCTCAGAAGAACGCTCGATAGGGTTGGTGGTCCGCTTGAGGATAGAGAAAAGCACTGCTTGTTTACCTTGGAGTAACGATTGATGCTCAGCTGCAGAAGCCTCTGCACTAGGGTAGCCCTTGAGCAGTTCGTCAAAAGGAACCCAGCAAGAGAGTTGATCCCACTTATGGCCAGATTGATCGGCTTTGATGATCTCTTCTAGGCTCCACGAATTGGTGTTACGAAAAACGCCGGATTGGGTACGATTCAAAGTTTCAAGCAGAGCAACTGAGCCTGCAAGGCGACCCAGGTCTTGCGACAGGGTGCGCACGTAGGTGCCTGAACTGCACTTAAGTTGAAATTGTGCTTTTGGGGCCTGATATTCATTGATCTTAAAATCGTAAAGGTGACAGAGCTTCGGTTCCCGCTCGATTTCAATCCCCTCACGGGCGAGCTCATAGAGTGGCTTGCCATTCACTTTTTTTGCCGAATGCATCGGGGGCGTTTGCAAATACGGCTGCAGAGTGAACTTGGTTGCTAGAATTTGAATTTCTTCAAGGCTCCTCGGGATAACCTCTGAAGTCTCAGTAATCGGAGAAGTAGGATCACCAGGCACAGTCGTCTCACCAAATTTAATGAGCCCTTCATAGCCTTTGGTCGCGCCTAAAAAATATCTGGCTAGCTTCACCCCGCGACCTACCAAAACGATCAGCAGTCCTGTCGCAAATGGGTCCAGAGTGCCGCCATGGCCAAGCTTGGGAAGATCTTTTGATTTGATTCCGTGAGCATCGCGAAGGTGCCTTTTGAGTGCATCAATCACTCCGAAGGACGTGATTCCAGATTCTTTCCGAATGAGAAGAGCACCGTTCATTCTGAGTCAGAGACCTTCTTGAGGAGTTCCTGAACTCGGATGGCGTTTTCAAAGCCATGATCTTCTCTAAATACCAAAGATGGAATATGGCGTACTGTGAGGATCTTGGCTAAGTGACGTCGCAAGAAACCAGACGCAGAGGTGAGCCCATCCAGGCAATCTTTCATCCGGAGCTTAGCCCCTTGTTCAGAAAGGGGAGGTGCACCATCGTGCCCACCCTGGGCACCACCCAGAATGGCCACAAAAATAGTTGCCTGGCTGCCGTCTTCAGTTACTTCCACAGCTGTGAACGTGACTGGGGGGATTCGAGGGTCTTTCACTTCTCGGGATACGATTGTTGAAAGTTCCTCTTGAATTACGGCCTGAAGCCGCATTCTCCGTGTTTCCTGCATGATACTACCTCTGCAATTTCTTTAATCCGAGACCAGGACCTAATTAGGAGTTTAATTCAGGGGTCACCAATTCAATTTGGTAAGCCTCGATCAAGTCTCCTGGCTTTAGATCGTTATAATTTTCAATGCCGATCCCGCACTCAAATCCAGTGGCCACTTCCTTAGCGTCATCCTTAAATCGTCTGAGGGATGACATCTTGCCGTCGAACAGAACTCGGCTGTCTCGGAGCAATCGCACGTTGGCGCCTCGCAAGATTTTTCCGTCGATGACAGAACAACCTGCGATAGTGCCCACCTTTGGTACGGAGAAGGTCTGACGAACTTCTGCGCGACCGAGGAATTTCTCGACCTTTTTCTTGTCGAGCAATCCGGTCATGGCTTTTTTCACGTCATCAATCAGTTCATAAATGATGCTGTAGCTCTTGACTTCAACATGCTCACCTTCGGCCAGCTGTCGAGCCTTGGTTTCAGGGCGAACGTTAAAGCCGATGATGATCGCACTCGAAGCACTGGCTAGGAGGACGTCACTTTCTGTGATCCCGCCTGGCGCAGCCAAGATGATTTTCACTTTGACCTTATCAGTGCTGAGCTTCAGCAGGCTATCTCTGATTGCTTCAACGGAGCCGTAGGCATCAGCCTTGAGGACCACGTTGAGTTCCTTCATCTCTCCTGCTTGAATCTTAGAGAACAGATCCTCAAGGCTAACTTTGCCTTGGGTTCCTGATACCTTACTTCGAGTCTTGTCTGCGCGATTTGACGCAATGACACGAGCGTCCGCTTCGGTCTCGGTTGAGTTGAAGGCCTCACCCGCATTTGGAACACCTTCAAAGCCAAGAACCTCTACTGCGATCGCTGGACCAGCAGATTTTACAATTCTTCCCTTATCGTCGGTCAGGGCCTTCACTTTTCCTGCGAATGGACCTGCTACGATCGCATCACCAACCCGGAGAGTTCCTCGACTGATCAAAACACTCACAACTGGGCCTCGGCCCTTCTCGAGACGAGCTTCCAAAACCGTTCCGCTTGCGCGGGTGTCTGGATTTGCCTTGAGATCGAGCATTTCTGCCTGCAGCAGAACTGAATCGAGCAGCTTGTCTAAGTTAGTCTTCTTCAGGGCCGACACAGGAACGAAGATGGTGTCTCCACCCCAGTCTTCAGAAAGAAGGTTCAGATCAGAGAGGGATTGCTTGATCTTTTCAGGGTTTGCGCCCGGCTTATCAATCTTGTTGATCGCTACAATGATCGGGACCTTAGCGGCCTGAGCATGACTCACAGCTTCGCGGGTTTGTGGCATCACGCCGTCGTCCGCAGAAACCACCAGAATGACGATATCCGTGACGTTTGCGCCGCGTGCACGCATGACAGTGAACGCTTCGTGGCCAGGGGTATCGATAAAGGTGATGAGCTTACCATTTTTTTGAACGGTGTACGCTCCGATGTGTTGGGTGATCCCGCCTGCTTCGCCGCCGGCAACGTTCGCTTCACGGATCGAGTCGAGCAAGGTGGTTTTACCGTGATCGACGTGCCCCATGATGGTGACGATTGGAGGTCGTGGCTTAAGCTGGCTGTCTTCGTCCTGAGCCGTTTGGAACAGGTCATTTTCCTGGAATGCAACATTTCGGACTTCGTATTGGTACTCTTGAGCGATCAGAGTCGTAGTATCGTAATCCAGCGATTGGTTCATCGTTGCCATCTGGCCCATTGCCATCAGCTTTCGAATCACATCGATCGCCTTGACGCTGAGTTGGTTAGCCAACTCTTGGACAGTGATCGTATCAGTCATCTCAATAACGCGCTTTTGAGCCTTAGCCACGGTTTTTTGAGTCTGTCTAATTTCTTTTCCTAATGGAAGTCTCTTCTTCTTAGGTAAGAAGACAAGTTCCTTCTTGCGATAGTCGGCAAACCGAACATCTTCTGGACGAATTTCAGGTTCGCGGCCAGGCGTGCGTTTCTTGGCTGCTTCTTCCTCGACCATTTGATCGAGGTTTTCCTTCGTCATCTTGATAATTCTGAAGCCGTCCTTGTCCTGATTCGTAGTCGTACCTTTGACGGCAGGCTTGATCGGAGAAACAGCAGCAGGAGTTGGCTTGATGATTGGACGAGGAGGAGGAGCCGTTGCTTCAACAATTTTCAAAATACTTCGTCGCGGTGCAACCGGACGAGGAGTGAGAACAATCGGAGCTCGTGGAGGCTTCACTTTTGCGGGCGTTGCTTCTGGAGCGATCGATGGAGCAGTTGCTTGAACGATCGGAGCAGTCTCGACTGGTGCCGGCGCTTCGGTTTCTAATGCGATTGAAGCACTCGATGCCACAACTTCTTCGACTTCAGGACTGGCCTGAGTCTCCACTTCAGAGGTCTCAGGAGTAAGAGTCTCTTCCATGATGGATTCGGTTGCCTCTGAAAGTTGAGCAGCGATCTCGCTCTCATCAACTTGGCTCTCGGCAGAAGTTACAAATGCTGCTTCTGTTTCAGCAGCGTGATGCTCAGATGCGGCATGATCGAAGTGAGTTTCATGAGTTGCTTCTGCCGACTGGGTTTGCCGAAGTACAGGTGCTTCCATTGTTCCGTCCGCTTTAACTCGTCGGCGAATAATGGGCGAGGCTGCTTTCTTTTCAGCGCTCGAAGCTTCTGCTGCGGGAGTTAAACTAGCAGGACTTTCACCAGTTTTCTTTCGAACCTTGACGGTTGCTTTCTTTGCCGCCTTATCCGAGTCCGATCCCTTTCGAAGAGAGGTTCGAGCAATGTTAACTTCCTCGCTCCTCAGCTCACTCATATGATTTTTGACTTTGATGTTCAAGCTCTTGAGCTTGTCTAGCAAGGAAATGGAATCAATACCCAATTCCTTTGCAAGTTCATAAACTTTTACCATCTCATGCTCAGACATTCGTTTGTCTCCCTCGATCCATCCTAATTGTGGCATACGACTATTCCGTCTTTTCCTTTTTTTCGCCAACGCTTTGGGATGGTGTACCAGCCTGTCGCATCATCTCACGTAGACGTTCTTCTGCAAGAGCCTTAGCATCCTTTACAGGAACTGGCTGCGCAGTGAAAGAGCCTTTTCCATCATCATGTGGGGCGCCGACGGTCAGCATGTCGCCTGCCTTTTCAATGACTGCTGCAGCTCGTTGTTTCAATGTCGTTGCGGTATCAAGAGACTCGTAGCCAGGAATTTTCTGGAGGCTCTCGAAGGTAGCTTCAGCGACTTGTCTCACGTTGATATAGCCGGCTTGATAAATCCCTTGAGCGATTGTCTCAGTAACGCCTTCAATATGTTGTAGGTTGAAGATTGCCTCAGAGGTGCGCTTCTGAAGTTTGGATTTCGAGATAATATCAAGTCTCCAGCCAGTTAATTGTGCGGCCAAGCGGACGTTTTGGCCCTTTCTGCCAATGGCGAGAGAAAGTTGATCATCTTCGACCATGATTTCCATGGTGCGATTGCGCTCATCCATACGAACAGACGAGATTTCTGCTGGAGCGAGAGCCGATCGAACGAACATCACTGGGTTGTCTGACCATGGAATGATGTCGATTTTCTCACCTTTGAGTTCCTGGATGACGTTTTGAACTCGAATTCCCTTCATTCCGACGCAGGCGCCAA
>CANHSO010000123.1 GCA_947463705.1 Bacteriovoracaceae bacterium
ACAAAAATTGGAGCTGAGGAGTCGGGAGAGATCTGGGAAGACGAAATTGGTTCCTTTTCGGCCGATCTCAGCGATCAATGCGAAAACAAGGATAAATACCTTCAAATTAAAGCCCAAGAGGCAAGAGGAAAAAATGAGTAGCACTGAAGATGTCTATCTAGGCAAATCGGGTCGAATCTATGGACCTTTTTCTCAAGGTGAATTAGATGATCTGTCGGCAAAGGGGCAGCTCTCTCAATATCAATGGATCTGGAGTCATCAGAATCAATGCTGGAAGTCTATTGAATCACCGCCCCCTCACCCACTTCACAATCCCACCCAGCTGGGACCATCGACCCAGGACTGGTCTCAGGTCTACGCTATTGCTTTTGATTCAAGTCATCTTCTCAGGGGGCAATTAAAATGGATTACTGAAACCGGTTGCACTCTCATTTCTGAACAAAAAGAAGAAGGGCCTATTTTTCCAGTTCCAGTCAAGATCCGACTCAATCTCTTTGATCCGGTTCATAAAAATGGAATTACACTTTCAGTTTTGATTACCAAAATAGATCTTCATGAAGGTCACTGGAACTACCATTTTCGTTGGGAAAAACGGCCAGAGCTCAAGAAAATTTTGTAGACCTCTTAATTTGGTACCCGATAGCTGGCTGTCTTAACAAATCATTCATTTTTCGGAATCATCTCGAAATTAACGGATGCAGATAGCCGCTTGCTAACTGAAAATGAGCGGTTAGGGATTTGATTATTAATAAATAAATAAATTATAATTTTTAAAACTAAACAAAGAGGGAAATTAAAAATGAATATAAAAATGAATTGGATAGGCCTCCTGACTCTGCCCATACTATCGTTGTCTGCAATCGCGGATACCCCCCCAGCTTCGCTAGGAGCTCCGTCCTGCTACGATGAACAGTTCTCGCCTCCTCAAGCGGGCAAATTGGACATTATCCTCCTGGTACAAGGCTCCGAAGAGGGCCACAAAATGGGCCCAAGGGGAATTCAAAGTCAAATCACTTACCTGACTCACCCAATTCTTTGGACTCGAGATATTCGAGTGGGTATGCTTCGGTGGCATCACTCTAGAGATGACCATGATCGTAATCAGGACGATCAATCTAATGACGGCTGTAATCAAAGAAATTCATCTATTAATATTTTTGATCGTTCTTATTACAACGCTGAACGAGGTTTTGAAAATAATAAAAATAAGGTATTTTTGATTGAAGATCTCACTCATTCAGGAAGTCGTCCCATCAGCGTAGACTCATTTTTTAGAGCGGGAGCGACGTTAGCGGTTGTGGCCATCCAAGACAACAACAGTAAGAAACACAACCCTTCTTTGAAGCCGTTACCATCCTGGCTCCAAGCTAAGCTGAGATCCAACCCCTCGAACATATTTTTCACACTCCCCGAGACTCAAGATCCTAAAAAAGACCCTTTCCAGAAAAAGTCCAAGAGAAGACAGAGGGAGGATCATGATTTGCTCTACTCAATTGATTATCTCCTCAATCTAGCAGGAAACCGAATCGAGACGAAACTCGAGCAGAACTCGATTCTAAAGTCCTATTCGTGGACCCCTGCGAACGCCCCTGTTGACGAGTCGACGCTGTCAGTGACCCAAAATTCAACATCGCTGTCCTATGAGTGGAACTCAATCCTGAGTCAGATCGAAATCAGCCCAAACGAACTTCGTAGTCCTGACCCCGTCGACGTGAAGTACTGCCTCAGTTCGACGTCACCCGCACCCCCTACACCGAGCCCGACTCCGACCGATTCTCCTACTCCTGTGCCGAGCTCAACCTCGACTCCGTCCCCCACACCGAGCCCGACTCCGACCGATTCTCCTACTCCTGTGCCGAGCCCAACCTCGGCTCCGTCCCCCACACCGAGCCCGGCTCCGACCGATTCTCCTACTCCTGTGCCTAGCCCAACCTCGGCTCCGTCCCCCGCACCGAGCCCGGCTCCGACCGATTCTCCTACTCCTGTGCCGAGCTCAACCTCGGCTCCGTCCCCCACACCGAGCCCGGCTCCGACCGATTCTCCTACTCCTGTGCCGAGCTCAACCTCGACTCCGTCCCCCACACCGAGCCCGACTCCTACTGTAACCCCTGCGCCTTCACCGAGTCCTACGTCAAGCCTGACACCCACCTGTTCCGGACTCACCTGCGGCGTCTTTGGCATCTAGAATGGACATACGGATTGCTCTGCTGGCCAAGGAAAGACGAGTGTGATAGTGGTGAGGGCCACTCTAAGTTATGTTGAAACACGCCCTCACCCTCACTTTTTGCTCTTTTACTCTATTCCTGGCTGCTAGAACCCCCGTTAGCGCTCAAGCTGCGGAGCGTCCCGAAGCTTTGAAAGGAATCGACGTTACTGAATCGCTCGGAAGAACGCTGAACTTCACAGCCTTAGGGCCGGAGCTCAGCTTCGTAAATGAGCGGGGCGCAAACGTGCAGCTATCGTCCTACTTTCGCAAAGGAAAGCCGATTCTTCTCACTTTGGTCTACTACGAATGCCCCATGCTTTGCAGCCTCGTCTTGAATGGAGTCCTCGATTCTATCAAACAGATTGACTGGAGCGTGGGACAGCAATTCGAAATCGTCACTCTCAGCATTAATCCAAAAGATAAACCCGAACTTGCTTTAAAAAAGAAACAAAATTACCTCAGCCGCTACGAGCGGACGGGTAGAGATTCAGGATGGCATTTTCTGACAGGTTCGGAACCAGAGATTCAGTCCGTAGCAGCTCAAGTCGGCTTCAAATATCGGTACGATCCCGCTGAAAAACAATACCTTCACGCCGCTTCAATTTTCATTCTGACACCCGAAGGAAAGCTTTCGCGTTACCTTTATGGGACTTCGTTCAAGCCCCAGGACCTCAAACTAGCACTCCTTGAAGCGAGCGAAGGAAAAGTTGCCCCATCTACGATAGACCGAGTCCTTCTTTTCTGTTTTCATTTTGATCCATCTAAAAATAGCTACACTTTTCGAGTATGGCGAGCCGTCCAGATTGTCCTTTGCATCCAAGTCCTCGTCCTCGCCGGGTTACTCGGGTACCTCTGGAAGCGAGACCGAGCTAAAACGCAGTAACGAGTTTCAAAACGGCTCACAATAAAATCAGAATCATTTACTGATTTTATACACTATTGACATAGTAAAATAAACTCTGTAAAACCTGCGACCTGAGGTTACGGATTATGAAAATTTCAAAGTCAAAATTAGCAGGACTCTTTCGGCGAAGCATAATTTTCGGAGCTTGTGCATCTTTTCTAACTGCCTGCGCTGAACGACGGGATCAATCAGAATATAATTCCTGGACGCCGTCACCCTCATACTCATATCGACCCTATGACAGCGGAAGCTACGGGTCCGACTACTTTAATGGCTTTGGCACTGGGTCCTCTGGCTACGGCACTAAATCCTCTGGCTACGGCACTGAATTCCCCTACTTTGGCACTGAATTCCCCTACTTTGGCACTGAATTCCCCTACTTTGGCACCGGGTCCGCGGGTTACGGCTCCGGGTCCGCAGGTTACGGCTCCGGGTCTAGCGAAGAATATCACTCCCCAGAAACTCAAACCAACGCCGCAGTCATCAAGGGAGAGCTCATCAAACTGTTAAAAAAGCTCGGATATGATGCCCCCCTGAACGCATCATCAACTTTTGAAGACATTAAGAAGGGATACCGCAAAATGATTTTAAAGTATCACCCCGACAAAAATGACAGCGTCGATTTTGCAGAGAAATCAAAGCAACTCAACCATCTGTGGGACGAATACGAAAAATCACTTGGAAAATAGTGCAATCACTCAGTTCTCAAAGGAGAAAAAAATTTTTCTCCTCCACCCATGATTTCACTGACACTTACAGGTCCTCGACTAAGCGGGTACCAATACTATCGTTGCGATTTTCACCACTACCGGCGATCAATCGCCCTGGCAGAGGCTCTCGCACGCCATTAGTTTGAGTATCTAAGTTGTCGACAGGCCAAGCGCGGTTGTATTAGTCAGAGGGAGATCTGGATCGGCTTCCCTTCGAGCTAACCAATTCTGTTTGGCCAGGCTTGTAGTCTTCGACACCTACACGCAACCGGATCAATCTATGGAGATTTTATTGCACACCTGAGCGCCGGCACTAATGAGAGTCGACGGAACATGATCCAGAATTTCCGCTCGAGAATTATTCGCTAAGAGGGCAGCGCTTCTTGGGTCACTGCGAGAAGCTTGAGCATGTGGACACCGGTATGGCTGCCTTCCGCCTGGACCCTGGCCTCCAACGGGCAGGTAAACTGGGGCTATGTCTCTTGTGGAAGATTTTTTGCATCCCTTCAATCACATGTGTCCATTCCCTCATGCGTCGTCGCCATGGCACTCATCCACTTACTTTCATAACCGAATCCAAGCTGCTGAGCGGCTTGCGGATTCACTTTCTCACTACAAGGGAAAAAAACCGCTTGTTTTGGGGATACCTCGAGGGTCCGTCCCCATGGCTAAAGTGATCGCGGAAAAAATCCAAGGGGAATTAGATGTTGTCTTGGTTCATAAAATTGGATCACCCGACAATCCGGAATTTGCAATTGGATCAGTCAGCGAATTCGGAAGTATTTATTTTTCTGACTCCGCAAGTGAATATAGAATTCCAGCTGATGCCCTCAAAAAGGCTGCTCAAGCCGAGATCGGTAAGCTCAAAGCACGAAGAATTTCATATTCACCGGTTCGCCCCCCCATCAATCCTCGAGGAAGAATCGTGATTATTGTCGATGACGGAATTGCAACGGGCTCAACGCTTTTGGCAGCAATCCGTGCTGTTCGATCCCAAAAGCCTAGCAAGTTGATCGCAGCAGCACCCGTGGGGTCACCTCGAACGCTAGATCTTTTGCGCTCCGAGGTTGACGAGTTGATCGTACTTGAAACTCCAATCGACTTTTTTTCCATAAGTCAGTTTTACGATGAGTTTGAACAGGTTACCGATGACGAAGTGCTTAAGGCCCTGGCAGAATCCCGGCAAGAAATCGCGCCCCATCATCGGGCTGTATCTTAGATCGATGCGCTCAAGAACTAGCACTATTTCTTTGACAACCTAATTGAAACTAGCTAACTCAAATTTCATGAAAATTCGAATGCTCATTTGCGCTATTCTGCTCACTTTATCAACTGAAACCTCATGGGGTATGGCGAAAAAACAGCTTCCACCTGTCGAGGCAGTCAAGAACGTCGATCTCTCGCTTTACGCGGGTAAATGGTACGAAATTGCCCGACTTCCCAAAATTTTTGAGAAAAATTGTGTAGGAGTAACGGCAGAGTATGCGCTTCGATCCGACGGTCGCGTCGACGTTTTTAATACTTGTCGAAAAAAAACCTGCGAAGGTCGCTCAAAACAAGCACATGGAATCGCAAGAGTTGTCGACACTCAGACTCGCTCAAAACTTAAAGTTTCATTTTTCTGGCCATTCGAAGGGGATTATTGGATTTTAGATCTTCAACCCAACTATCGCTACGTTGCGGTCGGTTCGCCCGATCGAAAATCTTTTTGGATCTTAAGCCGCACACCGACTTTGCCTGAACAGGTTACGGACAGCCTGATCTCCCACTTCGAGGCCCGCGGATTCGATCTCTCTCAACTTGAAAGAACTCAACCCTGCGAATGAACTGAGTTGAGCCACTTCCTGAAATGTTGAATCGCCTTGTCACTCAGAAATAGGATTTCTTCCTGAGCAAGGCGGACATCGACGGGCTCTTGAGTCAGTACGACTCTTCGATCCTCATTCAGAATCCGCCGATTCAGGAGAATCATAGATCAATGATCTATCAATTCTCACCTCCGGTAAAGGGCCAACGCTTTTTCCTTTTGAGTCGCATGGTCTACGATGGGTGGAATATACCTTAAACCGGGTTCATGAATCTCAGATGG
Source organism: Bacteriovoracaceae bacterium (assembly GCA_947463705.1). GTDB lineage: Bacteria > Bdellovibrionota > UBA1018 > UBA1018 > UBA1018 > CAINWE01. The sequence continues at coordinate 5,910 of CANHSO010000123.1, forward strand.
AGGAACATGACGGAGTTCCGGGACGTACTTTTTGATATATTCACCGTTTGGATCAAACTTTTTACTCTGCAAGAGCGGGTTAAAAATTCGAAAATAGGGCTGTGGATCACATCCCGTGGAGGCAGCCCACTGCCACCCTCCATTATTAGGCGCCAAATCTCCATCTAAAAGCTGATTCATGAAGTACTTTTCACCCCATTTCCAATCAATCAAAAGATCTTTCGTTAAAAATGATGCAACAATCATTCGGACTCGATTATGCATCCACCCGGTTGTTTTGAGTTGTCTCATACCGGCATCAATAATTGGAAATCC
>CANHSO010000124.1 GCA_947463705.1 Bacteriovoracaceae bacterium
TACCGTTTCTACAGTGCATTTTTAGCTGCAAAAGTTTTAACGCTGAATGATGAGAGATTAACTCCCGCTCATCGTCTCAATGATGGACAGAATTTCGTTCCTACAAATCGGTGGGTACTTTTTGGGCATCACTTTGCGGCAATTACGGGTGCCGGTCCATTGATTGGTCCTGTTTTAGCTGCCCAGTTTGGATTCTTACCCGGTTTTTTGTGGCTTGTGATCGGGGTCGTGATTGGGGGCTCCGTTCATGATTTTGTCATTTTGACAGCTAGTGTGAGGCATGACGGTAAAAGCATCGCTCAGATTGCCCAAGAGGTCATGGGGCCTTGGGCAGGTCGAATTACAGGCGTAGCGATCCTCTTTATTGTAACTATAGCTCTTGCAGGTCTAGGGCTGGCCGTGGTGAATGCTCTTGAGAATAGTCCGTGGGGGACTTTTACTCTGGCGAGTACGATCCCTATCGCATTGCTCATGGGAACCTATACCGGAGTGATTCGCCCGAGTGGAGTTTTAGAGTCCACGATTTTTGGAATTGTTTGTCTGCTCGCAGCCGTGATCTTCGGTCAGTCGATCTCTGAAACTGGATTTGGCAGCTACTTCAATCTGTCTCGACAGTCGCTCATGATTGCAATTGCGGTTTATGGTTTCGTGGCGAGTGTTCTACCTGTGTGGCTACTTCTCTGTCCACGTGATTATCTTTCCAGTTTCATGAAACTGGGGACCATCGGTGGGCTCACTTTGGCAGTGATTATTGTAAATCCAGAACTCCATATGCCTATGGTGACTCGGTTCGTTGATGGCGGTGGACCAATCGTGCCCGGGAAGGTGTTCCCCTTTGTTTTTATTACAATCGCCTGCGGTGCAATTTCTGGATTCCATTCCTTGATTGCGTCTGGAACTACCCCGAAGATGGTTCATCGTGAGAGAGACTGTCGAATGATCGGGTACGGTGCCATGCTTTGCGAGGGCTGGGTGGGGCTAATTTCCTTGATTGCTGCTTCGGCTCTATTTCCAGAGGACTATTTTGCGATCAATGTGAGCCCTGAAAAGCTGGTTGAGCTCGGAATGTCTGCTGTGAATTTGCCAGAGCTCTCGGCTCAAGTGGGAGAGTCGGTGGCCGGTCGTTCGGGGGGAGCTGTTTCCTTGGCTGTTGGAATGGCGCAAGTTTTCTCAGAGCTTCCTGGATTGAAGCACTTGATGGCTTATTGGTATCACTTCGCAATTCTGTTTGAAGCCTTATTTATTCTTACGACAATTGACTCAGGCACTCGGGTTGCTCGATTTTTGGTTCAGGAGTTTTTTGGCAAAGTGAGGCCAGAGTGGGGTCGTCCTGACTGGCTCCCTGGGAATTTATTGTCGACCACTCTTGTTGTTTTTGCTTGGACTGCGTTCATCTGGACGGGAAATATCTCAACTCTTTGGCCTCTATTCGGTGTGGCCAATCAGCTTTTAGCCTCCATTGCCCTGGTTGTGGGTACAGTTTGGCTGATTCAGATTGGAAAAGTTCGCTACCTCTGGGTGACATTGATTCCCCTTTCTTTCGTTGCTGTTACGACGATCACGGCAGCGGTGCAAACCGTTTTCCAGAATTTCCTGCCCATGGCTGAGCAGGGGCATGCGGCCTTAGCTTACCTCAATTCGGGTATTATTTTTCTGATGATGGGTGGGTTGCTTGGGATGCTCGGATTGGCTTTGGCACATGCGGTGCATTTTCTTCGTAAAAACGGAGAGGACGCTTCATATGCTAAAAGATATCGTGAATCGAAAACTGGTCACAGCCGAACCATCAGCTAAAATTTTCGACGTTGCTAAACTCATGGCTCATCATGATGTGGGTTCAGTCTTGGTGGTCGAAGATAAGAAAATTAAGGGGATCATCACTGATCGAGACATTGTTATGCGGTGTCTTGCTAAGTCAGTTTCCCTAGATGACTGCAGCGTCGAATCTGTCATGACGCCTGCTCCGACTACAGTGAGGGAGACTGATGGGATTTTCGACTGCATCGAAACGATGAAGAGCGCTAAAGTTCGTCGGATTCCTGTGGTGGATCGATCGGGGGAAGTGATTGGGATTGTTTCATTTGGAGATATCCTGGCTGTCTTGAGCAAGGAGTTGGGTGAGTTAACGAAGGGAACGATTCCACAGGTGAGCAGCCCTGAATTTGAGCGTGAGGCTGCATAAACGATTCAATCCTCGTCGTCTTTGAGTTTGTCTTTAATTTGGAGGAGGATGTCTTTCAGGAGTGCCATTAGATTTTTTCTGTCAGTCTCGGCTAAGTCAATGAGTTGAATTCCAAGATGCCTGACTGGTGCTCCTGTTCCAAGGTTGAAGTCATCTAAAATCCGACGGATTGAGCCCTTGATGCTGATTTTTGTGGGGAAGTAAGATCCAGGATCAATGATGAAGGGCTGTCCCTCTTCGATAGACATTTTAAAGGCGAGAGGGTTTTCTGTGAAAATCATGATTCCCTCAGGGCTGATATTTTCAACCTCACAGGTAACACTCTCTCCTTGGATGGGTACGTGGACTTTGAGCGGGTAGGTCTGGATGAGGTGGATTGCCGGAATTCTTGGAAATTTCCGCGTATAAGCAATTGGAGGTTCTCCATATTGCTTGGCAAATTCTGTAAACTCCTTCAGCGGCTGCTCTTCAAAATGAAACAAGAGTCCTAGAGTAGTCGCTGCTCGAGTAAATTCTCTGATGATTTGCGCAGGAACAATAAAGTTCAAGGGTACGGGCTGGCTGATCGTAACATTTACGAAAATTGACCGTCCGTAGTGCTTTATAGGGTCTAGTTCTTTCCAGGAGAGACCGTAGACCCCCGATGAAGAAAATTTCTGATTCTCAAATTGAAATGTCGATGAATCTAATTGGAATGATAAATCGCCGCGAACGAACATAGTTTTAGTGTAGCACGTTTTTTTTGGGCGTAAAGGTTGAGCTTCGGTGTGGAGTTGATCCAGTCTCTCGTGCCTGAGTGATCTGAGTTTACAGCTTTTTCAGTACCTTGATCTTTGAGTCGTCGAGGACAAAAACACAGCCGGGTCGGGTGGGGTTGTACCCATAAAGGGTTCCTTTTTGTTTTTTTAATGCTAGGGGAATGGGTGTCCCTGCGCGGGGCGTGAGGATGATGGTTGTGTCAGGCTGGGTTTGAAGTGAGCTTTGGAGTGAGGTGGCCTCCGGCGTAGATTCCAGGATCTTTGTCCAAGAGTGACGAATGAGTTCGTCAAGAAGTTGATCTACATCTGGTTTCACTGGGCGGTGGGAGAGGTCTCCCCAGTGGTCGCCATCTCGCTGGGCGTAAAAGAGGGTTCGCTTGCCTGATTTTACGATCACCTCATTGATGTCATCCGGTGACTCGTTCAGCCAGGTTTGACTGCGCAAATCTTGCCATTTTTGAATTTGTTGGAGGACGGGGAATACGGCGCCGGTCGCCAGCCAGGAGGTTTTTCCGTCGAGTGAGACGTTCATATGGACTTGATCTTTGGATGGGTTCCCGATGGAGAGTTCCTGGGTGCCCTTGGCGGAACGCCACCGGAGAGCAAACCGAGGCGGCTCTAAGCCCAAGGCGTCGAAGGGCACGTTCGGGCCCGGTTCTTGGAGTTGAAGGGTGCTGATGCTGTCCAGGAGGTGGAGAATCAGTCCTTGATTTGCGTGGTGATCTGAGAGGGGTGCGGAGGTGGAGACCGAATCTAGTGACCACTCTCCGGATTTTTGACTCAGCGAGGCAATCCAAGGGGAGTTTGATTCTAAGTCACTTCCCATGAGGGTGAGCGCATCGATTGTACTGACTTGAATTTTGAAGGGTCGAGGATCGACTAGGGGGGGAGTCCTTGAGGAGGAGCATCCTGATAAATTGATGACTGTTAAGCTAATTAGGAAAAAGAGCCCCAAAATTAAGCCCGATTTTACCGAAGTCATCACGCGAAGAATCCTTCCTGATTGACATCCTAGGAGGGGCTCGCTACCCTGGCAAGAGTTATGTTGAATCTGCCCAATAATAGTCTCTGGAGCTTAATTACTGCGGGTGGGTTCGTCATGTACCCACTCATCCTTTGCTCTCTTTTGGTTTGGGGAGTAATTTTCGAGCGCCTCTGGAGTTTTTATCGGCTAAGTCGTGGGTTGAGGTCCTTTCATCTGGAAGCGATGAATACCTTGTTGCGCAGCGATCTTGATGCGCTCAAAGGGGTCTGTCACCAAAACTCCCAGTTGCCTACAGCTGTATTGCTCATGACTGCGCTGGAACGCCTCGGTGCGAAAGATCGGCGGTTACGTGTTTCGTGGCGGGATGCATTAGAGCGTAGACGGCAGATTCTAAATCAAGACCTCCGCCAAAATCTCTGGATTTTAGGAACCATCGGGAGCGCTGCTCCTTTTATCGGACTTCTCGGCACAGTTGTTGGGATTCTCCGTTCGTTTCAGGAAATGGCACGAACGGGATCAGGAGGGTTTACGGTCGTTGCGGCCGGGATTTCCGAGTCGCTGGTGGCTACTGCCGCCGGCATTGTTGTAGCAGTGGTTGCAGTCATGTCATTCAATGCGTTTCAAACCCGCTGGAGCCGGCTGGTGCTTACTGTGCGTCTCCAGACTGAGGAGTTGGCCGAGCTTCTGGGACTTTTGGCAGAGCAAGCTGGGTCTGCTGATGACACTTAGGACTCAATTTTCAAAAGATGAGCTGGATGACGATGCTCCCATTGTAGCGGAAATTAATATTACTCCTCTGACCGATATCTTTCTCGTACTTTTAATTATTTTCATGGTCACGAGCACGGCAATGTCTCAGTCCGGGGTGGGTGTTGATTTGCCTCGTGCAAGTCAGGAGACCTCCCAGTCTCAGCCCGATGGGGTGATTGTTACCCTTCTGCCTGGCTCAAAGATTCTGGTGAATCAAAAGGAAGTGGGTAATGGTGACTGGGCCCTTTTGGAAAAACTCATTCGTGAGGCCTTCTCTCACTCCAAATCCAAGTTGGTGATTCTCGAAGGTGATCGTCAGGCATTCTTAGGTTCAGCGATCGAGGTGATGGACCACGCAAGAAAGGCTGGCGCCGAACGGTTTGCTATCGCAACTTCTCCTGAAAAAAAGAGCTAACTTGCTGATAGAAATGACACTTGAGTGAGATCGAGAAGTAGACACTTTTCACCTTCCATGAGAGAACTATCTCCATGATGACTTCTACTGCCGATCAAAACCAAAACCCACCGAGCTGGTATCGAGGCTGGGTTCAAGGAAAAACGCGAATCGTTCTAGCCTGGATTTTTGCATTCGCCTTGGGCTTCACTGCTCGAGAATACCCGACATGGCCGGGTGTTTTGCTTTGTTTTTTAGGTGCGGCTCTGCGTTTTTGGGCAAGTGGGTTTCTCAGGAAAGATTCCCGCCCAGCAGTGGGTGGCCCTTATGCTTGGGTTCGTAACCCGCTTTACCTGGGGACCTACTTCATGGCTCTGGGTGTGGCTTGGTCAATTGAAAACTGGGTACTCCTCGGAGTGATGAGCGTGGTTTTCGTCGCCATTTATCATTTCATCATTTTGGATGAAGAAACCAAACTCAAAAGAATTTTTGGTGAGCCGTACGTCGTTTATTGCGCTCACGTTTCCCGGTTTTTTCCAAAAATCTTGCCCCCGATGACCCCTGACGCAAGTGTGCGGCGACAGATTAATCCCGATGCCCAGCATCAGCATTTTTCTTTCGAGCTAGCCATGAAGAATAAGGCTCACGAAGCTTTTCTCTCATTTTTTGGGTTGATTGCCTTTGTTGCAGTAATGGCCTACTTTTGGAAACAGTACTGAGTTTTTCAGTTTTTTATCAGTTCTAATGAGGAGTTGCGCTGCTAAGGCTTGAGCAACCTGCCTCTTTGGGCTATGGTTCGAACACTTAAATGGAGGAACGACCTTGAAAGAAATCATAAGTGAGGGCACTCGTCTGCGCCCTAAGTCCACAGGAGCCAAGTTCAGGCTCGATCCTGAACTGCTCATTCAGATTCACAACAATATGGTGAAAACCAGAGTTCTAGAAGAGCGAGAAATTCGGATGTACAAGCAATCCGACGGCTACTTCTGGATTGGTGGTCCCGGTGAGGAAGCTTTCAGTATCCCCCTGGGTATGCTGGTGAAAAGGGGCCACGGTCTGGATTACGACTTTCTGCACCTCCATTACCGCTCAGCCGGAATCATGACGTGCCTCGGTATGGAGCCAA
>CANHSO010000125.1 GCA_947463705.1 Bacteriovoracaceae bacterium
GCTATGGCAGAGGATGCATCAGCACTCAAACCGGCGTAGAGGGCCTTGCCCTTACAGCCAACCAAGATTACCTTCTCTGTGAAACTCCTCAAGATTGGATTCAGACCCTCAATCAGCTGAGCATCGAGAATTGCCAAAAGCTCAGTCAACGCGCCCGGGACTACGTTGATCAGCACCACTCTGGAGAGAAACTCGCTCAGCTCTTTCTTTCACACTGGCGAGACACCCTCCATCCCTAGCTCAAGGGCGGATAAAAGTGAGACTTTTACTAATGCGTGATTCTGCGTATCTTTTTCTCAGATGAGGCATAGTTCGAGGATATCCCCCTTCGGATAAAATCGAAAAAGTCCTTTTGATTTTATCCGAAGGAGGGACAGACTTCAAGTTATCAGATTTCTGTAAGTTAAGAGCCTGCAGGCATCGTTACGTTAGTACAACGAGGATCGATGTTGAGATCTCCCATCATAGCCGAGTATGAATCCCCTCCCTTGGCCAAGCACTCCCCACTCGATGAATTCCAATTGCCTTGCATTTGATTACATTCAGACTGAGAGAACAATCGAATCGCTGATGGCCCCGGGCCGTTCCAATGGGAGTCCATGCCGCCACACCGGTCATGCACCTTGACAAATGCCAATCGAATTGCAAAGTCGTTTTGATCGGCATCAGAAATTTCGTTCGGATCGCAAACGGTATTCAAGTAAGCCAGTGAGACGGAGAAAGATCCTCCTCCTGGCATCAGACACTCGCCATTACCCACCCAGTTTCCACCTAGAGACGAACAAGATGCGTTCGAAAACAGTCGCACATTCCGGCCCAACATTCCAGGATACCCAATACATCCAAAATTAGGATCATCATAAAATTCGGCCACTTCGATTGGAATCTGATCGGTCGCTATGTCACAACTGCCATCTGAATCAGCCGATGAATCATCGCCATTCAACTGAGAAAACTGATCTGCCACTTGAGTCTGGCTCAATGGAGTATCAAAAATTACTGCCGCTGCTGGAGAAATGCCAGAAGGTTTCGCTAAACGTGAAGTTCTGACTACCTCACTACAAACTCCGGTAGCACCGAGTGCAAGATCCAACTTATTATCAATGGTAGCCGATGCGATGGGTGAACCATCGAAATAAAGCCTCATGTTTCCTTTTTTCGAGTCAGTAGAACCATCGTAGACTCCCGTAACCACATGGTAGGCAGCTGAATTCAGTGAAGGCACTCCGGTGACCGTTAGCCTTCCAGAGTCACCACATGGGATTGAAAAAGTCATAGACCCCGGTTCACCCTTTGAGTCGGCACCGCTATAAGAAACTGCAATCGACGCCGGCCCTGCAGCAACTACCGAGGGCATCACGTTTGGGGCACTCCAATGAAAACCTCCTGCACCGGGGACATCTGTGTTGATATCTGAGTCATTCAAGATGAGTTCAATTGAGACACTAGATTTCTGAATCGCGCCCAGTAAAATATGATTCGCGATCTTGGCGCTCGCGCTCCCAACTCCATTCTGAGCGAACTGAATCGAGGAACAAGAAGATCGCGCCGGAGCGTCTCTATCTAAACTGATTCGCCGTGCATTGGATGCACGCCTTTTGACCACTCGAGTACTCCCAGACTGAGATCCAGGAGCCGCAACGACCAGTTTTGCACCTGCCCGCCCCGCAACGGTCCTCAATAAGCCGACATCCATTGGAGCTGATGGGTTGCCATTCAAAACAGCGCCATCCGAAGTCACAGCACTCCCTGCTGACGAGGCTCCGATCGAGTTGTTCGAGATGGCCAAATTGCCTGAATTTTGCACGTTACCGATACAGCCTGAAAAGCAGAGGGCACCTATGAAAACCCCACGCTTAAACAGTAAAAAGTGACCTGAAACGGACATTTTGCCTCCAACGTTCAACAGTTTCCGCCAGCTCTATAGACCTTACCCTAAGCCAAAAGCCCGCGGCAATTGTGTCGTTTTGGAGCCAAGTGTCGATTAGGACACGGAAAATCATCTAAAAGGCCTGTCAGGCTAACCTTTCACTCGATGCTTGCTTTTTCTTGAAACTCAGCTACTGTCCAGGCTCATATTTTTGTCGACTCTAGAAGAGGAGCGCTGACTAAAAATTAAGCCTAACCAACCAGGGCTTAAAGCGGAGATCAGCGCCGAAGTAGGCGAAAAGCCTATTGGTCGATTGGGTTAAATCCCTTCGATTGTCATGGTTCGTTACCATGGAGTGCTTCTGGGTCCGCGTCTGGGCAAGTGCCCTGCCTCGGCTCCCGGTATGTTCTCTTCACAATTCGATAGGATCTTCAGGACAATGAACCTGAGTGAAGGAGAAACCGCCAGCATGAGAACTCAAAATCAGAGTCCCCTGATCAAAACTCTTTTCAGAACTCAATCTGTGGCTCAGCTGCAGGACAATGTAGCGGCTGCACATTCACGAGCCAACTCGACTGCGCTAAAAAGAACCCTTGGAGTTTGGGACCTGACTTCACTTGGGGTAGCTGCAATCGTCGGTGCAGGGATCTTCTCGACGATCGGAAACGCAGTTTCTGCAGGCGGACCGGCCGTCGTTTTTCTCTTTCTTTTTACTGCCATTGCCTGTGCGTTCTCGGCGCTTTGCTACGCCGAGTTTGCCTCTGCTATCCCGGTCGCAGGCTCGGCTTATACCTATGCATATGTTGCATTTGGAGAGATTTTTGCCTGGATCATCGGGTGGGATCTGTTGATGGAGTATGCCATTAGCAACATTGCTGTCGCTATTTCATGGAGCGAGTACTTTGCCAATTTTCTCGCTGGCTATGGACTTCGGATTCCGACCTATTTCTGCACTGATTTTCTGACCGCTCACCGCGCGCATCAACAAGTAGAACAAAGTTTGATGCAGGGAAAATCCTTGGCGACTCTGATCGCCACCGACCCCAATCTGGTGCGATACTACCAGGCCTGGATCGATGCACCTCAAATCGCTGGACTGCGCACCATCCTGAACTTGCCCGCCTTGGGAGTCACTTTTTTGGTCACTTGGATTGCGTATCTAGGAATTCAGGAGTCTAAGCGAACGTCTAACATCCTGGTCATCATTAAAGTTTTAGTCATCCTCCTGGTCATTGGTTTAGGCGCCTTCTACGTTCACCCAGAGAACTGGGTGCCTTTTGCTCCTCACGGATTCAACGGTGTCTTTCAGGGCGCGTCTGCCGTCTTTTTCGCTTATATTGGTTTTGATGCGCTCTCAACCACCGCAGAAGAATGCAAAAACCCTCAAAAAGATCTCCCCAAAGGAATGTTCATGGCTTTGGGAATCTGCACTTTGCTTTATGTTTTGGTGACTCTCATCTTAACTGGGATGGTTCCCTTCAATAAACTCGGCGTTGGCGACCCGCTCGCCTACGTTTTCGGCCCGGATGGAGCGAATCTACCTTGGATTTCAGGACTGATTTCGGCTAGCGCCGTCATCTCGCTATTTACAGTCTTGCTGGTTTACCAAATCGGCCAGCCGAGAATTTGGATGGCGATGAGTCGCGACGGACTTCTTCCTCCGATTTTTGCGGCAATCCACCCTCGCTATAAGACACCCTGGTTTTCTACTCTTTTAACGGGAGTGCTGGTTGCAGTGCCTTCTCTTTTCATGAATCTTGTAGAGGTCACGAACCTTGCTAGTATAGGGACGCTTTTTGCTTTTACATTAGTCTGTGGAGGCGTCCTAGTGCTCGATACGCGACTGGAGAAAACTGAGCGAAAGTTTAGAATTCCTTACATCAATTCTAAATGGGTTTTTCCTGGGCTCTTTGCAGCCTGTCTTATTGTAGTCGGGGTCTTGAATTTAAATACTCTGACGGGATCTGGAAGTCCGGCGTTTTTTACTCTTGAAACTCATCTCCCCTATGCCATCTTTTTTGTAGGCATGAGCCTGCTCTCCATTTTGTGTTTCAGAAAGAACCTGTCGCTGATCCCTGTCCTGGGGCTCTCGACTTGCTTTTACCTGATTACAGAACTAGGGCTAGCAAATTGGATTCGATTTGGAGTTTGGCTACTCATTGGGTTAAGTCTCTATTTTGTCTACGGGATTAAGCACAGTCGCCTGAATTTGAGGACCGCACACTCACCGATGATTCCCAGCTAGAACACAGCTGAAAGATTCCTTCCAGCGTTGAAATGAGCGGTCACCCTGGATATAGCTTAATTAATGGAAATCAAAACCGCTTTAAGGTCTTCTTTCAATTATCCCTATTCCTGTTTCTGGATTCTAATCATCTATAGCTTAGGATTGTGGAACTACTGCGTCCCTTTCACTGGCGACGAAAAAGTCTATATCTCAACCGCCATGGAGATGAGAGAAAAAGGAAGTTGGCTTTTTCCCTATCTTTTTGGCGAGCACAGCTACTTTAAACCACCGTTCCAATATTGGACGGTACTCCTAAGTTGGCAAATTTTTGGATTCAATAGTTTCTCGACTTATTTCCCGTCTGTTCTTGCTTTAACAGGTACAGCATGGCTCATCGGTAGAATCCATCAGCTGATCGGGCCGAAATCTAATCGTTCAGGGGTCCCTCCTTGCGCGATTAACTTAGGAATTGCACCAGTTTGGTTCGTCGGATGCTTCGGTACCATGACTTATGGGACCACGGTGCAAATGGAAATCTGGATAGTGTTCTTTTCGATGGCCGTCTGGTGGGCTTCACTTAGATTTTTGGATTCAAATCAGTGGCGATGGCTTTACCTGGGGGTCGGACTCGCTGGGCTTTTTGCACTAGTGAAAAGTCCGCTCTATTCTGTCTTCTCTATTTTTGGCCTTTGGACCTATCTTGCTTTAGTCGGACGACTCGATCTTTTTAAAAAATTCCACTTTTACGGAGCACACACTCTTGGCGTTATTTTGGGGCTTGCTTGGTATCTCCTAGTCCTAAGTGCCGATCGAGAGCGATTCTGGAATCATTATTTTTCGACGGAAACCTTCAGCAAGACAGGGGGAAATGGCTCAACGCCGCTAAAAATGTGGCTTGATTTTAGTACCTTTAGTCAGCCGTTTAGTTTGTTTTTTTTGCCACTCATTTTGATTACTGCTCGTGCCGTTGCGAAAAATCTAGGTTCAGGAAGCTGGATTGCTCAACTAAAGACCAGGCGGACGGCTTTCATTTTAGCCTCTACGGTTTTTCCGTCCATTTTTTTCAGTATTTTTCCTTATCGAACGGAAACCTATCTCTACATCTTGCTTCCTACTTTTGTTCTATGGCTAGAATGGGAACTCGTTAGGCAACTCGAAGCAGGCTCTCGTTTGGTGGTTTGGGGAATTCGGCTCAACGGGATTTTGGTTTTCACTCTCTCAATAGCTGCCAGCTTGATTCTTATCGCTGGAAGAATTACAGCCCTGCACTGGAGTCTACTGCTTCCTCTGATTTGTGGTTTATTCTGCTACCAGTCCTGGCAACTCCGATGGAAGCCGATGGCATTCTCGTGCCTGACCTTAGTCACCCTGATCCGATTTGCATCGATCTCACTAGGGGAAGAAGATATCAGCATCCTAAGAGACATCGCTCACAAGAACCCTGAACGCGAGTTCGCGATCTATGATGGAAATAAGAATATCTGGAATGAAATCGGGCTACTCTCAGTCGCTCTTGGTAAAATTTCACAGCGCACCTACTCACCCGATGAAGCTGTTACCGCGCTCAAGTCTGGCAAAATTCTTGTGATAAGTGACGTATTTCAAAGTCAGCTCACTCCCATAATTCAAAGAAGTTTCGCTGGTGACCATAGCCTAGAAATCATCGACTGGAAACGATGGAAACGCACTTTTCATGCGCCCTCCCTGAACGATTTCAAAAGCTTGGGCGATCGAAACCGACCCGACTGGGATAGCAAAAATCGAAGAGAATACAAAATCTTACTGTTAAAAAACTAGAACCAAGAGGTTTTCTGAGTTCAGGCTTTTTTAAGTGATGCCCGGGCCAGGGTCAGAGCATGCTGCTCATCAATCACCTCTACGGATGCAAACTCACTTTGCTCTCCGCTCCGAGTGCGCATCGACTGCCTGACAATCTGGATGATCTCTGGAGTACTCAAGTTTTCGTTAATTGCGAGAATTTTATTAATAACGCCCCCTACAGAGGGGGCGCGGAATAACACATTTTCCATTTTTAAGCGGATTTAGCGGAACGAGCCTTTTTAGTGGTCTTCTTCGCTTTTGGTGCTTTCTTGGAAGC
>CANHSO010000126.1 GCA_947463705.1 Bacteriovoracaceae bacterium
CTCGAATTCCCTTCATTCCGACGCAGGCGCCAACTGGATCGACATCGCGATCCTTAGAAGTCACTGCAATCTTGGAGCGCGCTCCCGGCTCGCGAGCGCAGAGTTTAATTTCGACAATTCCTTCACGAATCTCTGGAACTTCTACTTCGAAAAGCTTCATCAGATACTTCGGAGAAGTGCGAGTGAGGTAGAGTTGGGGACCGCGAGCGGTCAGGGTTACGTCGGACAGGTAAGCCTGGACTCGGTCGCCTGGTTTAAACTGTTCCGAGGGGATAATTTCAGTTCGAGGCAAAAGAGCATCGGTCTTGCCTAAATCAATGACAAGATTACCGCGTTCGATGCGTCGAGCGATTCCGGTGATGACTTCACCTTTTCTGTGGACGTATTCGTTAAAGATGATTTCGCGCTCGGCGTCGCGAACTTTTTGAAAAATGACTTGTTTTGCAGTCTGAGCGTCGATTCTTCCGAATCCAGCGCCTTCAACTTTGATTCCGAGTTCATCGCCGACGACCGCTTCAGGATCAAGTTTACGAGCTTCGGTGAGTTCGATTTCTTCGGCTTCATCGAGCATTTCGGGCTCGCTTTCAACCACCTTTTTAAATTGGAAGAGATCGATTTCGCCCGAATCATTATTGTAGTGCGCTTCGAGAACGGCGGTTGGGCCGTATTTTTTTTGGGCCGCCATTAAAACAGCCTGCTCAAGGGCGCTGATAATGATTTCTTTTTTGATACCGCGGTCTTTACCTACGGTTTCAATCACTCTGCTCAATTCAGATGGTTTCATTGTATAGTCTCGCTTTCGTCGCTCCCATCGAAGTCAAAGTGAGGTTCGAGGTGAGCTTTGGATATGAGGGGAAGGGGAATAAAAACTTCAGAACCTTCCGCGCTGTTTGTCTTGGGGGTGACTTTCTGCTTCGATTTAGCTCGTTTCAGGCCCATTTCGCTGCCTTGATCCGAGACCTGGAGTACAATCTTTTCTCCTCGAAGACCCAGTAATTTCCCCAGAAAATTTTTCTGTTTTGGGTTTTTAGAATAATAAGTGGCGTTTTCAATTTCTTCGGCCGTTAGAGATCGATAGATGTTGACTCTAATTTCTCGATCCTTAAAGCGCTCAAAGTCTTGTAATGTTCTCAGTGGACGGTCGACTCCGGGAGACGAAACCTCCAACTCATAAGAACCGTGGAAAACTTTTTCAATTTCAGGGGACTGGTCTAGGGACTCTTCTAGCGCCCGAGAGACTTTTACGCAATCCTCAATCCCGATTGTTTTATCGGAGGAGTATTCTAGAAAGTCGATAAAAATTCGGAGTGTTTTCTGACGGTGGGTTTGCGCCTCGATATGAACGACTTGGTACCCGAGTGGGTGAATCCATTGCGACACTAACTGAATTAGGGCTTCTTGCGGGTGTCGGGTTGATGATGGGTTTGAGTTCTCATGAGTCATTTTCTGGGCGGCTTCCTTTTTCGGCTCCCTTGACATAAAAAAAAAGTGGGCCTTGAGCCCACTTAATATGTAGTCACATGGGGCATTTATACAGATTGAGACTCAGGTTGTCAATGGATTCTAGGGGTTGAAGCTGCGGCTTGAGGGAAGGGTTCTCGTTTAAAACTCAGTCACGATCTAGTTTGGATCGAAGAAGTTGTGTTAGACTGATTTCATGATAAGACCCCAGGTTTCGTTGAGAGAGATAGGTATCATCATGTTCAAATTTAGTAGTCGTTTCACATTTCAGGTCTCAGCGGCCTCAGGGGTTCTATTTCTATTTGGGGCCATTGGAGCAAACTCCGCCTCGGCTCAGATTCCGCCCGGGACCTCGGAGGCGGAGGGTTCTCTGCGCTTGACCGCTACAGTGGATGCTCCTGGAATTCATCAGGATCTGAGGGCTTGGGAAATGCCAGAATTAGCTCGTCTTAAGCGGTCGATTGCTCGCGAGAAAGATCCTCGCACAGGTAAAGTCGTTAAGTCTGAGGGGTTTCTTCTTTCTCAACTCGTAGAGCAAACATTAGAAAAGCTTCCTTTAGAGAGTCGGGCTCAAATTGATTTAATTGTATTGAAGGGTGCCAATGGACAGCAGGCGCTTGTTCCTCGAGCCCTCATGATCAAATACCCTTTGCTGGTTGCAATCCATTCAGATCAGGTGTCTCGCCAGGTTCATGGTCCGCTGAGTATTGTGGTTCCTTGGACGTCGAGGCCAAAAATTCAGAATGAGGAGTTGCCGCTGGAGAGTTTTTTCGTTTCCGGTCTGAATCAGGTTGAGCTGACCAACTACCGTCATCAGTTTGGCGCTTTGTTCTTAAAGCGAAGAACAGATCCAAAGGCGATGCGAGGGGAGAAGCTTTTTGTACAGAGCTGTGCGGGCTGCCATGAGTCTGGCCGTTCGCAGAGTCCTTTTACGATCGGCCAAGTGGGGCAAGCAAAACATTTCGTTGAGAAAGGTCACCCTGCCGGTGGCTTTGGCTTTCATATGAACGAGCGTGATCGAGGTGCGATCCTGAGATACGCGGAGATGCTTCAGTCGGAGCGACAAGGTCATGTCACTCAAGTTGAGCAGTCTAATCAAAAGACCAAAGATCTTTGAGTTGGGTTTTAGTAAGTTTTTTTAATTTAGCGCACGTTCCATGGGCGCCATTGATTATTTTAAAATAAAGGGTGAAGTTCATGACACTTAAAAATTCAACAGATCAGACCTCGGTTCGCGTTCGTTTTGCTCCGTCTCCTACCGGCTTTCTTCATATTGGCGGTGTCCGCGCAGCACTTTTTAACTGGCTTTACGCGCGTAAGCATCAAGGCCAATTCATTTTGAGAATTGAAGATACAGACTTGGAGCGATCTGAAGATCGATTTACTCAAGACATTCAAGCCTCGATGAAGTGGCTGGGTCTGAATTGGGATGAAGAGCCTTTGTTTCAAAGTCAGCGATTGGAAATTTACCGTCAGCGAGCCGAGGAGTTGATCGCCACAGGGCATGCTTATCGTTGTTATTGCACCGAGGCTGAAGTTGAGAAAATGCGTGAAATCGCAATGAAAGAAGGCAAAAAGCCTCAATATGATCGCCGGTGTCGTGATCGCAAGGATCACCCTGTAGGGCAGCCTCATGTGATCCGCGCAAAGATCCCACTCGACGGCAGTGTTGAGTTTATGGATTTGATCCGTGGATCGATTCGTTTTGAAAATACAGATATTGATGATTTTGTCCTGATTCGATCGAATGGTGCGCCTACCTACAATTTGTCCGTCGTTGTGGATGATGTGCATTCGAAAATGACCCATATTTTGAGAGGGGATGACCACATTAATAATACCCCGAAGCAAATGCACCTCTATCAATTTTTCAAATACCCTGTGCCTCAGTTTGCTCACCTACCCATGATTTTGGGAGCAGATAAAAAGAAACTGTCCAAGCGACATGGCGCGGTGTCTGCCAATGCCTATCGCGCAGAGGGCTACTTACCGGCGGCTTTGCTGAATTTCTTGGCTCGCCTGGGATGGAGTCATGGCGATCAGGAAGTGTTTACGATTGATGAAATGATCCAGTTTTTTTCATTCGATCATGTCCAGAAAAGTTCTGCCGTTTTTAATACCGAAAAGCTTCTGTGGCTCAATGGTGAACACGTGAGAAAAGCCTCTCCAGAGCGATTGGTGAAAATCGTGATCGACGATTACTCGGATCTGTTTGGCTCACTCGCTCTCCGCCGGGCTTCATCTCCTCTGGGTGTGCAGATTGCTGCGTTGATCCAACCCAAAGTTAAGCTGATGAAAGAACTGGCAGATCAAATGGTGCCACTCTGTACTCCTGGTGCTATCGAGGTGGATCCGAGCGGATTGAAGTGGAATAAGGACGCAGCTCTCAAAGCAGCTACTCAGGCTGCTGTAAAACACGCCTTAAAGATTTTTGAGCAACGAGTCGTTGATGCTTTGGATAAAGCTCAGACCACTGAGCTTCGCTCCGACCTCGATCACGAGGCCTGGGGGAGTGCGCCATCTTTGAGTCAGGTCGGCATGGATCACGCGGATGTTGATGCTTTGCTTCGCCAAGTCAGTGAACAGCACGGCATCAAGCTCGGAGACCTCGCTCAACCGATGCGCCTCGTCATTACTGGGCGTCTTGTTAGCGCGGGATTGTTTGAGCTCCTTGCAATCTTGCCTTGGGACATCGTTTCAGCCCGCCTGAGTAAGGTGGAGCACCTCTAATTTGTGATTTCGGCTGGACATCAAACCTCACCTTGGGTATGTTTCGGCCTCAGATCAGTTCCATTGGGGGATCGTCTAATGGTAGGACTCCAGACTCTGACTCTGGCTATCTAGGTTCGAGTCCTAGTCCCCCAGCCAATAAAATCAGGCGCTTAGAGCGCCTAGGCGTGCTCTGTTTTGAGCAGATCAAGATGCCGCTCCGTCAAACTTATCCACATAGTAATTGGTGTTGGCTTCCTGTTTCCACGATGCTGGTTACAAAAACCGGATGAACCGATCTTCGCAGAACCGTCATCTCCGCAGGCGTAATTTCCCGAAGAGCTTCCCAAAGTGGCGACCTGCGAGGCCTACGAGAAATTGACTGATCGTCTCTTTACTCCCTCGTCGCGGTAGCTCAAAGCAATAGATCAATAAAAGGCGACACCGCCACAAGCCCTCCGACAATATTCACTGCCTATCAAGGTTCATGAAGCGCTCACCCTGTTTCTCTTTTCTTCAAAAAATGCACAACGAAAGATAGGGGCTTCGTCTCAATCTTGGGGATTTTTGCAGGGTTCTCCGTGATTTCCCGGAAATGGATATCCGCGTCCACTTTTACACAGGTAGTCCACGTAGTTTTTAACTCTTTCAGGATCAATGCTCTTATTGCTCGTCTCTTTTGCATCAAGCTGCCCGAAAGTTTCGATCTCGTAAAGGTAGTGTTGTGTTTTTTCACAGAGACTCAAATCATACTTACCTTCGCCCGAGTTACCGGTTGTGCCCGATGAGTCGTACTCAATTCGTGCCTTTCCTAGAATAGGTAAAAGTGGACAGACGAGTGATGCTCCGTTAGCAAGATTGAATCGGTTTTCCTTCGACTTGAGTCGGGCCTCCACCTTGACCAGATCAAAACCCTCGACCCTGAGTTGAGACACATTCACCTGTCCTGAAGCATTTCTTAAAAGAATTGATTTATAAAGATCGTAAAAAAAGGAGCAAGCCACTTCTGGATCAACCCGCTTTGGGTCGGCATAAAACCAGGCCCAGTCCTTGGAAGGCTTGGAAACCATGCTCTCTTGATTAGGGCACCCTTGCCCCTCTGCGATAAAAAGAAAGTCGCTAGGCAAACAGACATCCTCCCCACAGCCTGCAGAAATAACCTTCGCCTCCACCTGCGCCAAGAAACCCAACGTTAAAGCCATACTAAAAACGCCAATCAAGACTTTTTTCATATTATCGTTCCGCTTAAGCTACAGACTTACTCTTTTATATTTAAGTTAAAATTATTTAACAAATCATTCGTTGATAACCTAGTTCTTGTTATATCAATTTAAAAAAAAAGAAAAAACTGTGTCTCCAATGACTAGTCAATACGACGCTTGTTAAGACCCAGCGATTCTGTCCTCGGTTAATTACCCAGGATTTCGTGACCTCAAGTCATCGATGATGATGTGGCCTAGTCCACTCAGAATGGGGCAAGTAAGTCCTTGAAAAACAGACTTTCCAAGGTGATAAAGTGCTCGCTTGAAAATATTATTACAGGATTAAAGTCGCCGTCTTTATTAGATTAATTCCGCAACACTAGTTAAAAACTCAGGCAGAGATGAGCTTTAAAATTAAATTGGTTGACTGGTATTTTTGTGATTCGAAATTATTCTCTCGTTAAATCTGAAAAATAGTAGTATAGTCTTTCGCTCAACTCTTTTTACTAAGGAATTTTTATGAAAAAAGCAGTTCAAAAGACCAAAAGCCCGCTGTACTTCCGTTATGAGTTTTCTGATGAGAAAGGCCGTTTGGAAGGCGGAGATATTTTCGAATTCTCAACAGTGGCTAAACTTCAAAAACTCATGAGCGCAGTGCTTGACGTGGCTGAAAGCGATTCTGTAACCGTCAACCTCACCATCGGCAAAGATGACACTTTTTTCAAGTTTTTGAAAAATGTTGGTTTAACTCAAAAAGAAATTAACGCCGAAATGGTGGATGCTTCGATGTTGCCTGCTTTAGA
>CANHSO010000127.1 GCA_947463705.1 Bacteriovoracaceae bacterium
CCTTCAACTGCCCGGCTCCCTTGAGTTCAACCAGTTCAATCACACATGCTGAACAAGCGTCTCGTGCTCCGGCTTTCAGAAAAAGGTTTTCTGCAGCCCTCAGAGTGCCGCCTGTAGCCAGTAGGTCGTCTACGAGAAGAACCGTTTTACCTTCGACGTCATGAGCAGCAATCTCGATGGTAGAGCTACTGTATTCCGTATCGTAGCTTTCAGAATGAGTCGGGCGCGGGAGTTTACCTTGTTTTCTCACCATGACAAAAGGCAGCCTCAGGCGATCCGCTAAAAGACTTCCAAAAATAAATCCTCTGGCATCCAGACCTGCAATCAGGTCAATTTTTCTGTTCGCGAACTCATCCTCGAAAAGATCGATGACGGCATCTCGGAGCTCGGGCTGAGCTAGGAGGGGAGAGATATCTAGGAAGCTGATGCCAGGTTTTGGAAAGTTTTCCAGTCTTTGAATCGCAGTTTTAAGAATCGCTCGAACTAAGGCTTCACTCAGAATCTTCTTGCGGGGAATCCCTCCAAACTCAGGTAACCCCTGCCATTCATCTGCCGAGATCGCTCCTCCTTCTTGCTCGGAGATGAGCATGCCCACAGTTGTAGAAAAACCCGATTCAGATCGATCTGCTGGCGTTGGCCGCCGCTTAGCCTCAATCGCAAATTCGGGACTGAAAAAAATTTTTCGGGAAAGTTCTTCTACCGGCGGTTCATCCCCGTTTTGAACCAAGATGACTGCTTGATCATACCAGGGATCACTTTTGGGTCCTTCCGGAGAAATAAAATTTTCGATAGAAACCCAGTAATCGGGGGTCTTACCTCTGAGTTGGTCTGGTAGGATTGCTCGAGCGTTACGAAGTCGATTTTGAGCCCCCACTCGGCCCCACTCGAGTCCTACGGGTTGTTCCGCAATTTCTGAAGGGGGATTAGCTCCAACCAAATTCACGTCTCGATCAGGAAAGAGTCGATGGAAAGCTTTTGCCACAGCTTTGATTTTTACTGGGCTCTGCGAGCAGATCGCAACTTGGAGCGGAGGTGCAGCCCACCCCAACTGAGACCAAAAACCAAGGACCAGAACACTCACCAGCATCCACTGACTCGCCATTAGGGACTCCTCTCGTTAGGGGAACGTCCATTAGAGACCAGAACTCCTGCTAAAAATCAAGTAGTGAGAGTCAGATCGATCCACAATCACGGCGCGATAAAAGTTATACTGTAAATATGTCAACTAAAATAGTTTTATCGCTCAATCCAGAGAATTCAGATTCGCTTGCTTGTCATTTAGACGACTTTCATTCGATTTTCTTCGTCGTCAGCGAAAACAGGAGTTACTATATGAATATTTTCTTATGGACCACAAACGGAAGAAAAGGCACAAAAAATTAAAGAAATTTCTCCTAGTTTGTGCGCTTCTAGGGACGCTCGGGACTGTTCAGACTCACGCGAGCGGGATTTTGGTGAGCAATCCATTTGGGAATACAGATCTCAACGGAATTTCTCCATTTCATCATTGGAAGACTCTGGAAACAGAACACTTTCGAATCTCTTTCCCCGAAGAGTTTTCGGTGGTCGCTCAAAGAGTTGCAAATCTCTACGAAGAAGCTCATGACAACTACGTTCCTCTTTTTCGTTGGAACACACTCCAAAAAACTTTGGTGGTCCTCCTCGACAACCGCGACACAGCGAACGGACTGACAAGTCCGGTAGGCCGATATGGAATGGTCCTTTGGTTGACTCCGCCGGACAGTGCGGACTCGATTACATTTTATGACGAGTGGTTGAGAGTATTAGTTTTTCACGAATACGCCCACTTTATGAATATGGATACGACGAATGGGCTTTATCGATTTGCTCGCTCATTCCTTTTAGATTTGCCACTGCCGAATGCTTTGTGGGCACCTTGGATGCTCGAGGGTCTTGCTGTGTATCTCGAGACTCAATTCACTCAAGCGGGCCGTGGGCGAAGCAGTGATTATGACATGCTACTTCGCTCGGCTGTGGCTGAAAATGTTTTAAATACACGGTCATTCATGACCCTTGATTTGGTCAATGGGAATAACCCTTACTTTCCCGTGGGGGATACTCGCTATCAGTTTGGATATCAGTTGATGAACCAGGTTTCTAAGCAGAGTCGATTGAATGGAAGGAGTTTTGGTAAGGACGCTCTTGGACTTCTCTCATTCCAATCTGCTTCTGATCTGCCTTTTTTTATCAACGACACCCTGTTTAAGGTGGTCAAAAAAGATTGGTATGCCATCTGGGATGAGTGGGTTGATCAAACGCGGAAACGAACTGAGAAAGATATTAAAAAAATTAAGTCCCAACCCCTTACGCCGGTTCGAGTTCTCACGGAGCAAACCAGGGCAAAGTCGAATCAAGTCGGTGGTATTGCGGCTTCGCCCGACGGGAGGTGGCTAGCCTATACTCAGGCGTCAGCTGACCAAAGATCAGGTCTCTATTTGCGGGATTTGAGGGGTCAGCTAGTCCGTCGGTTGAGCGATAAACTTTATGGCATGGGTATGAGTTTTACTCCGGATTCAAAAACGCTGATTTACAGCGAGTACAACGATTTGGATCAGTTTTCTGGGGTCAGCGATCTCAAGGCTTATGATTTGATTCATGACCGTGATTACATGCTTTCTGAGAGGCTCAGAGCGAAAGATCCGGACGTCTCGCCTGATGGAAAGTGGGTGACATTCACTAAAACTGCCATTTCTCGGGTCGGCTTGGCTCGTGCACCACTCAATCCGGACCGGTCCGGCGAGTTTCGTCTGGGACCTGTTGAAGTCCTGTCTATGCCGAAGCTTTACGAGCGTGTTGCTACGCCTAAATTCTCTCGAGACGGCCACAGAATTTACTACACGCTTCATCCGAATGAGAAATTCCAAGAGGACTTGATGGAGTTCGATTTGGATACTCGCACCGAGCGGACACTTCTGGCAGACGGGAAGTTTAATCGCTTTCCTGCGGTCGACTCGAATGGACAACTTCATTTTGTTTCAAATGCAACCGGTGTGGATAATTTGTACAGGTACCTGGGCCATGGTCAAGCCCCGAGGCTGATGACGAATGTAGTGAGTGGAGTTAGGTTACCTGCCTTTTCTGCGAGTGAACCGTTCAATCAAAAAGTTTACTTGAGCTATTTTTCCTCATCAGGGTGGGATCTTGCAGAGGCCAGTTTAGAGCTGAATCCAGCTCAGAAGCAGCTCAAAACGGATTTAGCTAAAATTGCTCCTCCTCCTGCTCCTGCTCTATCTGAGGACTCACTTCATAAGACACCAAATCGAACCTACCCAATTCAAGATTATTCAGTTTTTCCGAGCTTATGGCCTCGTGGGATCATCCCAGTGGGTGCCGTGGATAGTCGAGGAATTGATATTGGGGCTCAAACCTTGGGTTTTGACGCTTTGAATTTGCATCGCTATGTTTTGGGTGCAAGTTATACGACTCAAATTCAGTCGGCAAACGCCTTTGGACTTTATTCTAATCGAACCTTAGGGTCTGATTTCTCAATTTCAGGAAGTTATCTATCAACCATTACAGATAGCAATCAAACTACTACTGATTTTACTCAGGTGCTCTCCGCGGCGATCAGTTGGGCTTATCCCATAGTTCGGACCTATTCTGTGTGGACGCCATCGTTGAGTGTGACCAGTCAAAGAGCCTATGTCTATCGAAGGGTAGATGGCTCGCCAGTTCAGTTTTTGGGCGAGACGCCTCTCATTTCGAGCGCCGATTTTAATTTGTCGTTTTCGAATCAAGAAACTTCGAACTTGGCTGTCTTTTCAGAGGGTGGGCGATCCGCTCACCTTGGGGTCCGAAGTTACTTTTTGCCAGAGACTGTCGTATGGAAGGCGTTTTTCCAAGAGAAAGAGTTTTTGCGCTTAGGCCAACACACCATTCTGTCTCCATCGATTGCGGGCGAGTGGGTTTCAGAAATGGGTCAGAGTTACCCGATGTCCGGTGCGTTGCTAAGGGGGCGAGGGTCCTCTGGCCTGACTAATACTGTCTTGGGAGATAGCTTAGATTGGCTCGGGATTCGAGGCTATCCAAATCGCCTTTTAGGTGGAGGTGGAGTCATTCGCCCTTCTTTAGATTTTAGGATGCCGATTTCCCGGATTTTTGGGGGATTGGGTACTTATCGCTTCTTTTTTAATAATCTCTACACGCTCGCCTTTGCTGAGACGTCGATCTGGCGGTCATCCCAAGGTCAGATTACCTACCTTCCTGCTGTTGGGGCCGGGATTCGACTATCGTCCGAGATTTTTTATATCCCAGTGACTTGGGGTGTTGAGTATCATTATGGGTTGAACGCCGAGGCAGGCGGCCGCCAGGATCTCTTTTTAAATATCCAGGTTACCGGATTTAGTTTTTAATCGAGGCTGCTTGCGCCTGGACAGAAGAACGAAGTTGACTCTTTAGGTATTTACTGATTGTCTCTCCGGACGAGAAAATTATGAAAAAAAGTCAGTTTGTTAAGGATCTTAAGGAAAAAGACCTGGTCTCATCTCCATTTTTAGTGAAGTTTTGTGCAACCGCGGTTGGCAAAAATGGGAAGCCCTACATGAACTTGATCCTCATGGACAAGTCGGGCGAGGTCGAAACCCGAGTCTGGGAAGACGTAGCTTCTTATATGGGGCAAGTCGTTCGGGATGCAATTGTCCATGTGGAAGGTCGCTGTCAGTCCTATCAGGGACGCAGGCAAGTGGTCGCCGAAAGACTCCAAGTTCTTCGTGAGGATGAAGTCGAGATCAAAGACTACCTTCCCGAAAGCCATCTGGATGCAGACGGTCTTTATCAACAGCTGCTCGATTTTGTTGCCACCATGAAAGACCCCTTCTATCGGGCGTTGGCTGAAGCTGTATTCAAGGATGATGCAGAAATCACAGACCGGGTCAAGCGCGCCCCGGCTGCTAAAAGCATTCATCACGCCTACAAAACCGGCCTGCTCGAGCACGTGGTCTCCATCACCGGAATGTTGGATGGATTGTCTCGTCATTATGGTGAGATTTTAGATCGCGATCTCTTATTCCTCGGAGGATTCTTCCACGACATCGGCAAGATCTGGGAACTCGCTTATGACCGCGTCACTGACTACACGGATGAAGGAAAACTCATTGGCCACCTGGTGATGGGTGTTGAACTCATTGATCGAAAAATTAGAGAGCTCGAATCCCAACCCGGTCGAATTCCTGGTGCATTCCCCACTGACAAAAAACTTTTGGTGAAACACCTTGTCCTCGCCCATCACGGCAAACTGGAATATGGCTCCCCCAAAGAACCTCAGTGCGTTGAAGCACTCGTCGTGCATATGATCGACGACCTCGATTCCAAGGTGAACGCCATTACCAAGTTCATCGAGCAAGACCAAACCCCAGGGCGTTGGACTGCACTCAATCGTAATTTTGAGCGATTCTTCTACAAGCCCGACTGGGCATTAGAGAAGCTTCTCAAGGCTCAGACTAAATCCGAGTCTTGAGGGATCGTTTTTATTTGATCGATGTCGCCCTAAAGTCCGTAGTGGGAGAATATTGACTATTCAATCAGCTTAAATCATTATTTAGCAATAATGTTTAAAAAATCTGTACGTTGGATTGGGGTCTTGGGGTTGGCTTTGGCTTTGCAGTGGCTGGAGCCGACAGGGGTTTTGGCGCTGCCGCCGAGTATAGGCCCACTTCCCCCGGCACTGGATTTGCCACCGACGGATACTCTAGATCACCAATTGGCATATCTAAAATGGCTGCAGAGTCAAATTCCTGGCTCGTTTACTCAAGCCGCAAATTATGATGTGAATTTGATTCATCTCATCTTAGAGAACGACAGGTTGGTGAGTCAACTCGTTAAAATGCCCGGTTACATAAAAGGGCACAGGGACGGAGCTAATTTAGGTCTCATGTTCAGCACTTAGCCAACTCGGCGTTCTAAATTCGGTTTGTATTAGCTTCTTACGCAAACGATGCGGACAAAGCATCGAG
>CANHSO010000128.1 GCA_947463705.1 Bacteriovoracaceae bacterium
AAGGAACTGTCGAATATCTGCTTATTCTCTCCTTCGTTATCTTTTCTGCTTCCCAACTCAACAAACAACTTATTGGAACGATAGACCGGCTGGTCCTTCGAGTCGGGGCCCAATTAGAGAAGGACCTCAAGACTGGCAGGGCTCCGCTTAGTGTCTGGAGTAACTAACTTTTAGAGATGTTTTAGCTCAGGTTTTTGCCTGAAAGAGACGTTAAGAAGTTAATGACAGTTGAAAGCTGGGCGAGTGCTCTATTTTTAAAAAAAGTTAAGTTTCAATTAGCAGGTGAAAAAGGTCAAGCTGCTACGGAATACATTTTGCTTTTGGCCGTCATTTTTTCAATTTTTATGACGATCACGGGTCTCTTAGGTCAGAGGAATCTCAGTAGAAAATTCATTGATACTTTATCTGGTCCTTTCGCAGCAGCTTATCAGTACGGTCATGTAAAAACTAAGGGACCAAATAATGGGGGCCCCTTGATGCATCCGAGGGTGGAATCTGGTGGCAATTTCAGAATATTTATTTTTTCGAAATCTCAATAACGCTGAACAGGGCCAGTCCACCCTTGAGTTTGTCTTGACGCTGACTCTATTTCTTGGGTTTACTTTCTTTATTATTCAGCTCGGATTTGCTTTTGCTTTTGGAAATTATGTTCAATATGCAACTTTTATGGCAGCGCGAGCGTACCTATCAGCTGGACCATCGCAGGGAGATCAGGACTCCAGGGCCCGCTTTGTGTTGGGATATATGCTGAAAACCTCAGGTTTCCAAACTAGAACTGATAAATTCCCGTCAATTGCCAAAGGGTCAGGCGGAGCGAGTGCAGACTTTCCTGGCTTGACTCTCGGAGCGGGAGGTCTTTATGACCCATCTGCTGACGCGACATTATGGATGATGGGAGTGCAGTACAAGTTTTCCAGTAAGATCATCCCATTACCCTTAGGTGTTCTTCCCCGAGCAGGATCAAGTCCTGCTCTCAATAGTCTGACTCTTACCTCGGAGAGCTGGTTGGGCAGAGAGCCATCGGACGCTGAGTGCGCAGACAGCATGCGACCAGAAAACTGGAGAGTTGATAATGGCTGCTAGAAGTAGTCTTAATCAGATTACGAATGAGGATTTAGGGCAGAGCATCATCGAACTGATCCTTATGCTTCCTGTAATGATTGGTCTGATTATTCTCATGATCAAGATTAATACCGCCATTCAAGTCTCAATTGTTGATCAAAAGTATGCGAGAGCTCAGGCACTGTTTTTGACCTTCAATAGTCCATTTTATCCAGATATCGAAAAGCAAGTCAAAATGGCTGACTATAGTATGAACCAAATGCTGGTGGGAGTGTCTGGAAATCTCGAAAGTTCAGGTCAGGGCTCTGATTATTTACCAGAGGCGACGACTCAGAATATTGCCAGGAATCCTCGTGGACAGCGGGATGATCCTGGAAAAGAGCCTATTCTTTCTCGGTCTAAAGTTAGGATTAGGAACTCAGTAACTCTATGCACACAGAATATACAGATCGGAATCGGAAGTGGTTCAGGACCAAGGCCAGTTAATCCTGTTCTGGGGAGCTCTGTATTAAGAGGTGTTATGGATCCAAGGGAACTTGCCAGTTATTGCGGGAGTAAAATGAATTACATTCGTTGAATTGCAGCCAAGGAGAGCGAACAGTGGGTAGATGGGGTCAGGTATGAATAATAGAACAGTCACTTTGTCGATAGCATTTGCTTTAATTGCCGTTTTTTTTATGAATAGCTACGTTTCGAGTATTGAAGATGAAGCGAGAAAAAGAAATGGGACTGAAGTGCTGGTTTTAGAGGCTAAGAAAGACATTTCAGAAATGGAAACCATCAATGAGAGTATGCTTGAGTTTAAGCTGATCCCAAAAAAGTATCTCGAGCCGTCTGCTGTGTCTTTAGAAAAAAATGATGAAAGCAAAGAGGGGGCGAAGGCAATTAAAAGTCTTGCCGGTAGTATCTCCATTGTTCCCATTAAAAAGGGAGAGCAGATTACTTATAACAAGATCACTGAGCCTGGCAGTCGCACGGGTTTAGCGACTCAAGTGACTCCGGGTAAGCGAGCGTTTTCAATCCCTGTCAATGATACTTCAGGTGTTTCCAGGTTGATTAAACCCGGTGATCGAATCGACTTGATTGCAGTGATTGATGTTGGAGGGGGAAAAGAGAGTAAGGTCGCAAAGACCGTCCTTCAAGACGTGGTTGTTTTAGCGACAGGGCACTATATCACCAATAATATTGCAAGAAGTGTGGAGGTCGATCCTACAGGAGGAAGTCGAGAGCGGGTTCGCTCCTTGGCTGATGACTATGCGTATTCGACACTCACAGTTGAGGTTGATCCGATTCAGGTTCAGACGCTTGCAGTTCTCGTAAATAACGGCGAAAATGCGTTGTCTATCGCTCTAAGAAATAATGATGATCTTGAGCGAGTGAGTCTGCCCATGGCGAGCTTAACTGACATTGTCGGAGCCGAAACAATTGCTAAAGCAAAGAATCAAGGTGGTAGGCGGTGAAGCAGGCTGACTCCCTTCTTTTATCTATCCTATTTCTGGTACTCATCGAGGCTGGGGTTGGCTTTAAGAATCCGGCTTTCTCCGCGGAGGTAGCACGTTCCACTACTTCGATCGGCCCTGATTCGAGCCAAACGACGCTAGTGCCCGGTCAAGGGTTGAAAGCTGATCAGGGCTTGAGTAAAAAGTTTAAACGTTCGAGATTGACTTACGATCAATCCGAGGCAACCGCGGATCGACGACGGCTGCTCTTAACTACTGGCGAAGATAAGGCCATCGATCTTGATTTTGATGCTAATATGACTCCTAGTGGAATCTCGTATGGTAACCCTCAGGTGGTCACTGCAACGCTTGCAAAGATAGGCAGTCGAAAACAGGTAATATTGAAGCCTCTTAAATCGGGGGAAACTACCGTTACAATTCGAGATGTGGAAGGAAATATCGGAGTCATCTTTGTCGTTCGAGTGACGGGAAGTAATTTGGACCGGATTAGGAGTGAGATCTCTGATCTTCTCAGGGATATTGAGGGGCTCAATATTCGTGTCGTTGGCCCTAAAATTGTAATCGAGGGCGAGGTTTTAGTGCCCGCTGATTATGGGCGGCTTTATACAGTGATCTCTGATAAGTCATACGCTGATTTTGTTTTGAATTTGACCACGCTCTCTCCCTTAGCAATGCAGTTTCTGGCAAATCGAATTCAGGTCGATATCTCTGGATTTGCGCCTAATGTAAAGACACGGGTTGTGAACGGTATGATCTTTCTTGAGGGCTCTACGGATAACATAGCTCAAGCCCAGCGTGCGGCTCAGATTGCGGCTCTATACGTACCCGAGATTAAGCCATCGGGCCTTCTTGATAAAGACGTCACTGCCCAGAGAATGGCACAACGTTCCCTAATTCAAAATTTTATAATGGTCAATCCAGCTCCTCCTCGCAAGCTAGAGAAGCTGGTGCGAGTTTCATTTCACTTTGTCGAGCTTAGAAAAGACTATAACAAGGTCTTTGGATTTAAGTGGCAGCCTGGTTTTACGACTAATCCTACGATCTCTTTAGGACAGAATGCTGCGGGTGCAACGAGCGCTTCATCTGACGGTGCTTCGTTTAGTGGGACTCTCTCGAGTTTGCTTCCCCAGCTGAACAGCATGCAGCAGGCAGGGTATGGTCGGGTTCTTAAGACAGGTACGCTCATAGTACGGAGCGGTCAACCGGCTAAACTTAATGAGCAGACTCAATATCCGTTTACAGTCATGGGTGCCAATGGAACGGCTTCAAGTCAGAGTAGGGATGTTGGCTTGGCAGTCGCAGTTACCCCTTTGATCCTAGGACAGAGTGAAGACATTCAGATGGATCTTGAAATTGATCAGACGGACGTAGTAGGTCGACCCCCAGCCGTCGGTTCTCCTCCTGTGACTGCAGTTCATAAGGTGTCAACTAAAGTTTATATTAAGTCCAATGAGAGTGCAGCTATTGCCGGCGTCACTGCCCATGATGTTGGGACGGACTTTAACAAAGACGATCCAATGCCTGGATCCTTTAGTACTGGATCCGGAGGCTCTGCTACAACTATTCCGGTGTTTAGTCTTCTTCGCTCAAAAAACTTTCGGAAAAATAAGTCAAATTTCGTGATCTTTGTGACTCCTCAAATTATTGAAAATGCCTCGGATGGCACGGATGATCTAAAACGAAACTTCAGAGTTAAAGTAAACTAGAAAAAGGTAAAAGCCTATGGCAGGACATATTATCGCTGTAGTTGGAGGAAAGGGAGGCGTTGGCAAGAGCGTATTTGCAGCCAATATGGCAATTGCCCACCTCCAAGAATTTAAGCAGAGGCCTCTTATTGTTGATCTAGACCTAACCAGTCTGGGAGATCAAAATATTATCCTTGGACAGAATCCGGCGAAAAATATTATTGATGTATCGAAGATGCCTCCTGGCCCTGTCGATCCAAAGACGCTTGCCCCTTTTATGGTTAATACCCCGGTGGGTTATAGCTACATAGCAGCCCCTCGGGACGCAGTGATTGCTCGTGACATGGATTTAGAGGGTCTGGGGCGGTTTTTCAAGGCAGTAACTCAGGTTTTTAGTTACATCGTCGTAGATTGCGGAAATGGAGCAGATGCTTCGGCTCTGAAGGCATTTGAGTTTGCAACTGCGATTTTTGTAGTAACTACAGCCGACGTGATCGTCATCAATCAGACGAAAAGAATTTTAGGTAAAATTCAGGAACTACTATTTCCTCCTGAAATGGTTCAGATCGTGATTAACCGATACTCCACAAATAATATTATTAATCCTCAGATGATTCAGAAAAACTTGGGACGTGCGGTCTATGCTGCGATTCCTGACGATGTGGCTACGTGTGAGGGCTCCTTGGCAAAAGCCACTCCTCTATGTATAGCGGGGGCTGGGACACCGATCGCTCGGGCCTACCACGATCTTGTGAGGAAGATGCAACAGACCGCTCTCCTTGATAATCTAGCTCGTCTGAAAAAACCATCAGGTGTTGCTAGTAAAATTCAAGCTGCAACGCAGGCGCCTGCTGGAAATGCATCCAAAGACAACGGGGGCGTTTTCGGACGTAGTGCGGCCGGAGTGATGGATCCATGGACGGCAATGAAGCTGAGAATTCATAAGGCTTTAGTGGAGCAGATGGATCTAAAGAAAATGAATACTGATACCAATGACTCCAAACAGCGTGCAGTTTTGCGAGAGAGAACTCAAAAAGCAATTCTAGATGTTCTTTCCAAGGAGGACACTGAGTCTCTTTTGAATTCACGTGAGCTCAAGGCTCAGATGCTCAAGGAGGTTCTAGACGAAGCCCTTGGGTTAGGACCCTTGGAGGATCTCCTTGCTGATGATTTAGTCACAGAAATTATGGTCAATGCCCGTGATCAGATCTACATCGAAAAGGGCGGCAAGCCTCAGCTCTCAAAGGTGAATTTTTCGAGTGAAAATCAGATGATGAACGTGGTTGAGCGGATTGTGACTCCATTGGGGCGTCGCGTCGATGAGAAGGTCCCTTATGTGGATGCCCGCTTACACGACGGTTCACGGGTGCATGTGATCATTCCTCCACTTGCGCTAAGGGGTCCAACCATTACGATTCGTAAGTTTCCAAAAAAGAGAATCGAATACAAGGACCTGGTTCAGTTTGGATCTATGACTGAGGAAATTGCAGATTTCCTCCGGGCGTGTGTTGAGGCGAAGCTAAATATTGTGGTCTCCGGAGGTACAGGTTCAGGTAAGACAACCTTGCTTAACGTGCTTTCTAATTTCATTCCATCGACTGAGA
>CANHSO010000129.1 GCA_947463705.1 Bacteriovoracaceae bacterium
CAGCCTGAGTGAATCGGAAAATGTTATCTACGAAAAGGAGAACGTCTTGGTTCTCTTCGTCACGGAAGTACTCAGCAACAGAGAGAGCCGAAAGAGCAACGCGGGCGCGGGCTCCTGGTGGCTCATTCATCTGACCATAAACCAGTGCGGTCTTGTTGATGACTCCGGACTCTTTCATTTCCATCCAGAGGTCATTACCTTCACGAGTACGCTCGCCCACTCCGGCGAAAACGGAAAAGCCCCCGTGCTGAGTAGCGATATTATTAATCAACTCCATAATTAAAACGGTCTTACCGACGCCGGCGCCGCCAAACAAACCGATCTTCCCACCTCGTGCATAAGGCGCGAGCAAGTCGACGACCTTAATTCCGGTGAAAAACGGCTGAATGGTCGTTGATTGATCTTTAAAAGCAGGAGCTGCACGATGAATTGGATAATGCTTTTTAGCATCAATTGGCCCTGCTTCATCGACGGGCTCACCAATGACATTAAGAATACGGCCTAGGGTCTCACGACCTACAGGCACCTGAATCTGAGCGCCCGTATCACGAGCAGCCTGCCCACGAGTCAACCCGTCGGTACTGTCCATCGAAATACAACGAACTGTATTATCACCGAGATGTTGAGCAACCTCCAGTACGAGGTTCCACTCACTGTCGCTGACCGTCGGATTGGTCACACGTACAGCGTTATAGATCGCGGGTAACTTACCCGAATCAAACTCCACGTCCACGATAGGGCCAATCACTTGCTTGATATGGCCCTGGTTTTCTAGCTTAGCGCTTGCTGACATAAACTCCCTCTCCTTTAATTCTTCTGAGACTCACTGCCTGCAATAATTTCCAAAAGTTCCTTGGTAATACCAGCCTGTCGCTGCTTATTGTACTGCAGCGTCAGACGTCGAATCATCTCTCCAGCATTCTTGGTCGCATTCTCCATGGCCGACATTCGAGCGCCGTGCTCACCCGCCTGCGACTCAAGAAGCACACGGAAAAGCTGAATGGAGAAATTCTTCTGGAGCAACTCATCTAGCACGTCCTCGATGCTGGGCTTGATGATAACGCTACCAACCCCAGGTGAACCCTGCTGGCCCTGAAGCTCGGTCTTCAGTGGCAACAAATCTTCAACCAAGGGCCTCTGCGAAGCTGCATTCTTAAACTCGTTGTAGATCAGTTTAACCTCATCTACTTCACCGCTCAAAAACCGCCGAACTAGCTCATCCGCAAGTTTTTTCGCCTTAGCGAAAGTCACTTTTCCGCCCGCCTCGGGGAAATACCCGGCAACCTTGACCTTCTTCCCTTTGAAGAAGTCATGCCCTTTTCTTCCCACAAAGGCCAACTCAACAGAAACGCCCGGCTCGCGACTCATCGAGGTCAACCACCGCTGACAAGTCTTGATTACGTTTCCGTTAAATCCACCGCACAGTCCGCGATCCGAGGAAATCACCACCGCGAGAACTTTTCGTTCAGCACCCATGGTCTCCTGTCTCAGGACTGGGTACTTCTCGACTAAATCGCTTCCAGCGCAGGCGAGACTCAACTCACGAATCAATCCAGAAACCGCCCGCGAATACGGCCTTTGATTCTGAATTGCTTCCTGGGCCCGGCGGAGCTTCGCAGCAGAGACCATTTTCATGGCTTTAGTGGTCTGCTGCGTGTTTTTCACCGTCCCGATACGCTTTTTAAGGTCTTTGATGCTGGCCATGAAAGCTCCGTCTCTTTGCCAATTAGGCTACGAACACTCCGTCGAATTCCCTCAACGCCTGCTCCATTTTCGCCTTAAGCGCATCATCAATTTTTCCGCTCGAGACAATGGTCTGATAGATCTCAGGATATTTTTTATCGAGGAATGCGGACAATTGAGTTTCATATTCGCGCAGACGATCAACGGGGTGCTTATCCAAGAATCCGTTCGTACCCGCGTAGATAACCACAACCTGGCGCTCCACCGACATAGGAACGTACTGGCCCTGTTTCAAAATCTCAGTCAATCGCTGCCCGCGAGCCAACTGCTTCTGAGTGGCAGGGTCGAGATCACTGCCAAACTGGGCAAATGCAGCTTTCTCGCGATATTGAGCAAGTTCAAGACGCAAAGTTCCTGCAACTTGCCTCATCGCCTTGATTTGCGCGCTTCCGCCAACGCGGGAAACCGAAATACCCACGTTCACGGCAGGACGAACACCTGAGTAGAACAAATCTGTTTCGAGGAAAATCTGGCCATCCGTAATGGAAATTACATTCGTAGGAATGTATGCCGAGACGTCACCCGCCTGAGTTTCGATAATAGGAAGAGCCGTGAGTGAGCCTCCGCCGAGCTGATCAGAAAGCTTCGCAGCGCGCTCCAATAGGCGGGAGTGCAAGTAAAACACGTCCCCAGGATACGCTTCACGACCTGGAGGTCTGCGGAGAAGCAACGAAAGCTGACGGTAAGCCTGAGCTTGCTTGGTCAAATCATCGTAAACAATCAGAGCGTGTTTGCCGTTGTCACGGAACCACTCACCAATGGTCACACCTGTATAGGCGGATAAAAACTGCAACGGAGCTTGATCCGAAGCGGTAGCGGCAACCACGATGGTGTGCTCCATCGCGCCAGCTTCCTTGAGCTTATCTACCACTTGAGCGACTGTCGATTGCTTCTGTCCGATTGCGACATAAATGCAGTAAACGCCACGTCCCTTTTGATTGATAATCGTATCGAGGGCAACGGCAGTCTTACCCGTCTGTCGGTCGCCGATGATCAACTCTCGCTGCCCGCGCCCGATTGGAATCATCGAGTCAATCGCCTTTAGGCCTGTCTGGAGTGGCTCCTTAACTGATTGTCTTCCAACGATCCCAGGTGCCTTAACCTCAACCTTGCGGTAATGCTTAGCCTGAATGTCGCCTTTTCCGTCAATCGGTACCCCGAGAGCGTTCACAACACGACCGAGCAACTCAGTTCCAACTGGAACCTGGACGATCTTGTTGGTTCGCTTAACGGTTGAGCCTTCCTTAATTTGAGTGTCGTCACCCAAAATAGCGACCCCGACACTATCCTCTTCGAGGTTGAGGATCATTCCGCTGACTCCGTTACCGAAATCCACTAACTCTCCGGCCATAGCCTTGTCGAGTCCGTAGACCTTAGCGACGCCGTCACCGACAGCCATCACGGAGCCAGTTTCTGAGACATCGAGCCTTTTTTCGAAATTAGCTAATTGCGATTTGAGAATTTGAGTGATTTCTTCAGGGCGAACACGAGTTTGCATATCTTCCTCTAAAAATTGAAACTAATGACCTAAGCCTGAGCGATTGGTGCCCCAGCTACTAAATGATCATGAAGTTTTTGGAGTTGAGAACGAAGTGAACCATCATAGGTTACTCCATTTACGGTGACTTTAATACCTGCCAAGAGTGTCGGATCGGTCGAGACTCGGAAAGCCAACTTTTTACCGAGCTTATCGCTGAAAGCCTTCACTAAAGTTTCAATATCGGCTTGGTCCATTGCATGCGCAGAAACAAGGACTCCCTGCACACCACCTTCAGCCTCGAGCCGAACCAAATTCCATGAGTCGTGAATTTCATCTAGCGCTGACAAGCGACCTTTTTTAGCCAAGAGTACCAAGAAGTTTCGAAGTACAGAGCTCAGCTTCATTTGCTCAGACAATTGATTTACGACGTTTAGTTTTTCTTGAAGTGACGTAAGTGGGGACCCCAGAGCCGCAGCCAATTCCTTGGACTGAGAAACCAGCTCTACCCACTCACCAAATTGGAATTCAACTTCATTCATGAGGCCTGGCTCTTTAGCCTCTTGGGCCTGAGCTGTCTCAAACAATGCTCTCGCGTAAGCGTGACCGACACTCATTGAAATTTCTCCACTTGTTGTGAAAACTCTTTCTGTATCCGAGCTTGGTCAGTGCTGGTCAGGCGAGCTCTGAGGATCTCTTCAGAGCGAGACAGAACCTTCGCCGAAAGCTCTTGGTAAAGATCATTTTTAAGGTCGGACAATAGGGTCTCAGCAGAGACTCGAGCATCAGATACAATATTTGCGGCTAAGCGACGTCCGTCAGCCGTAATTCTTTGAGCCATAGCGATCGCGTCTTGCTGCGACTGCTCTCGTAGTATCGCTACTTCAGAGTTAAGTGCTTTAAACTTAGTTGAAAATTCTTCGTACTTTTCTTGAGCTGTTTTGAGCTGATCTCGAACAGCATTTAATTCTGCCCGCATGGACTCATGTCGATTTCGAACATAGTCTTGGGTAGGCTTTTTCAGCTTATAAACTAGAATCCCAACCAGAATGGATAAATTGAGAAAAGATAAAGCAATGCTACTCATCGAACGTTCCTTGACAATAGTCGTTCTGAAATCGATTCAGCCAGGACCTCTACATCCGCTTGAAGTTGACTCTTCAGGGTTGCTTGCTGTTGTTGAATCGACTCTAGCGTTTCATGGGTGATTTTTTTAGCTTCATCTCTAGCTTGAGTAAGAATGGCGGATTCTTCCTTTTTCGCCTCTAAAAGCGCCGCTTCCACGGTCTTTTTTAGACGAGTGCGCTCTTCAGCGAGAAACCGCTGATATTCGGCCATTTTAGAATCAGCTTGCTGAACGAGGCGTTCTGCCGCCTCACGGTCTTCAATCGTTTTTTTATGTCTAGCTTGGATCAACTTGAGAAAGGGTTTAAAATAGAGCTGCGAAAGCGCGAAAAAGATCACGGCAATTAAAGCTAACTCTACAAAAAATGTCTGATCTAAGCTCAGCTGCTCCAAAAGCTCGTTCACGTTGTTCTCCACCTTACGTTGGCATGGTTAGGGCCGCATTGTTTGGAAACTTAACTGGTCGCTAGCATGGATCTGCTAGTTGGGTCAAGGTTTGATTTTAGTTTTCATTAGAGCGCAAAGGCGCAGATAAGGAATGAGCCATCTTGCTGCTGCCTTCAAAGATTACACCTTCGTCAACACTCAGACTGGGTGTTAAAATATCCCCACGAAACACCGCGGGTCGATGAATTTCAACCCGGTGCTTAGCTCGAATACTTCCATTCACTTCGCCACTGATGATGATGATGCCAGCCTCAATTTGAGCATCCACACGAGCGCCCTCACCAATCACCAAGGTGTCAGGGGTATAGATCTCGCCTCGAAAGGTCCCGCCAATTCGGACTGTGCCCTGAAAACAAAGCTTTCCTTCAAATTCGCAACCGTGGTCAATGACCGCAGTGACTGATGGATGGGCTATTGGAACCTCAAGTGAAATTGCTCGACTCATACCTTCTTAGTGTGCATGGCTTCGACGATCCTTTCAAGGTCTTGTCGCGTAGAATAGTGAATTACAATTTTCCCCTTCGAATCGGAACCCTTCACTTCGACCTTTGTAGACCAGTGCCGAGCCAACTCTTTGGACAGATTCAAAAGTCTCGCAGCCAGAGGAGTTTTCTTGAGAGGCGACTCTGCTCCCTCTGCGCTTGCTGCTGCTTGCTTCATGGTTTCGACTAGGGCTTCGCTCTCTCGAACGCTCAAACGCTTTTCAATAATTTGAGACCGGGCCCGAAGTCTCAGCTCAGCATCATCTAAGCCGAGCAATGCTTTGCCATGACCGAAAGACAAAACTTGACGCTTTAAGTCATCTATAATTGCCTCTGGTAATCTCAGAAGTCTCAGATAGTTAGAAATGGTTGCCCGATCCTTACCCACTCTTTCGGAAACCTCTTCCTGAGTGAGAGAAAAATCTTGGATGAGCTGAAAATAAGCAACTGCCTCATCGACACAATTCAAATTCTGCCGCTGAATATTTTCAATCAAAGCAAGTTCGAGAGCTTCGCGATCCGTGGATTTTC
>CANHSO010000130.1 GCA_947463705.1 Bacteriovoracaceae bacterium
CGATCTGAGTGATCACAACACCCCCCGCCTTAACTGAAACACCCAGTTCTTTAGCAACTTCAGGAGTGAGTTCCTCGAGGGTCATACCAACGTCCACAGAGGCAGCTTTTTTCTTAGCTTTCTTCTTCTTCTCGCCCGAATTCTTGACCTGTTCCTGCGCACCAGGTCGTTGACTCACAATCAGTTTCAACTCGATCTGCTTTCCGCCTCGATAGACTTTTGCGCTCACAGAGTCACCCACGTTCACTGCCGTGACGGCAGCAATGAGCTCATTCCCATTGTGAATCGGGGTTCCGTTAAACTCTAAAATCACATCGTAAGGCTTGATCCCTGCCTTATCAGCAGGTTGGTCTGGGTACACATGAGTCACAAACGAGCCCTGAATATCAGACGGTACCCCGATCTTACCAGCCACTTCAGGTGTAAGAGGTTCGACGAGTACGCCAATAAAACCTCGAGTGACCGTCCCCTTAGTTCTCAATTGAGGCAGAACTTTCTTAATAAAATTAATTGGAATGGCAAATCCAATTCCTTGAGCCCTCTGATCAATCGCATTATTGATCGCAACAACCTCGCCTTTAAGATTCACAAGCGGCCCACCCGAATTGCCCGGATTAATTGGCGTATCGGTTTGGATGTAATTGGCTAGCTGAAAATCGGGTGCGAGGCGCCCCTTAGCGGAGATAATCCCGTGAGTGACCGAATGACCTTGCCCAAACGGATTGCCCACAGCCATGACAAATTCGCCGACTTCAAGAGCATCGGAATCACCTAAAACTACCGGAACCATTGCTCTCTTATTTTTGACTCGAATCAAGGCCACGTCGATATCAGGATCACGGCCTACTACTTCTGCATCGGAGGGCTTCTCCTCCTTAGATTCTGTAAATGAAATCTTAATCTCATCCGCATCAGCGACGACGTGATTATTGGTGAGAATTAGTCCCGAAGCATCGATAATAAATCCTGTCCCCAGAGACATCGCCTTCGGGAGGCGTTGATTACTTCCGGGAGCGTTAAACTGCCCTGATCCCTCATCCTCGTCATCCGAATTTTCGCTTCCACGACCTGCTCCCGGATTATATTGTCTAAAAAGGTCACCAAAAAATTTTTTTAGGACATCGTCTTGGCCACCCTGCAAAAATGGGCTCTTCACCGTGGTCAAAGTAGAGATGTTCACCACTGAGGGAACCACTTTTTTTGAAAGGTTCACAAAAACATGAGAGTCCAATGATTGAGCTGGACCTGTGGCAGCCAAAATAGATGCCGGTTGGAGCCAAGTTGCAAACACTGCTAGAGTAAATAAGTTTCTATTTTTCATAAGTCTAGTTTTCCTACTTTGAGGAATTTGCTAAATCGCGCTTGATTTCTAAAAATTTGATGCGTGCCTCAAAAAGGAGACGTTCGATGAGTCGATCTTCCTCGGGGGTGCGGTTACCCTTGGTTTTTTCCAACATGAGTTCGAGCAAATCAATATTCTGTCGGGCCAACTCTAAGTCGATCGTAGGCTCACCTCCACCCGGAGGGGCGATCGCCCCTAATCCGATGAAGGCTGCTGAAGAAATTGAGAGAAAAAAAGTTGCTAAATCCATTCCGATTGAAGGTGCCTCAGTTGCCATACTTCCTCAGGATTTACATCCATAAGAATAGATAGACAAGCCTGATGTTCAGCGAGAAGGTGGCAAACCTCCAAGTCGAGCACTTAATCCAAGCGAGGTTTCCCAGGGCCCTAGCGCACTCTCCAGCGACTGGATCACATGCCTGAATTCAACATCCGCCTGGCTGAATAAAAGCCGACTATTGAAATCAACTACAAAGCGAACTAGCAGGTTCAACAGGGGAAATGCTATGCCAAGAGCAAATAAGCTCGATAACCTGAAACTATTTTGTTCGCTCTCGGTCAACCGCTTACGAGAGGACATCAAATCCAACCATCCAGCTGGAATCATCCGAACCGCCAAGACTAAAAGGACCGCATTATAGCTCAGCAAGCAGGTCTGCATTTGCGGAAGTTTCTTAATAGCCTGACTGAAAAGCAAATGAAATTCTGGTCCCTTCATTGAACTTGCCAAACCTTGACTCAAGAACAAGGTTCCAGACCTCCCAAAGAGTCCACGAACCAACCAAACCTGAGGAAACGGGCTCGGATAAATCAAAACCCTAGGCCTTTTGACGTTGCTCATGGGTGATTGGCTCCAGTTATTCAGGTCCCGCACTAAGGCCAAGGAAATCCCTTGGGAACTCGCACCAAGAGCCCACGAGATCAACGTTTCGGCCAATCCACAAAGAACCAACGAGACAAGAAAACCTAAGATTAAGCCAAAAATTGCCTGTCGGCTTGAGCCAAACAAGAACCCAAGGAAAGAAAAGATCAGTGCAAAAATTAAAAAAAGTACACTCTGTCCAAACACCCCTAGAATAGGTCTAGTTCTCATTCTACCAGTATATCCAGGTTCTCATTGATCTCAAGGACGTCTGAATTTACAATCAAAGTTACATGATCGATTGGGCCTCAAGTTTTCACTCTTTTCGACACGGGCTAAAATTGCTCTCAAAGAAGAGCACTCGATGGCTAGCTGCGCCGTTTTTATTGTCTTACCTTTCGTCATGCGCAGGAAGTCTTGATCTAACTACAAACGGAAGAAATCTTATCAATGATGCAAGGCCTCCTGGCAACCCGATTTATCAGGGGAACTTCGTAGGAGCGAGCGGCCAGTCTAATGTGACAGGTACTGCATTGATTTTTTTAAGCGGTAGCTCGTATACTCTGCGACTTGACGGCCTGAGCATTACTAACGAGGCTGCGTTGGTAGTTAACGTCTATCATTCTTCTGGATCCACCCCCAATTTCCTCAGCAGCTCATCAGGAAACCAAAACTATTCACTCCCAAACCTTCCACTGAATAGCACGTTTACCTCAGTCGAAATTTACTCAACCCTTCAGCAAACTAACTATGCCATCGCCACCCTAATTAGAACCGGGCGCACATTCAATTAACTTCCTAGGGTAAAGAGAGGGAGTTATTGAACTCAATTAGTTCTTTAATATTTTTTACATCTGAGATGTACCATCGTCCATGCTCTGCTCTTAACATCTGACAGAGTTTTTTGTTCGTGACTTTGGCCTCAATCATTTGCCCGTCGACCTCTTTTTTGATCTCGTTGTAAATCAGCTCATATGTAATTTGAGTTTCATCATCTGATATTGGCTTGACTTCGCGAATCGTAATTTTACTCAAGGTTCTTTTTGAATTTAAAAAGGCGTCTCGAAATTGATCCTCACTCCAACTCTCAAGGCGCCGCTTCACATCTCCAGTCATATAACTAAGGAGCTGCTCACGATCCTGAAACTGTTTCACTGCAAAGCTTTTCGTTACATAATCAGTGAGACGCTGTTTAGGATCGCCAGAAATTTCAGGAGTTCGACTACAACCACTCCAAAACACGACCAAACCAAGCACTGCCATCATTCCAAATATTTTCCTAAACATAGCCCCCCCCTCGTAGTAGCTCGACAAAATCCCCAACGTCTTTTTCCAGATCCGGCTCCATGCCGACAAACTGCAAACCCAACCCAACTCCCCGCTCTACAAGCAAAATAGGTCTTGAGATACAGGAGATCTTTCTCGAATTGAACTCGAAGCGAACCTTGAGCATCTTTTGCCGCAAAAGCTGTTCTAATGTTTTTTCCTTTTGCAGTTCTTGATGATCTTTGCAAAAGGCGAAAGCGCCATCTTGATCCATCCGACTGACCGTTAATTTGAGTTCTTGATCGCTCTCTCCGATTACGCAAGTAAGCCCAGGAATAGGTGATGGCACACCCTGATACCATGCGAGTTGCGGATCAATGAACGATCTACGCATTTCAACGCGAATCCAATACAGTTGCGCACTCAACAGGGCTAACAGCCCAACAGTAAAAAAACCAAGCAGGGGAAAGCTCATTCTTAGAGCCATCGCGGCACTTGCAACCACCCACATTGTTCCCAAAAAAAAAGCCAACAACCACACAATTCGTTTGAATGCCATAATCCAAGAAACCAGTGGAATAACTATCATCGCGAAGGCCATTGACCAGTAAAAAACTTGCCGGTACGGAGCACCCCATCCCGGAGCACGGCTTACTAAAATCACTTCAATGGCGATGAGGGGAATACAGAGAAGCAGAGAAACCGCCGCAACTCTGAGTCGGACTGGGACTGAAATAACCGTCATTGATTCATTTTTTCACCCAATACCCACCAAAAGCAATAGCATTTTCAAATCGACTGTCCAGATCTAAATCGGCTGGAACAGGACCGTAGATCACTGCATTGGGTCCTATCTGAAGTCGAATCTGAGATAACTCGACTCCCTCTCCAATATAGTTTGGACTTTGATCAGATGACCTCATCGAATAGGGGCGGGATTGACAGGAACTGTGTGACCAACACCCTGGGGAGGATGAATGATTCAGGCCGATAAAACGCCTTTGCCAGAGTCTCACCTGATCATTCATGCCATCACTGGCTTCGAATCGCCTCATCAGATCAAAATGGGTCTCCAACCAGAGCTGCGGAGCTCCAATATCGAACCAAAGCCCGTCACTCAGGAAAACACCCGCTCTTTGACTCAGAATGGCGGGTGTCAAAATTTGAGGAACAAACTCAGAGGCGCCCACCGACGGCACCTCAAGGAGTGCCTCGGGTTCAATGACGGCTGCCCCCGTCCAAAATGGACGAGAGGACTGAGGCTTTCCAATTCCTGTAATCAACTCTGATTTCTGGTCCATCAGAATTTCTGGGTAATTTGCATTCTTTGGGCCACTTCGAAAAACTGCCAACGTAATCACAACACCACGGGACCTTCGCAGCTCTTGATGTGCAGCCAAAAGAGCCGACCAATCGAGATCACAAATCACATCGGCATTGGCTCTGAAAAATGGAGCTGGTCCCAGCTCTCCTAAAGCATTGCGGATTCCACCAGCAGTACCCAAAATCAGCTGAGACTCATCTTTTACTTTTACCTCTAAACCGTTTGAGTCAAGTTCCTGGAGGCGCTTGGCCGTATCTTGGGCTAAATGGTGTACGTTCGCCACAACTCTTTTAACTCCGGCCGCCGCGAGGGTATCCAAAGTATATTGAACTGAAGGAATTCCTAAAACAGGCAGAAGTGCCTTCGTCCTGACCTGCGTAAAAGGATGAAGCCGAGTACCTAACCCTGCTGTCATTAACATAGCCGTAGTCAGGCCAGCATGCACCATGCGATACTCCTAAAAATAATAATTAAAAAACAAAGCTTCTCTCAATTGAGAGTACCTTGGGTATTTGAGCAGAGTTTTACGAATGTTTTCAAATGTATTCCCAATGTATTTTAGATAACCAGGATCCCCTCTTCGATTCATGAAAGAGGCAAAACTTCCTATGGCCTTAAAATTTCGCTGAACAGACATGAGATCAAAAACGCGATCAAAATGAGCCCGATCAATTTCCAGGCCTGACTCAGCTTCATATCGAGCAATGTAGTAATCCATCAGTCGCGTCACCTGAACCTCTTCAAGCTGATAGTAACTATCTTTTAAGAGCGACGCCAAATCATAATGAGGAGGTCCCATCCGAGCATCTTGAAAATCAATCATTACAAAGCGAGCATTTCCATCTCCCACTCCCTCGGCAATCATAACATTGCGACTGTGAAAATCCCGATGAGTAAGAGTGGTAGGTTGCTCTGCTAGGAAAGCACAAATCTCACTAAATCCATCCCGAATCTGGCTAAAAGCAGCATCAGTC
>CANHSO010000131.1 GCA_947463705.1 Bacteriovoracaceae bacterium
AAAGTCGTCATTTCTGCACCTTCGAAAGATCCAGACATCACCCTTTGCATGGGCGTCAACGAAAGCTCTTACATCCCTTCAGAGCACCACATCGTTTCGAATGCTTCCTGCACCACGAACTGCCTTGCTCCCCTGGTCAAAGTCCTCGATGACCGATTTGGCTTGGTCCGTGGCACGATGTTGACTGTGCACAGCTACACCAATGACCAACAATTACTCGATCTCTCGCACAAAGATCCTCGCCGCGCTCGCGCTGCTGCTTTGTCCATGATCCCAACGACCACCGGCGCTGCAAAAGCAGTGGGTCTGGTCATGCCTCACCTCAAGGGCAAAATTGACGGCTTAGCGGTCCGCGTGCCTACCCCAAACGTTTCACTCGTGGACTTCACGGGCGAACTCAAGAAGGCAACCACCAAGGATGAAATCAACCAGGCTTTCCGGGCCGCTGCTGAAGGTCCAATGAAGG
Source organism: Bacteriovoracaceae bacterium (assembly GCA_947463705.1). Classification (GTDB taxonomy): domain Bacteria; phylum Bdellovibrionota; class UBA1018; order UBA1018; family UBA1018; genus CAINWE01. The sequence goes on from CANHSO010000131.1 coordinate 467, forward strand.
GCGTTTTGAACTTCTCAACCGCTCCTCTAGTCTCTATCGATTTCAACGGAAGTACCGCGAGTTCTACCGTGGACGCCGACTTGACTCACGTCGTAGAAGGAAACATGATCAAGGTCATCTCCTGGTATGATAACGAATCTGGCTTCTCAGCCCGTATGCTCGACCTCACCGAGTTTATGGTGAAAAAAGGCTAAGCTTCGACCTCACATTAAAAAACTGACCTCGAGAGAACTCAAGGAGTATCGAAATGAGTACCGGATTAGTGGGCTCGCCCATGATCAAGACGATCCACGACTTTAAACTTGCTGGCAAGGTGGTTTTTCTCCGCTTGGACTTGAACGTTCCGTTGAGCGAACCAGACGCTGAAGGACACCGAAAAATCGAAGACGATAGCCGAATTCAGGAAGCGCTTCCTACCATTCGCTACGCGGTCGAACAGGGCGCGAAACTCGTTTTGGCCTCCCATTTGGGCCGACCCGACGGAAAGCGTAAACCTGAGTATAGCCTCCTCCCGGTTGCTAACCACCTAGCCGAACTTCTCCAGCAAGAAGTCACTCTCGCTGAAGAGTGCATTGGAGACGGAATCGAACTCATGGTTCAGAGCATGAAAAATGGTCAGATTCTACTTTTGGAGAATCTCCGTTTTTATCCAGGCGAAGAAGCGAACGACCCTGAGTTTTCTCGGAAGCTTGCTAAACTAGCTCAGATCTATATCAACGATGCTTTCGGAACAGCGCACCGAAAGCATGCGTCTACCCATGGTGTTCCATCACTCATCCTGGAGAGAGGCCTGGGCTTATTGATGGCCAAGGAACTGAAATTCCTGGAGCCGCTACTTCACCAGCCAAAGAAGCCGTTCTACGCTTTGTTGGGTGGATCTAAAGTCTCAGACAAGATCAAGACGATTGAGACTTTGGTCAGAAAAGTCGATGGCCTCCTAATCGGCGGAGCAATGGCTCACGCCTTCTGGGCAGTCCAGGGAGACGCCATTCCAGCGGACGCAAAACACCCCAAACCAGAAGATATCGAAGCAGCTCGGTCCATTCTTCGAGACGCCAGAAGACGGGAAATTCCTGTTTATGTCCCGCTCGACACCAATAAAGGATTCGACATCGGCCCTAAAACCATTGAAAAATTCGGAGAAGTTCTCGCCAACGCGGGGACGATTTTCTGGAATGGTCCATTGGGCTGGTTTGAGAAGCCCGAATACGCTCAGGGAACCTTTGGAGTCGCTCGGGCGATCGCTGAAACTACAGCAATCAAGGTCGTCGGAGGCGGTGATACCGTTTCTGCAATCAAGAAGTCTGGCTTTGCAGATCGTTTTGATCACCTCTCTACCGGAGGCGGAGCTGTGCTCGAATACCTAGAGGGCAACGGGCTCCCCGGCATCGACATTCTCAAGCTCAATCAACGCGAGCTGACCCTGATCCATAGTGCATTAAGAGAGGAATAGGCTCAACCTGTGAATTCACATCGAGGTTTACTCATCGCTGGTAATTGGAAAATGAATCACGGCCCTAGTGAGACGGAGCGGTTTTTTTCAGAACTCGCTCGTCTTGCTTCAACCGCACTCAGCCCCGAGGAAAAGGCTCCCCTAGAGGGGGGCTCGACCCAAGTAGCACTTTTCCCCCCAGCGGTGAGCCTCGATTCAGCTCTTCAGCGTCGAAATCAGGTGCCGTTTAGAGTCGAAATCGGAGCTCAAAATGTCCACTGGGAATCTCAAGGAGCATTCACCGGTGAAGTCTCAGGCAGTATGATTCGTCAGCTCGGTGTAGCCTGGGCACTCGTCGGACACTCAGAGCGAAGGCAGTATTTCGGCGAAACTAACGCAACTGCCCTCAAGCGAACCGAAAGCCTCCTCAAACAAGAGTTTCACGTCGTGGCTTGCATTGGAGAAAACCTAGAAGAGCGAAAGGGAAATCGAACTCAGGAAGTCATCGCTGAGCAATTCCTGAACTCGATCCCCACCGACGCCGCGCCTCATGCCAGTTCCAAGCGATTAGTTATCGCCTATGAGCCGGTCTGGGCGATCGGCACTGGCCTGACAGCAACGCCTGAGGAAATTGAAGCTAGCCACCATTTTCTCCGCGAGCTCATTGAAAAACGGTGGGGACTTGATACGGCAAAGAGCACGCTCCTACTTTACGGCGGAAGCGTCACTCCTCAAAATTTAGCTGCGATCCTTGCCTGCCCCAATGTCGATGGCGCATTGGTCGGCGGAGCTAGCGTCAAGCCCGAGAGCTTCTTCGCACTCTTGCAGGTTGCAGCCAGAGCTGCATCAAGTCCTAACTGACTATTCAAAAATTTCATTTTTGAATTGAATGAACATTGCCCCTCGAATCATTCCGTGATAATTCGCCCCTAACTTTTTGAAGTGTGAACCTCTTTAGAAAATTCTAGGGGAGATCGGTACTGATGGGACAGTGTGTGTTTCCAGCAAAGCCCGGAGACTTTAGCTCAAAGCAGCGAGCGAAGCTAAAACCTTGGCGTGTGTTTTTTCAAACGCTTCTCGTTTTGGGCTCGCTCCTCTGGGATCATCCGGCAAACGCGGGCCCCCACTATGTAGAACTTCCGGCTTATACGTCGCGAATCTCAGAATTTCTATCCCAACACGCTCCTCCTCTTGCACGTGAAGTTGTCTTAAAAATCGGACCTCAAAACTCAAAAACTCCCTTCCTCCTCGATCGCCCAACCCTCTGTAGAATAGAATATTTCAGAAACCTGCTCTGCTCCGTATTCCTCGAAAGCTACCAATCCACTGTCACTTTATCTGAGGAAACCGTTACAGAATCCGAGTTTCTTCACCTAGTTGACCTGGCCTACTTAGATCGTTTCGAAGTACGGGAGGATCTAGCCTCCAGATCAAAGGATCTTGAAGGGCTATTAAAGCTGGCCCGATCTCCATTTTTTCAACGATTTCGCCCCGTCCTTAGTTTGAATTCTTTGGAATTAGCTCTCCAGCTCAAGCTAGACGAGCCCACTCGAATCACGAATGAAGATTACCCAGAAAATCGATTCACTTTAACTATTCGAGATAAAATTTTAAACTGGACCCAGTCGGAGGAATTTTCACCTCAGTTTTCAGACATTCGTTTTTTGTCGCTATTACTCATCGAAAATCTTAACTCAACCACGCTATCGAACTCGTCAAAAATAGAACGCAAGTCTCTCAAGTCGCTGAAGCACTCCTTATTAGATCAGCTAGAAATTCTTGGAACCCAGGAAAATTTGTCAACTCATGAATATGAGGAGCTGAGTAAGGAAATTCGGACCCAATCTAAAGATGACGCACTGAGAATCCTCATTGAGCGAAAAATTCAATCACTTCCTCGAAGCAGACTCTCTTTAAGACTCCTAGATACGGACGACGACGACGATTAACGCTCTATCTTACAGTGAGTACCCGAACTCCGCCCACCTTGCGAGTGACCTCGAGCGTTGTTCCGTATCGCCCCCGTCGAACGACAAAATCCATTTCCCAATCTCGTCCTCGAAGATTTTTTACCTCAAGGTCGTTCATCTTTTTAGTCAGCAGTGGCGAGTTAAAAACGAGGTACGAGAGGTCAACATCCGTCGAAAGCCCAAGCATCGCCTTGAGCATTAGAAAAACTGATCCTGCAGCCCACGCTTGAGGCTTACACGCAACCTCGTAGGGAATCGGCGGCTCATCCCCCCGCCTTCGAAATCCACAAAAGAGCTCCGGGAGGCGATGATCATCACTGGCCTCCAATACTCCGATCAATCCAAGCGTGAGCGACTCCAGCGCTGCTAGGTGACCATAGGAGCGGAACCCTTCTAGGATCATCGAATTGTCATGAGGCCAGACCGAGCCATTATGATAGCTCAGCGGATTATAGGAGACTTCATTGCTGTCGAGAGTCCGAACCCCATAGCCGCTGAACATGGAGTCGGACATCAAATGTCGAGTCACAGCTCGCGCCTGTTCGGGGGTACAAATCTGAGACCAGAGACAGTGCCCCATATTGGAGCTCTTCACGGCGCAGGCCTTAGAAGCTCCATCGAGTGCGAGATAAAAATACTGTCCAGCGCTGTCCCAAAACTTTTCAGTAAATCGAGAACGCAACTCGAGTGCTTCTTTTCTAAATCGCGCAGCGAGATCCTCTTTCCCTAAAAATCTAGCGAGAGAGGCCATCCCCATCCGAGCTCGAAAAGCATAACCCTGTACTTCACAGAGTCGAATCGGAGCTTGAGCCAAGACCCCATTCGCATGCATAATTGAGTCATGCGAATCCTTCCACCCCTGGTTCACTAGCCCACTGGGTGCTTGCTTGGCATACTCTAAAAAACCATCTCCGTCTGAGTCGCCCCACTTCTCAATCCAGGCCATTGCTCTTAATGCCTCTGGCCACCATTTTTTGAGCTGTTCCCTATCGAGGGTCCAACGAATATACTCATGCAAAAGAATCAAAAAAAGAGGAGTCGAGTCTACTGAACCGTAATACGGAATGAAAGGCACTTCACGAGTGTTACACATCTCGCCTCGACGCTTTTCATGAAAAATCTTTCCAGGCTGTTCATCGGTGAATGGATCAACCTTGCTTCCCAGAAGTTGGATAGCATACTCGATCACCCCCTTTGCAACGTGAGGGTACCAAGGCAAGAGTTGATAAGCTGTGATCATCCCATCCCGTCCAAACGGCGCACTAAACCAGGGAATTCCAGCATAGGGATAAAAAAGCTGTCCCTCCTCCTGAGTGAGGAGCATAGAAATATCCGTTTGAGCATTAGCAATCGATCGATTCATCATCGCATTGTCTGAATCGAAACGAACTAAATCAAACGACGATTTCGATTTTGAATCCCGAAGAAGCTGCATTTTCTCCGCGATCGAAAGTTTTTCATATTTTTGGCCAGCAAACTCTCCGTTCGTAAGGGTTTCAAACGAGATAATCGTTTTAAGTAAAGCAGTGCCTTTTGGAGGAATCTCGACTCGCGTAAAATACCCAACTAATGATGGAGAAACCCGAATTTTCTCAGCCCGAAAAAGACGATGGACAAATGTCTTACGTGTGATCGCGTCAAGACCTTCGTACTGTAAAACTGAAATCTGGTGATCGCCTAGGTCTCGTTCTTCTGTAGGCAACATCCGGCCCCGACGAGCGCGCGCAAACCCACGAACTTCGAAGACATCATCGAACTTGCCACCAGCCCACTGTTCGATTTGCAGAGTATGGATCTCAGTATCAAAATTTTTAATCTCGACTGTCTCGTAAAGTACGTCCCGGTACAAAGTCAAAATCCTTCGAATGAGG
>CANHSO010000132.1 GCA_947463705.1 Bacteriovoracaceae bacterium
ATTGAAACGGGTGCGGGTGTGATTCGGGGAAAAAGAATGGCAACCAGCTCGGATCGCTCGTTGAGATAGTCGTCTGATCCGAATAAGGTGCCCAAGACGGGGATGCTTCGGAGTATGGGTAGGCCACGAGCCTCCTCTCGGATTTTGTCTTGGAGTAATCCAGACATGAGAAGAGGGACTCCTAACTGAGCGTCCACCTGTGTAGTCATCCTGTTCGTTTGAATTCCTGGGATACCTCCTCCCGTCAGGTCAGGTCCTAGATGACTCACTTCAGTGGAAACATCGAGGCGAACACGTCGACCAGCAGCATGGGTGACCTTCAGCCTGAGTGTGAGTCCGTATGGTTTCCAGTTGATCGATTGAGAAAGGCGGGTCCGAAGAATGACCGGGAGTTCTCCTCCTGCGAAAAGTTCAGCCTCGCCTGGGGCTCGGACCACGAGCTCGGGGTTGGAGAGTACCTTGGCTTGGCCTTGTCCTTCGAGGTGTTGGATGGCGAGATCAATTTTTAGGGCATCTTGCAGTCCTTGGGTGGAGGCTTGGAGGGTTGCCGGCGTCGATGCGCCCCAAAAGAGTCCGAGGTTGCTGAACTGACTTTTTTTTAGCTCAAGTAAAAAAACTTTAAACGACAGCGTAGGGGCTCGATCGGGGGGGCTATCCAGTTCAAACTGAAGCAGTGGGAAAATCGCTCGGAGCTGCTTTTTGATTGAAGTCGCACGGTTGGGTCGGTCTACAGCCCCTCGGATCCAAAGCTGATTTCCCTCCTGTTCAACCGAAAGACGACTCGAGTTTCCCGTGGTTCTCAGCCAAGTTTCAACGTGTCCTTGGGCAGATTTTAAGAGAGTTTCGGAGACCTGCGTTTCGTCGCGAATCTCATTCGGGAAGCCCTCGCTGAGGGCGGCAATTCGGGCACTTTCTGCCAGACTGAGGATTTCTCCTCGGAGAATCACCTGCGGACCTGCTTGTAAGACTTCGACTTCGATCAGCTTTTCTAGGCTTTGGTCAAGCTTAGGCGAGGGTCTTGGCTCTCGGGGCTTTTGAATGCGGATACTCCGATGCTCGGATGATCCATCCGTCTTCCAGACCCAAAGGTCACAGACTCCCTCTTCAATTGCCTTCAGCAGGAGGCTTTCATTAGAAGTGCTGGTTCGAGCATCTCGGAAGATCGGAAGTTTCAGTACCCTGATTTTAGGGTTCCCGAGTGCGTACTTGCTCAGTCGGGGGACATGAAGAAGCCTTTGTTCTCCTTGAGTTAGAAAGAGATCAGGCTTTTGGGTGACTTCAGGGGGCTGTGATCCATGCCCGAGTGGAGTTCCGAAACTTAAAAAAAGTAAAAATAAGGCAACACCGTTCATAAATTAGACGGAGTCGCAAGTTTTGCTCCAACCTGGGGTTGACAACTTGGATCAATCGAGGATAAAACTCACTTTCAACTTTTTTTGGAGGTTAGTATGCCCTCACGTATGATGAAAACTAAGACAGCTCGTAAAGTACGCAAAGCCCGTAAAGGTAAGGTGCGTAAGCGCCGCGAGCAAAACAAAGGGACCACTCCTAAGTTTTCGATCCATTTCGAAAGCTAAAAAACGGGCTCTTGCCCGTTTTGCACTAAAAAATTAAATTCTAAACTCGAGGGAGCAGGACATGTCATCTCAATATTTGTTCACGTCTGAATCTGTTACCGAAGGACATCCGGATAAAATCGCTGATCAAATTTCGGATGCGGTTTTAGACTCACTGTTGAGTCAAGATCCTCGAGCTAGAGTTGCATGTGAAACCCTGGTAACCACTGGGTTAGTCGTAATTGCAGGGGAAGTGACCACAACTGCCCAGGCAAATTATGCTGAGATTGCGCGTCAAACGATTCAACGAATTGGGTACGACTCATCTGAGAAGGGTTTTGACTACAAGACCTGCGGCGTAGTGGTTACCTTGGATCGCCAATCCCCAGATATTTCCCAGGGAGTGACTACAGGCCAAGGGATGCACAACCAGCAGGAGCAGGGTGCAGGGGATCAAGGGATCATGTTTGGCTATGCGGTTCGAGAGTCTGAACAGCTGATGCCGCTGTCCATCGACCTTTCCCATCAGCTCGCCCGTCGGCTTGCTCAGGTCCGAAAAGACGGTTCTTTGGGGTGGTTAAGGCCTGACGGAAAGACTCAGGTCACCGTAGAGTACGATCAAGGTCGACCGAAACGAGTTGATGCTGTTGTTGTGAGCTCCCAACACGACGAAAACATCTCTCACAAACAGATTCAAGAGGCAGTCATTGAAGAAGTGATCAAAAGAACGATCCCTCATCAGTTCCTCGACAATAAAACTAAATTCTATGTGAACCCCACTGGGCGTTTTGTGATCGGAGGCCCGATGGGAGATTGCGGCCTCACGGGTCGAAAAATCATTGTTGATACGTACGGGGGGCATGGAGCTCACGGTGGTGGCGCCTTCTCTGGGAAAGATCCATCTAAAGTGGATCGATCTGCCTGTTACATGGGGCGCTATGTGGCAAAGAACATTGTGGCGGCTGGACTCGCGGACCGTTGCCTTGTTCAGTTGGCTTATGCGATTGGCGTGGCCGAGCCAGTTAGCGTCATGGTGAATGCGTTTGGTACTGAAACAGTTGCGCTCGGCAAGATCGAGGCGGCAGTACGGGAAGTATTTAAACTAAAACCTGCCGGAATCATTGAGTCGCTCAATCTTTTGAGACCGATCTATTCTAAAACGGCCGCCTACGGGCACTTCGGAAGAAGCGAGCCCGAGTTTACCTGGGAAAAAACAGACCAAGTCGAGGCACTTCGCGCTTTGAAGTGATTCTCGAACCAGTTACACTGGGGGTATGCGGTTCTTCTTCCTGCTCATTCGCATTTACCCTTATTGGGCATTACCTTGTGTTTGGGTCATGGTAGAACTCGCTATTTTTTACCGGAGACGAAAGAGTAAAAATCAGTTCATATTTGGTGGATTTTCAGCTGCTCTTTTTGTTCTGGTGATACTCTGGTTTTTGGGTAGGGGTGATCTTTACGCTGAGCGTTGGATCCTTTATATTTACAAAAACTTTGTCACTTCAGGGATCTGACTCTTAGCTCAGAACCTACTTTTACTCTTATTTCAATATTTAGTTTGACATCGATGGACTTAGTTCATTTTATTATCTAAAAAATATCTAAGAATTATTTTTGACACATCGGCAAAGATTGCTTAGCCTGGATAAAAGGGCAGTTGTTTTGCTGCAGATTCAAACTCAAGGAAGAGTGAAGGGAAGGGAGCATTGATGCTCATGAGTCGGTCTCCGTTGGTGGGGGAAAGTCTAGTCATTCAAAACATTTTCAAAACGATTGAGAAAGTTGCTCAAACAGATAGCACCGTCCTTATTACTGGCGAAAGTGGCACAGGCAAGGAGCTTGTTGCTCGATCGATTCACGACCACTCGACACGAGCCTCTGCTCCTTGGGTGGTGGTGAACTGTGGAGCAATTCCATCTGAGCTTTTGGAAGCTGAGCTTTTTGGTCATGTGAAAGGAGCTTTTACTGGCGCAACTCAAAACCGTGAAGGACGTTTTGAGTCGGCTCAGGGTGGAACCCTGTTTCTGGATGAAATTGGTGACATGCCCCTACACTTGCAGGTTAAGTTACTGCGAGTGCTTCAGACTCGACAGTTTGAGCCTGTAGGCACCTCAAAGACCATGGATCTTAACGTGAGGATTGTCGCCGCAACCAATCGGGATCTTGAGGAGGCCGTTCAGAAGCGCGACTTTCGGGAGGATCTGTACTATCGCCTGAACGTCATTCCTGTAAAAATTCCCTCGTTACGGGAGAGAAAAAGTGACATTCCTCTTTTAGTTCATCACTTTATTCATCAGTTTAACGAGTTGACACGGCACACTGTTGAGGCCCCCTCTGGTCAAATTATGGAGGCTCTCCTGGCCTATGACTGGCCCGGAAATGTGCGCGAATTGGAGAATCTGATGGAGCGCTTGGTGATCCTCAAGGGTCAGGGAAGCGTGGATCTTAGTGATCTTCCTCATCGGATTTTTCAAAAGTTTACCGAAGGGCGGCCTGCTGGCTCGGGAGCTACGACTGAGTGGGAATTTCCCAGGATGGTTCTTCCAAACTCAGGTGTGGATCTTAAATCGATCGTTGCAGCATTTGAAAATCACCTGGTCGATCAAGCTCTCCAGCGAACAAGTGGTAATAAAAACCGCGCTAGCGAACTTTTACAAATGAACCGCACGACCCTCGTTGAGAAACTTCGCAAGCGCGGACTCATCGTTCCTATCTCTGCTAGAGAAGGGATTAGAAGGTTTGAAGAAGACGATGAAGCGCCTGCTGGCCATGCTTAACTCTGCGGTAGAGTAATCAAGATCATTAGTTTCTGGAAGGCTAAAGTTTACTGCGCTTGATCCTTCGTCTTGCCCTCCTTGAGGGTTTGACGGACGAGATTGCGCATAATTCGGTTGCGATTGACGCCGCCTAATAGCGATTTGAGGTCATCGTATAGGCTGGCGTCATTAATAAGTGCACCGACGGTTCCAGTGCCGTTATTCACTTTCTCTAGGATTTGATTCAGGTGAGTAATGGTACTTTTGAGTTTAATCTGATCGAGTTCCTGGTTCAATTTTTCAGTGCTGGCAACAATATTCTTCGAAGCCAAGGCTAAGTTTTTAAATAAGGTGTCGCTCCGATGATCGGCTTCAAAAGACTTTAAGATTCGATCCACGCTTCCTAAAACGCTATTCACATTGACGATGAGTTGATCACTCTTTGAAAAAAGTTGAGAGATGTCTTTGGAGGGGCGCTGAGCGATATCTGACTTTGGAGGAAGGCGTGAGCCATCTGTCTTGCCTCCGTCTAAATTCACATACTTATCACCTAAAACTCCCTGAGTAGCGACCTCAAAAAAAGCACCTTCGTGTATCCACTCTCCCGCCTCATGGTTGATGGCAAAAGTGATCTGGATATCTCTTCGGTTGCGGTCGAACTCGATTTTTTCGACTACCCCAACGGGAAGTCCTGCCAGAATGACCTTCGCTCCTGGAATTAGGCCTTCCGCACTCACAATATGGGCTGTGTAAAAAATTCGTTTGGTAAAAAGTGTACTCGCGCCACCCAGAAGTAAAAGTGTAGCTAGCAATAGACCTATTCCGACGGATACAAAAATTCCAACTTTGATCTCGTTATTCATTTGATTCGCCATTTCACTGATCTCCTAATGGGAAGCTCCCTGGATAAACGACTGCACGATTGGATCCTTAGATTTTTTAATTTTTTCAGTCGTGTCAATTACTTGGATTTTTCCCTGATACAGGATTGCAATTCGATCCGCAATTTCAAATGCACTTGGAATGTCATGAGTGACGAAGATACCTGTAATTCCAGTCTTTTTGAGATTGTTGATGTTATCTAAGAGTCGCTTCGTATTCACAGGATCAAGACCGGCAGTGGGCTCATCAAATAAGATGACCTTGGGTTCTAAAATCATTGCTCGTGCCAGGCCAGCTCGCTTTTGCATACCTCCGGATAACTCGTTGGGAAAGAGATAATTAGTCCCCTTCATGTCGATCAGCTCGAGCATACGATTCACTTTTTGCTGAATTTCGCGTTCTGATAGAGTGGTGTGTTCTCGCAGTGGATAGGCCAGGTTTTCCTCCACCGTGAGGGAGTCGAAAAGTGCTCCATTCTGAAAAACATAGCCAATTTGAGTTCTAACTCTAATGAGTTGACTTTCGCTCAATCCC
>CANHSO010000133.1 GCA_947463705.1 Bacteriovoracaceae bacterium
AGGATCGTCTTCCGATTCACGAGATTAAGCTTAAGTTAAGATAGAGATCAAGTTTAACTAGTTGATTTGCTCTTCTAGGGCCGGACCTAGCCTAATTGCGCCAGGAAGTTGATTTCCTATTGGGCGAAAAAGACCTCGCAATTGAAATCAAGGCCTCGACGCGACTGAGGCAAACTGATCTGTCTTCTTTAGCTGCGCTCGCTGAGGATGGAGCTGTTAAGCGACGCATTGTGGTGTCTCTCGAGCGTGAGCAGCGGCAATTTTTAGATCCTCCTTATCGAGGAATAGAAATTTGGCCTTGGCAGGAATTTGTTGCGGCGCTCTGGAGCGGCGAGTTTTTTTGAAAATTCCTGGGTCTAAGCATTTTACGATTCACTTTTACTCAATCCTCAGTGAAAGCTTAATTTTTTTTAATTACGACATCTTGGGAAAAAGATTTACCGCCGCCACTGTAACTAAATTCAACGCGGATTTTGTTTTCACCTGGGGCGAGAGGGATGTAGTCAGTTGAGAATCGATTTGAATCGTTCTGAGCAAAAACCGTCGCGATAAATTGGTTTGAAGTGTTAGTGATCGTAGCCGACGCCAATCTCATTCCTTCGTCTGTCATTTTTAAACCGCATAGCTGGCCTTGAATTCGGGCCTTACTTGCTTCGGTGGCAGATTCAACCCCCTTTTCACAGTTCAGCTCGAGGTTGAGTAACGGCGAGGTTTTCGCAGAGGCGAGCTTCCGCCCTTCAGAAGTGGGTTTGGCCTTCATGGAGACAAGGGCAGTCGAAGCTGGACCTGCTGGGTCTTGGTAGAGTAACTGGTACAGTGAGTGGATGAGAACTCCCCCTAAGGTTGATGCGATGAGCACCTCAATCGGGTTGGTGTAGAAACGGTTCTTTTTTGTACTTTCCGCTTTAGACATACAAAGGTCTTTTCGGCGGAATACTTGATAGCTTTAGTGTTTTTTTATTGATGCGATCAGCGTGAGCGGGGAGTTCGAGCAGCCCAGGCAAAACGCTTGTCGTTCACCTGTTGCTTTTGATGGCGAAGCGCGCTCCTAAGTTGATGTCTTTCGGCGAATTAAAACTTCGATTTCATCCTTTTGGATAGTCAAAATCTGATATTCAGGTGAGGGTTCGCTAAAGCCATGTGACATTCCAATGTCTGTTCGCCAAACCCTGCCTGAGCACGCTGAGGTGATTTCTCGTTCGGGTTGGATGGTGTGAGCAACGACCATTCTTTTGACAGCGAGACGCTCCAGTACAATTTGTAGGTCACTGCAGGCATCGAGGTAGTCGGCTGTCATTTCAGCGAAAGAGATGGGGTCGGCGGGGAGTTGGCCATATTGACGAGACCAAAGTGGGCTGTCTGCCTCATTGAGAAAGAGGGGCGCTTGTTTGGTGTGGTGGGTGAGGAGCCAGGCACTCAGCGGAATACCTGGGTTGAGCCACTTATTAATTTCTGTTTGGAGTCTTAGGAGCCCGTAGTCCAGGGCTTTTGGGAGAATACCACCATGAACAAAAACGGTATCTCCTACAATTGCAAAATAGCTCCGTCTGGCAAGCTGCTCAAAGTAAGCTGATTGCGGGGAGAAAGCCGTGGCACGAGCTGCGAGACCCGGATGATTCGATTTTTCATAGTGTTGAAAAATGGTCTCACCTTGGGATTGCAGAGGGGGGCTTTCTTCGAAGTCGAATTCCCAGTCGAGGAGAGAGTTTGCATAAAAGCCCCAGGGTGGGCCGCTTGTCCCGACGGCAGCCAAGACGGGTGCGGGGGTACGGAATTCTGGGAGCTGAAGAAGGTAGTTCAAAGTCCAAGAAAACTCATGAACGAACTGAGCAGTGGATTTTTGGCTCGCATAGTCAAATCGATGCTGGAGATTGAGGTACTCATGGTTTCCGTTGAGCAAGATGAGCAGGCTCTGAAATTCCTTAGCCTCTGATTCAAGTCGGTTCAAAAAGTTGAGGAGATCCAGATCAGAATCGCCTCGATCAATGATATCCCCCATTTGAACAACAATGAGGTTTCGTCCCACCCAATTCCCCCGAGGATCGACTGCTCCAGCTAACTCTAGGGTCTTTTGGGCGGCTCGAAGGTCTCCGTGGAGATCCCCGATTGCAATCACCCTAGGGGCAGGGGCGACATCATCGAAGCGAATTCGGAATGGGTCAAGTTCGTCAGCGCGCACTACTCCGAGAGTCGTAAGAAGTAGCGACATAATTAAAATGAGTCTTCCCAATCTCTACGACCTCCACCTGTTTGGTCTTACTCGATGAAGAGGAATGAGATCAACTCCTAAAATCAATTCAATTCTGGTAAACTAAAGTTCCATGGATATTTTAGGACAATCGGCACTCTTTGTTTCACTGATTAGTTTTGCGCTAGGTTTTTCAGTTCTTTCTAGGAATGTGAAAAACACATTATTTATTTCCTTTACGATTTTGACTACTCTGGTTTCTGCCTGGTCATTGTCGTTTTTCCTCGAAAAAATTTGGGCAGGATTTGGCTTTTATCGGCTTCACCTTTTCTTTAATGTGCTCCTTGCTCCCGCTAGCCTTTGGTTTACTCAAATTTTTATTAGAATTAGTGATGGATTTAGTCGCAGACTTTTGGAGTTGAGCACAGTTTTAGCAATTTTTTTGTCTACCTCCTTGGGGCTTAGATTCGATACCAATCCCTGGATTTTACAGTTGGTTTTCTTCTCTCCTGCTTTGGTGATTGTTCAGGTGCTTAGGCTCATGTGGGTGGATTGGATTTTGTCTTCGCCTCAAGGTAAAAAAGTGAGGGACCTTTCTAAAGTTCCGACTGTAGGGTTAGAACGAAGGCATTTGATCTATCTGGGTGCCTTGGTGGTACTTTTGACTTCAGTCATGGACCATGTGGGTGGGATTGGGAAGATTCTTCCATCGGCAGGAAATTTACTCTTAGCAGTGTATATGTTTTTTCTGAGTCAAGCTATTACTCAGCAGAGACTTCTTAACGTGAGTGCACTGTTCTCTCGCTTTCTCGTCCTTTTGGTTGTGGCACTGACTTTAACTTTACTTTACTCACTTCTGGTGGCTTGGATTGAGAATAGTCCAAGCCTATTTTTTCTCAACTCATTCATTGCCTCATTTTTGCTTCTTATGCTGCTCGATCCGCTCCGCAGTACGGTGGGCTATTTTACTCAGCGCTTACTAACTCAGAAGCACCGACATCTGCAGCAAACACTTCGTGAAGCTCAACGTAAATTGACCGGAATTGTGGATTTTGGCAATCTTACCCTTGAAATTCTCAACTCAACTGAACAAATTATTCGTCCTGAATGGGCGGCACTCTTTATTTTACGGAGCGATGGCACGCAGTTTCGTCGGGTGCGGATCGTTGGCCAGGAACCAAAAAGTAAAATCTCAGTAGGGACTGAGCGCACTGTGTTTAAGGAGGGTTTGTCTAATCATGCACTCATTCATTACTGCGAAGAGCTGATGGAAAAAGGAAAGTTTCCCGTCATTTTCGATCAGCTTCTTGAGAATGAAATGGATCGCTCTGCAAGCCGTGTGCAGCGAGCCCACTATTTGGCGCTGATTGAAGGGCTGAAGGCCTTCGGGGCCAATCTTTTTATTCCCCTCATTCACTCCAGAAAAATATTAGGCTTTGTGATTCTTCAGGTCCTGGCTCCGCCAGAGCCCTGGGGGAGTAATTGGGGCCTCTTGCCCATCGTTTATCCCTATTACGAGCAGGCCGCCGAAGTGATTAGTAATCTTGAAGTCTATGCTAGACAGCGCGAAAAGGAGCGTCTTGCCGTTCTTGGTGAAATGGCTGCTGGCTTGGCCCATGAGATTCGAAATCCCCTAGGTGCAATCAAGGGGGCGGCTCAGTTTCTTGACCCGTCTTTGGATCGTCCAGAAAGTAAGTTTCTCAAAGTGATCTTAGAAGAAGTCGATCGTCTCAATCGAGTTGTTACTCAGTTTTTGGATTACTCCAAGCCATCCGTGATCCAGTTTAAACAGGTTGATTTTGTTCAACTCGTCGAAAAAACGATTGAACTCATGCGGCCAGGTTTGAGGGAGGGGGTTCAAATTGAGCTTTTAACATCAAAATCGTCAATTTTTGTGTTGGGCGCTGCCGAGCAAATCCAGCAAGTCCTCATTAATCTCATTCAAAATTCTCAAAACGCTTTGGAGGGGGTGATGGGCGGCATGATCCGGGTGAGCCTAGTGACCCACCGTGATTTGTCCCATCCGGAAGTGAGTCTAGTGGTGGAGGACAATGGGAAGGGGATCAAGCGAGAAAACCTGGAAAAGCTATTTATTCCATTTTTTACAACGTCTCCAAGTGGGACGGGTCTTGGACTGTCCATTTCTCACAAAATTGTGGAGAGTCACCGAGGTCGATTCGAAGTTGTGAGCGAAGAGGGGCGATTTACGCGCATATCCGTGATATTACCTTGGCTAAGTTCAGGGCGTGCACCAGGATGAAAATGCACCCCGTGCCTGAATTGATCTAGACACCCCATTTGAGCCGTTCTGAAAAAAGGAGTTTGCTTGCAAGGTCGAGTACTCGTAGTTGATGACGAAAAAAACATAACTTTTGTGATCCAGGCGATGTTGGAGCGTGAGCGCTTTGAGACCTTGGTTTTTAATCGCAGCTCCGAGGCCTTGGATGCGATTGCTTCTGAGGAGGTCGATCTCGTGATCACCGATCTTTATATGCCGGGGCCTGGTGGCCTTGAAATTCTGGAATATTGCCAACAGAATTTTCCTCAACTTCCAGTCGTTGTGATTACTGCGTTCGGCACCGTCGAGGCTGCTGTTTCGGCCCTCAAAAAAGGGGCCTTTGATTTCATCACTAAGCCATTCGATCAAGTCGAGCTTTTGGGTGTCGTGAAAAAGGCGGTTGCTACCTATCAGCAAAGAATGAAGGAGCCGATTATCTTTTTCCCTCGTCAGCCGGGGGTTACCCCTCAAGGCGGTACTGCTGTGCAGGGGATTTCATCCATCGTGGGCGCGAGCTCTCAGATGCAGGATATTTTCAAGATCATAGCGAAGATTGCGCAATCACCATCGACCGTTCTGGTTTGGGGAGAGAGTGGAACAGGTAAGGAGTTGGTGGCTTATGAGATTCACCGGCAATCCGATCGAGCCTCAAAGTCATTTGTGAAGATTAATTGTGCGGCTATTCCTGCAACTCTGATTGAGAGTGAGCTTTTCGGATACGAAAAGGGAGCCTTTACGGGGGCAGTCGCAAGCAAACCAGGGCGATTTGAGCTCGCCAATGAAGGTACTCTTTTCCTGGATGAGGTGGCTGAGATGCCATTGGAAATGCAGGCAAAGCTCCTGCGCGTTCTACAAGAGCAAGAGTTCGAGCGCGTGGGCGGCATCTCGACGATTCAGGTAGACGTCCGCATCATAACAGCAACGAATAAAGATCTTGAGGCAGAGGTTAAGTCGGGACGTTTCCGAGAAGACTTGTTTTATAGGTTGAATGTCGTGCCTATGCGCTTGCCAGCGTTGCGAGACCGAAAAGACGACATTGATTTGCTCGTAAAATATTTCTTAGGAGAATTTAATAAAAAGCTCAACCGAGGGATGCAGGGGATTTCATCCATCGTGGGCGCGAGCTCTCAGATGCAGGATATTTTCAAGATCATAGCGAAGA
>CANHSO010000134.1 GCA_947463705.1 Bacteriovoracaceae bacterium
CATTCATGGCTCAACGACTGGGCCGCCAAACTCAGAGATCCCTCGAGCGGCTCCAGGAGCTTCAATTGTTACAGATGCTTTTGACTAAAAGTACCGGACAGCAGTAGAAATGTCACAATAGCGAATACCTTTTCGACCGCACCGGAGCAAAAAAGTTGTTCTTTCAGAGTTTGGTTTCCGGTCTAAAGCACCGAGGATCGGACGATTCAGTCAAACTCCATACCTTCTGCCTGATGAGTAATCATGTTCACCAGCAGATGAGTTACTCGGGTGGAGCAACCAAGCTCTCTCACGTGATGAGAGTTGCTCATGGCACTTTTGGAATGCGCTTCAATCGGGCATTCAGCCGGTCCGGAAAGGTGGCGAACGAGCGCCCAAAAACTCCGTTAGTGGGCGGCACAGAGGCAGAAATGCGGGTCCATTTTTACATTGAGGCAAATCCGATCCGCGCAGGCATGGTCAAACCAGAGAAGCTGAGATTCTATTTCTGGAACTCTTATCGGTTCTACGCTCATGGGGAGGTCGATGAATGGACCAAGCACATCACCCCTCCCCAATGGTACATCGACCTGGATAAAACGCCTGAAGGGCGCCAAATAGCGTATCGAGTTTTATTTCGGAAGTACCTTGAGCAAACTACCGTGAGCTGGACTCAGTTTTTAAGCCACTTCATTGGAGATGCCCTGTGGGTAAGGAAAATGGAAACCGCTCTGAAAGAGCAATTCTGCGCCAGAGCATTAGCCAGGACTCGCGCTTCTCCTGCCTAAGCAAGCTAACTTCACTGCTCAAATTACGGGTGATTTTCTCAGTTTCGTCCTGGGGAGGGTCGAAGTGTTTCTGAAAGTCCATGGGGTCGACTCATTTTTTAGATTATTTTTAGGGAAGAGACATAATTGAGCGTTTAGAGACTCCAAAATCGGAGCGAAGGGATGGTATTTCGTCCCATCGCGCATCAATCGCACTCGAGAGATTCAAACTAACCACCCGCAATTCTTTAAATTCGCCTAAGTCCCGATTCTAGATGAAAAATTGGCTCCGTCCCCATGAGAGCGCTCCCTGGCTGGCATTGCTAAACTCTCTTTTAACTGATAGGTCTCAATCTTATGGCAACCACCCTGACTGCGACGAACCAAGAGTATATTCCTCAAAAATGGGAAGATGTGGCATGTCCATTCTGCGGAGCCCAAGAGGCCCATCTTATTGAGCAGTTTGGGTACGAACATCGGTATCGATTTGTGAAGTGCGAAGGATGTGGTTTGGCCTACATGAATCCACGCCCAGCTTATACCGACGGTTTTGTTGAAACCGCTTACGAGGTTTATACTACTTCAGTGGATTCTTTTCAAAAAGGTGATGAGCTGACGGAGCAAGGTAAGATTGTTTACCAAGAGTATTCATCCAACTTGAAGGAAATTGAGAAGTGGGTGGGCCGAAAAGGCCGCCTTCTTGAGATTGGCTGCAATACTGGCTTTTTTTGCAAGGTTGCAGGGGATTTGGGCTGGGTACCGACCGGGATCGAAATTTCGCAAACGATGGCTAAATTGGCACACGATACCTATGGGTTTGAAACCCGGGCCGGCGATTGGATGGGAATGAAATTCGAGCAGCTCTTCGATGTGATTTACTGTAGTCACGTGATCGAGCATATTCCAAACCCACGCGAGTGGATGGCGCGATTTAAAGAAGTTCTCGCGCCGGGTGGGGTAGTCTGTTTGTCGGTTCCGAATTATCAAAGCATTGATCGAAAGTTTAAGCGGGGATTGAAAAATCTGGGACTGCGAAAAGATCGGTGGGAAAAGTGGCGTACCCCAGACCATCTCTATGAGCCTTGTGAGAAAAGTATTCTGTCTTTTTTTGAGTCTTGCGGTTTTGAGCTTCTCCAGCAATACACCTATCCGAGTGAGTGGTTAGGCGATGTCTCACTGTGGCATAATTTAATGCATTTTAAACTCCGATGGGGCGCTAAGGCACGTTATTATCTTCGTCCTGCTCGGTGATTGCGCTGCCCTCAAGAAGAAAAATTGGCTCCGTCCCCATGCACTCATTGCGCTGCTCTCAAGAAGAAAAATTGGCTCCGTCCTTAGTCATTTTTGAGCGAGAGTCCCTAGGATGACAAGACCTGCTTTAGATACTCTACGAACGCCGGACGCTGTTCGAAGGGGAGTCCGTGGCCAGCGTTGGCGAATTCGACAAACCTCACGGAGGGGTAGTTTGCAAAGATTTTGCGTTCGCTCTCAAACTCTTCATGGGTCCAGACGAGACTGGTTTGGCCACGTAGGACGTGGATCGGGATATTCCGCTCGGTGAGTTCTTTGACCCACTCGCGGACTGAGGCGTCTCGTGCGGCACTGATGGTTTGAATTAAAGCACCGTGATCAAATGGGAAGTGAACGCGATGAGAGGCGTCACGGACTGAGACCGCCATCAAGTACTGTGCAATCGATGGGTCAGGGCAGTAAGTCTTCATGAACTCACGCGCGGCTTCGCGATTTTCAAAGCTCTCGGGAAGAAGTCGGATCAATTGAGCCAGTCCTTCGCCTAGGCCGCCGCCTGCAACGCCTGAGAAACCGAGATCAATCAGCACAATTCCTTTGACCCAGTCTGGGCGAAGGTGAGCTGCGGCAACAGCGGTACGAACGCCCATGGAGTGACCCACGAGCCAAGTCGGGTGAAAATGGAGTTCGTCCAAAGTCTCGATGACATCCTTTCCGTAGTCGAGGGGAGTATAACTGGGTTGAATTCTTCCACCTGGAAGATGGGGGATCTGACTCTTTCCATGCCCGCGCTGATCTGGGGCGAGGATTTCGAAATGGTCTTCTAGTCCCGCAGCGATGGGCCTCCAGAGAGCTCCGGTTCCGCCCATGCCATGAAGAAACACGATCTTTTTAGATTGAGGATTCGGTTCGGTCTGAGTGTGGTTCTGAGGGCGGTGCCAAAGTTGGTAAGCCAGTTTCATGCTAAAATTCCTAAATGTTCACGGAGCATCTTTCCGGTGATCGACTGAGGGTGAGACATCAGGCGCTCGGGTGATCCTTCGCCGATCAGATCACCTCCAAGAGTCCCGCCTCCTGGACCCAGGTCAATGACCCAGTCCGCTTGAGCAATCACGTCGAGGTGATGCTCGATCATGACAACACTGTGTTTCGCTTCGACGAGATCATGAAAAACACGCATCAATTTTTTCACGTCCTCAAGATGGAGTCCTGTGGTCGGTTCATCAAAAATATAAAGCAGATTTTGAGCGGTCTTATCGTCGAGTGTGGCAGCGATTTTCAGGCGCTGAGATTCTCCGCCTGAGAGTGTCGCTCCAGACTGACCTAATTGGAGGTAGCCAAGTCCAACATCTCTGAGGGCTCTTAGCTTTTTGATTAGCGCAGGTTGATCATGAAAAAGTTCAAGCGCTTCGTCTATTGTAGCCTGCAGGACTTGGTCAACGTTTTTGCCCCGGTAGGTGACTTCGAGGACGCTCTTTTTGAATCGCTTACCCTCGCACTCTTCGCAGGGGAGTTTCACTTCTGCCATAAAGTGCATATCCAGGGTAATTTCTCCCTCACCTTTACAAACTGGGCATCGGCCTCCGTCCACATTGAAGGAGAAAAACTGAGGCGTGAACCCGCGCCTGAGTGCCATACTTTGGCTGGCGAAAAGCTTGCGGATCTCATCCCAAGCCTTGAGATAAGTCGCAGGGTTAGATCGGGAACTCCGTCCAATAGCAGATTGGTCGAGCAATACGACCCCTCCCAGCTGTTCAGCTCCATAGAGTCGGTCGTACCGACCTACCGGTTCTGTGGTTTGGTAAAAAAGCTTTGATAACGCTTGGAATAGGACCTTGTGGACGAGTGTGCTTTTGCCAGAGCCCGATACACCTGTGACGACGACTAAACGATCGAGTGGGATTTGAACTTCGATGTTTTTGAGGTTGTTTTCCTGGCAACCTAAGAGCTTAATCCAGCGCTTGGGAGCTGGGCGCGGCTTGGTCTCGCGAATGAGTTTACTGGTTCCGTCGAGGTACCTGCCCGTGAGCGAACCTAAGTTTTGTGTGAGGTCCTTGGCTGTTCCCTGGGCCACGAGTTGGCCTCCATGGCGACCTGCTCCAGGACCAAGCTCAACTAGCCAGTCTGCAGCCTTCATCATTTCGAGGTCGTGCTCGACTACGACCACGGAGTTGCCCTGGTCTCGCAGTCTTTGAAGTACTCGAATGAGTCGAGCGGTATCTGCAGCGTGCAGACCAATCGAAGGTTCGTCTAGTACATAAAGAGTTCCGCAGAGGCCGTTGCCGAGCTGAGTGGCAAGATTGATCCGCTGGAATTCGCCACCTGAGAGGGTCTTGGTTTGTCTACCGAGTGTAAGGTAACCTACTCCTACTTCTTGGAGGAAATGAAGGCGTCGTTCGACTTGATTGAAAATCTCGCTCGCGATTTTGCGCTCTCCTGCTGACAGACTTAGATTTTTGATCCAATCACTGGCTTCATCTATTGACGAGTTCAAAACGTCTGCAATGGATTTGCCGCCGACTTGTACGGCGAGTGCTTCGGGTTTGAGGCGCGAGCCGTTACACTCTGTGCAGAGAGTTTGGCTTTGATAGCGACGAATGAAGACGCGGATATGAAGCTTGTATTTCCATCGCTTGAGTTCTTCAAAGCATTCAATGATCCCTGGAAAAGTTGAATCATTGGGGTCGCCCTGCCAGAGGAGTTTTTTCTCCGAAGTCGTGAGGTCTCGGTATCTTTTTGCGATTGAGATGCCGTGCCGTTCGGCGAATCGAAAAAGGTCACGTTGCCAGTCTGCGTGCGAGGGCTTGGACAGGGGGTCTATGGCTCCTTTGGCGATCGTTTTTCCAGGGTCGGGGACGATGAGGGATTCATCTAAATCCAGGGTGAAACCGAAGCCACTACATTTTGAGCAGGCTCCGACCGGGCTATTGAAGGAAAAAAGGTGGGGCTCCGGCAGGCGGTGTTCTCGGCCGCAGTGAGTGCAGGCATAGCCAGATTGAAAGGTTTGGGACGCATTTTCAACTCCTGGAGTCAAATCTAAAAAACGGACTTTCCCATGTCCGATATTGAGAGCTTGTTGAATCGAGTCCAAGAGGCGGCCTCGTGCATCTTCGTCTAGGAATTCCTGGTTGATTCTAAGGCGATCGACCACCAAAAAAATCTCAGCCGAAGGGTCGATCTTAAGAGGGGGGCCAGACTGGCTCTCGTCGAGATCTAGAACCTCCGGCTCGCCTTGTTGAGGCTGAATCAAAAGACGTTGGAATCCTTGCTCCTTGAGGGTTTGAATCAGGCCCTCGGTTAATGCTCTGCTTTGGCTCGGTTTGGCTTTGGCCTTTGTTTTTTTTGAGGTTTTGGCCTTCGTATCTTGGGGCTGCACTCCAAAGAGCGGCGCTAGGATATAAGCTTTTCGGTTGGGAATCCAAGTTTTAGCCCATTCTAGGATGCTTTGTGAGTTTACTGGTTGGACTGACTGTCTACAATTTAGACAGTGGGTCTGTCCGATTTTCGCAAAAAGGATTCGTAGGTAATCGACTAGTTCAGTTTGTGTTGCAACAGTGCTCCGC
>CANHSO010000135.1 GCA_947463705.1 Bacteriovoracaceae bacterium
GGGGGAAGCTACCATGAGGGGGAGCTCTAGGCAAGTAAAATCTATACCATTTAACTCAACTATTAGTCTCGAGAGAAAGCCTATGAATTCAAAGCCGATTGCGGCTGCTCGCGAGTAAAGATAAATAGACCCGCACCAATCAAAGCGGAGGCAATAAAGAAGATAAATCCACCGCTCCAACCCCAATGATCCACAACCCAACCCGTCCCAATCCCGGAAACGATGCTACCCAGGTAGCCAAAGAGTCCAGTAAACCCGGTAGCCGAAGCAGCAGCTTCTTTGCCGCCAAGATCAGCAGCAGCAACTCCCACGAGCATTTGCGGGCCATAAACCAAGAAACCCACCGCACTCAGTGCGAGAGCATCTAAAACCGGATAACCTTCTGGAATCATCCAAAACTCACCAATCACGAAGGCGAGCAAAAACATGTAAATAAAATTCACCCAAGCTCGGCGTCCTTTGAAAACCCGGTCTGATAGCCATCCCGCGCCCAGAGCTCCAGCAATGCCGACGAACTCAAAACCTGCAGCCTTGAGAGTTGCCCCTCCAATGGTGGAATGCTTCACATCGACCAAGAAGGTCGGCGCCCAATCCATTGCTCCAAATCGAACGAGGTAGACAAAGAAATTAGCAAGAGAAAGGAACCAGATCTTGCGATTACGCACCACTGCGCGAAACGATGCCTTCGAACTGGAACCGCTCGAAGCCTGTAAATCATTTCTGAACTTCTCAATGGGAGGCAACCCAAGTGACTCGGGTGTGTCCCGCAGGCGTTCAATCAGAAAAAAAGAAGTCACGATAGCAATCACCGAGGGAACATAAAAGCTTGAACGCCAGCCGAACTGTTCGGTAAGATACCCCCCTAAAACAAGAATGAGCCCTCCACCGATTTGGTGAGCGGTGTTCCAAATTCCCCAGTAGGTGCCACGTTCGTTTTGACTATACCAATGAGTCAAAAGACGAGCACATGGAGGCCACCCCATCCCCTGAAACCAGCCGTTGAGCGCCCAAAAGAACCCTAACATGGCTAGCGAAGAACTCATCCCAAACAAGATATTAGTCACTGCAGACAAGAGCAGCCCAATTGCCATGAAATATCGCGGATTGGCCCGGTCACCGAGGACCCCATTGAACATCTTGCTCACACCATAGGTCAGATAAAGACAGGACCAAATCGTGCCAATTTGGGTCTTTGAATAGCCCAGATCAGCAATCAGAGCGGGGGTCGCAGCTGAGAGATTCTTACGGCAAAAGTAAAAAACAGCATACCCGACGAACATCCCCATCATCGTTCGAATGCGCCAATAAGCGTAACTTTTTTCAATTTCTGCAGAATCGGTCAGGGGATGAGCCGCAGCGGGTTGGGCCTTCATAAAAGAAAACCCCCCGAAGGTTTCGGTCCAAGATGTCGTACTCGCTGATGAATCTGCCTGAGTGATAGTGTTGTTCATTTTTTGGCTCTAGTCTTAGTTGGGATTCACTCGCCTGTCAATCTTTGTCCCGTATCGTCCGTTTTGAGCGCAGAAGTCTATGATAACTCACAGCAAATCTGTGCGCCTCATCTCTGATATGGGTCAGAAGTTTATAAGCAGAGGTCGTCGGATAGAGTGAAACTGGGTTTTTACGATTCGGGATAAAGATCCTTTCAAACGATGACCTAACCTCGGAAGCCTGAAAATCACTCTCGGTTCGAGCCTTAGCCAAACCCACCACACCCACTCCTTGCACTGCCAGCTCATCGAGAATTGCCACAGCCTGTGAGAGCTGACCCTTTCCGCCATCCACCACCACGAGATCAGGCAGATCCTCATCTGACTTGGTAAACCGCCTCCCCAGAACCTCCTTCATCATGGCAAAGTCATTCGATCCTTCGACAGTCTTGATCTTGTAGCGTCGATAAAGATTTTTGTCCGGCGCTCCATCCATAAAAACAACACGAGAGGCGACTGCATCCTGACCCTGAATATTGGAAATATCGTAACACTCGATGCGTTGAGGGAGTTTGGGCAGCTGAAGCTTTTCCTGAACTTCTTCCAATGCTTGAAGGCCATGCCCCTTGGCCTTTTTCTTGTTTTGTTCCAAAGCGTGTAAGGCATTCGTGCGCGCCACACTCAAAAGCTGGTAATCTACGGGCGTCTCAGGCACTCGCAGTTTGATCTGCACCGTAGTTTCCAAAAGCTCAGCATCACCAGGTACTTCAGAAACCAAAACGTCCTCAGACGCAGGCTCTGTGGTCGACGCCGATTCAGGGTCGAGTTCTGATAGACTCTCTTGAGTCATCCGACTGAGATAATACTGAGAGAGAAAATCAAAGAGGAGTTCTGATTCGGATTGAGAAGGATCCGTATTTTGCAAATGGTAATGCTGCACAGCAACCAACCGCCCCCCTCTTACCCTCAAAATCGTCCCGTGAGCATCGAGCTCATTACGGGCAATGCTAATGACATCTCGATTCCTCTGAGAGCCGGCCTCCATCACTCCTTGAGTCTGGGTAATCACTTCGAGATTTTGGATTTGATCTCGGTAACTCGCCGCCTCTTCATACTCCTCGCGTTCAGCAGCATCCTCCATGCCGCGCTGGAGAGAACCTAATAGGGCATCGGATTTGCCTTCCAACACACTGACCACAGCCTGAATGGACTCATGATAGGCGATCGAGTCGACCTGCCCCACACAGCCTCCGGTGCATTTGTCCATCTGAAATAAAATACAGGGCCGAGTCCGATGTCTAAATGTATTGTCGGAACAATCTCTCAACTTAAAAGTTTCATTCAGGAGCTGCATGACCTCTCGCGCCGACCAAGCAGACGGAAACGGTCCAAAATACCGAGCCCCATCGCGAAGCACCTTCCGTGTCCATTCGATCCGGGGAAAGGGGTCGTTCACTTGAATCTTTAAGTAAGGGTAAGCTTTGTCGTCTTTGAGCCGGACGTTGAACTTAGGCTTGTACTTTTTAATCAGGGTCGCTTCTAGGATCAGAGCTTCTGACTCAGTTTCAGTTAAGATCACATCGAAGTGATGAATTCGACTCACGAGGATCTCAATCCGTGGAATTTCGTGAACAGCCGACTGAAAATAACTGACCAAACGATTTTTCAAATTCTTAGCTTTGCCCACATAGAGGACACCGTCCGAGGGATCTTTCATTAAATAGACGCCTGGATGAGTTTGAGCTGCCCTAGCTTGAAGCAAAAGATCACGCCGAGCGGGGCGAATTGGTTTCGGTACTTGATTTTCCATCGCAGACACTATAACTACAAGTGAGAAGATTTTTTTAACAAAAGTGGCGAAATTTTCCATATAAAGTTCATTCAGGACTGATGTGGAGAAGAAAGCTGCAGAACTTAACAACCGCTGGGACAAGGGCCATTGTCCCTGGGTCGAGAGATCCTAGAAGCCCCCATCAAAAATTGATGGAGGGAGTGGTCACGGAGATTATTAATGGCACGGACTTCTTCAGTAGCCGGTGAGACTTTGTCGTATTGCACCAGCTGTAAAATGGATTTGAATCACGTCATCGTCGCAATGAAAGGTGACAAGGTCATCAAAGTTCAGTGCCTCACCTGCAAAAAAGAACACGCTTTTCGTCCAGCTAAGGGCGCAACTGAGCCTCAAGCACCTAAGGCAAGCAAAGCCAAGAAGGCTGCCTCTGAAGATACAGAAAATCACTCAATTGAAATCGAGTGGGAAAAGCTCATGTCTGCTCACCGCGACCTCCCCGGTAAGCCTTACAGCACAAAAGGGCACTTCACTTTGGGAGACAAGCTGAACCACCCCACATTTGGTGATGGGATCGTAGGCAAACTCATTTACCCGAATAAGCTTGAAGTGATCTTCAGACACGACGTGAAAGTCTTAATTCACGGCGGCACACCTCAACTCTAAAGAATCGAGATTCCAGAAGATGAGATTAGACCGGAGGTTTTTTGGAGCTGCACTGATCACTCTAGCAGCGTGCTCGAGTGTCCCCAAAAAACCTATTTTAAAACTCTCTGAACTGGAAGGCAAAAAGGTAGCACTCGTTGACGTCGAAGGAGAGCTCACGGCTCGGTCGATAGTCGAAGTAGCTCTTGTCAATCAACTCGTCAAGCGAGGGACCTTTTTTCTGGTTCCCAAAAAAGACGTAGAGACTGCGAAGAGCGCACCTCAGCAAGACCCAACGGACTGGCAAGGACTCGCTAAGCGAAGCCAAGCTGACGTTGCTCTTCGTGCTTTCGTAAAAACATTTCACGCCGAAACCCAGGATAGCTACTCCAAGGAAGTTGTGCTTGACTCTCAATACGCAGAGGAGCAGGGCAACGACGGAAAAATGGAGCGGGTCATTCCTGTCAAAACCCTCAACGGTGAAGTTCGGATTGAACTTGAATGGACTCAGCTCGCAAACAACCAAACCGTGAGCGGCACCGCAGAGGCAAAAAAATCAATCCAAGACCAAGCGAAAGATCAAGCAATTCACCTTCCTCCGCGATTGCGCTTTCTCGAAGATCTTTCGAACGAAGCGTTCAGTCTTTTTTTCGATCACTACCGCTGATTCACTCAAGTGTCGAGTTCTTTCGCACAGAATTCGCGCGGAAAAATTTAGTTTTTTTCTAAAAAATTATTCCAAACAAAAACCTATTTATTCCTTGACTCCATGCATCGCGTCTTCTACTCATTTTCACTCATGAGGTGTGTGATGGTGGGTATTCGTAAAGTTTTATTCGTTTTTTCTTTTATTATTACTCAAATTTTGATTCAAAATCGAATTAGCTTCGCAGCTAATGCTCGATTCGGAGTTTCTCCAGACAATAATCAAGAACTACTCTTATCTGTTTTAAAAAATGCAAAACATTCTCTGATTATCAATATTTATGAATTTGTTCATCCTGCAATTGCTGATCAAGTCATCAAAAAAATTCAACAAGGAGTTTGCACTGACTTCTTAATTGAAGGAGACCCTGTCGGTGGAATTACGCCAGAAAGCGTAGCGATTCTTGAAAAGATTGTGGCTGTCGCCCAATTGAATACCCATTCCGATCATAAAGAAATTTCGAGCGAAGCGCTCACTGGCAAACGAAAGAGAGATGAGTCCGGGGATCTAAATTGTCATCATCTTTATATTTTACCTCCCCAGAAGATGCTCTTACCCGGTACAAAACGTCGCTTTAAATTTAATCACGCAAAGTATGTCGTGGCTGATCATAAAGAAGTCCTCATCTCTTCCGAAAATTTTTCTATCAACGGGCATCCCAATCCAGGCCTAAAGGGAACCCGCGGTTGGGATATCGCAATCGAAGACACTGAACTAGCCGAGAAGCTCACTTCAGTTTTTGAAGAGGATTCTGACCTCAAAAATTCTGATGTCCGAGTATTGGACCTTGCCTGGATCTCTAAAATAAAAGAAAAATGGGTAAAACCAACTGTCGGGCCCTTGGAAGTCTCGACGGAGAGTGCCACCCCAGAAGGCGAAACCCCTCGATGCGAAGCAAAAGCCTCCCCTGCTGTGTCCAGTTCCGAACCAACCCGCAAAACTGCTGCCCGTCCTATCGGTACAGGTACCGTCA
>CANHSO010000136.1 GCA_947463705.1 Bacteriovoracaceae bacterium
CATCCCCAGGAAAACCAAATCGTCCTGCAAGGCTTTGGGTCCTCGAATAAAAACTAACATCAAACCCGGGTATTGTACCCTCCGATTCGTAGCTCCAGTCAGAAAAATCTCACCCTTAGAATTAGGCCGGTACTCTAGGGCACTGCAATAACTGAGCACTGCGTCCGGAAAGAGGTGAGAAACCACTTCCGACCAGCTTTTTCTCAGAGCAACCTCCACCTCACCCTGTGGAAGGGACGAATAGAGGCGCGGCCCTATTCGTCGCAAACACCCGGCAGCCACCCACTTCGCTATTCTGGACTGCTGCGCCTGATCTTTGGATGGATAAACAAACGGCGGCAAAAGTGGCGCATCGACTTGAGGGACGCGGTGTGATCTTGATTGTTTTTTTAAAGCCATTCATTGATTTTAGGTCAAATTAGAATGAATTCAATTAAAATTTGGTCAAATGAAGACCAAATCAGGATTTTTTGGTCAAATTCTTGACTGCAAACCTGAACCTCTCGTCACCTTAGCTCGTGCGCAACCCACAAGCGGATGTGCCTGTTCATTAACTGAGGTTAAAGTCTCCCCGACAAAAAAGCCGTTGATCAGGTCCAACTTCCTGAGATAGCCTGCCCCCATGCTTCAAATAGTATTTTTTGGGTTTTTTCTCTTTCTCTTGAGCGCTGACCGCGCTTCGGTCCACCTCGGCGGAGGAAACTTGAAATATGCCTATTTTTTAGTCCCGTTTCTATGGACTTGGCATCCGAAGCTCATGTTAAAGTTAGCAATCGATGGAATTAAAAAAACTCCTCCCATGCTGGCCATCGGGATTGTGCCCCTCATTTTTTCAGTCGCATTTTCTTTTAACCGATTTCAATCCCTGGTGTGGTGCGGTTGGCTGACTTTTAATCTTTTAACCCTCATTTCCGTGTTCAGTTTTCTGAAGGTCAACCAGTTCACTTCGAGTCGAATTCGGGATTCGGCATTGCTTGGCCTATCCCTGATTGCAGCGGCCGGACTGCTCCAATACATCTGCATTTACTTTTTTGACTTCATCGTTTTTTCACCTCAGCACCATCGAGAGTTTTATAGAATCAACGGACTTGCCGGCTGGCCTCACTTCCTGAATATATTCTCGTTCCTTTTACTCCCTCTCGTTCTCAGTTTCTCCGAATGGAGGAAGTGGGAACGACCTATACTCTTCATGGTGACTTATGTTCTCTTTCAGTCGACATCCAAGACGGGGTGGGTTCTTTTTGTTGCCTTAGGTGCGGCACTCTTCGCCTTTAACAGACGGGGGTTTTTCAAAAAATTTCTAAAATTTCTTGTCCCCATATCTATCCTTTTTACAATTTTACCCACCTCCCCCTGCGGCCCCTACAACCTCCTTGGTTTTAAAAAGCTTGCTTTATTCGCCCAAGACGCCAACATTGAGGAGAACTCATCAGGCAACGAAAGGCTACTTATCTGCTTAATGGGTCTCAAGGTTTTTAGAAAGTACCCGCTCGTGGGTGTCGGTCCTCGTGCCTATAGTGAGTACACAGCTTCCCGATTTAAATCTGATTTCCCCGGAGATTATAATTGGGGTTTAGTCGGGAATACTCGAAATGAGAATATTTGGGTCGAGCTCCTCGCTGAAAATGGGCTCATTTTCGCCGCGCTTCTTTGGATCGCACTTGCCTTTTATCTGCGGCCCAAAATTCTAACCCCCAATAATGCCATTCTAAGTGGAGCATGGACCTCGCTCATTCTCTACTACGGAATGAGTGGGCAATTTTCTCAGAACATTTTGCTCACGCTCGTTTTTGCTGTTTGGGGTATATTCATCTACGCACAGGAGCTTGAAACCACTCGATGAAAATCTCAATTATTACCACAACTTTCAACTCAGCTGCTCACATCGAGAGAAATCTTAAAAGCGTCAATGAGCAAAGTCACCAAGATCTTGAGCAGATCTTTATCGACAATCTCAGCTCGGATGGGACGCTCGATCTCATTCAGTCCCAATCCAAGCGAGAACACAGAATCATCTCCGAGAAAGATCGCGGCATTAGCGACGCCTTCAATAAAGGGATTCTTGCAGCTAACGGCGAGATCATCGCTATCTTAAACAGTGATGACGCTTTTTATTCGTCGGAGTCTTTAACGCGAGTTCATGATGCATTCACACAGGACTCCACTCTTGAATTCGTATTCGGAGACATGCTTTTTATTGATCCGGACTACGGAACAAATATCCGCAGACCTCTCCTCTGTCCGATCACAGAAGCAATGCCCTACAATCATCCAGCTTTTTTTGTGAGGAAATCCTTCTATGAAAAGCTTGGACTATTTGATGAAGCCTACCGTTATGCCATGGACTTTGAACTGATTGCTCGAATGTATCAAAGCCCGACTGAGGTCCGACTTAAAGGGGCTCAAATTCATGGAGAACCCCTTGCAATTATGTACGCGGGCGGAGCATCCTGGAAGCACGAGCTTCGGGCATTAGATGAAATTGAACGAGCTCTTAAGAACTTGAGACTTTGGAACAAGGATGCCGACCGAGCACTAAAACACAGGAAATTTCGAGTACGAATGAAATCATTACTAGGACCATTACAGATCCATTTTTTAGTGAGAATCTGGCGGGCATGGAAATGGAAGCAGGACCACCCAGCATCAAACTCGACTCAACCCAATAAAACTACCGTTTTATGAAGAAAACTCTTGTTATTGATGCACGGACAATCGGTAAAACTGGACATGGGATATCTAAATACACCGAGGGACTCATCCATTCACTGGGCGAAGCCAATGCATTCACTCAATTCATACTAAAAACCCTTCAAATCGATTCGATACAAGAATTAGTCCTCACTTGTATCATTCACCGAGATTGTCCACTCGACTCGCCAGCACGTCGATTTCAAACCATCGAGGAAAACACGTCCTGCTACCACCCCTTATCGTGGCTTAGAATTCCTCGTCTCTTAAGACACTTAAAAGCAGATCTTTTCTTTAACCCAACCTTTGCGAGCTACCCTTACCTGGGAGTTGACTATATTCAGACCGTTCACGATCTGAACCACCTGTATTACGGCAATTTCTTTCAGAAAATTTATTACAACCTCCTTCTAAAAAAATCGATCAAAGGTGCGACAAAACTGCTGACAGTCTCCAACTTTGTTAAATCAGAAATTGAGACCTGGGTGAAACCAACCCCTCACCACATTGAGGTCATCTACAACCCCATCATCCCTTCCACACGACTTTCTGCCGCCGAATGCCAATTGGAACTCGAAAGATTTGGCCTTCAACCCAAACAGTTTTTCCTGTGCATCTCCAACCCCAAACCGCACAAAAATCTCACCTTCCTGGCCCGCTGTTACCAGGCCTATCGCATGGAAACTCAATCAGCTCCTTTGCCGCTCGCCATTTCGGTTAGAATCGAGGACATTCCTCCCATCTACAGAGAGGGAATCATTTCACTCACCCAGATCTCTGATAAGTCACTCACAGCGCTCTACCAGTCTACAATGGGATTCTTCTTCCCCTCTCTTTATGAAGGCTTCGGGCGACCTCCCATAGAAGCAGCGCTTGCCGGCGCTCGGGTTTGTGCAAGCGACATCCCTCCCCATCGGGAAGGTGGCGAACATTGTGGAGTCAACATTGAATTTCTGCCCCCCCAGGATGAACCCAGCTGGACGACGGCCTTCCTATCAGCATCTGACTTGAGGACAAATTGAAAGATGTATTTATTGCTCCATCGCGCAGTGAATCTTTTAATTACTCAGTTTTAGAGGCCCTTAATGCCGGTAATCCCTGTCTGGTATCAGACATACCAGGGCATGAGCACTACCTAGAAGCCAAAGCCGTATTTAACTTTAAACTCACAGAACCCGCAGAGTTTGCTGCAGAATTACTCAATGCGATGACAACGAACCCAAATACCCAAAAAACTCAGGAATTCCTCAACAGATATCAATCTTCAGGGGTTTGCTTAAAATACTCAAATCTCGCTCAGAAGCTCTAGGACGACTTCAGCAATTGGACAACCTTCCTAAACTTATCCAGCCCTTGCTTACCAAAAAGTATTCGAACCGAGTCTTTGAGAAATCCACGGCACTTTCTCACGAGACTATTCAAAACTAAAAGCTGCTTGGTGTGCTCCGTATAGGCTGCATTAATCAGTCTCGGATTAATAAAAATGCGTGCTCCCTGCCTTTTGAGTGAAAGATGAAATGAAATATGTTCACAAATCTCCTCACCTTGATGACTCACCCCCACATATTCGGCCAAATTAAATAGACCCTTCCTATAAATAGCAAACCCACCAAAGGCGGAATCTACCTCAATCCAAGGATCATTCTCAGGAATTATAATCATTTTAGAGTAAACACTAGCGTACAAGGCCTTTTCGCTACTAGTGATATAGTCTGATAAAAACCGATACTGTGCCCAGCAGTCAGACGGGCACCAATGCTCATGCCTCAGCGCAAAAATATCATAATAGGGCCCT
The DNA here is from genome assembly GCA_947463705.1 of Bacteriovoracaceae bacterium. Lineage (GTDB taxonomy): Bacteria > Bdellovibrionota > UBA1018 > UBA1018 > UBA1018 > CAINWE01. Next base: position 4,487 of record CANHSO010000136.1, read on the forward strand.
CTTTGATTGGCGGTGCATACATCCCAATCACTGCGTTCCCAGCAACTCAATAGAGAGTCTTCGGAGATGAGCGAATTTAATCCATCAAAGTCACAAACTACAATGTAATCGACATCTTGATAGAGTGCATTGTTCCGGATGCTCTCAAGATAGATATTCCGACATTTGGCAATTCGCTCAGTCCTTGATGGAATTTCATTCCGTAGAACCCCAAGAGAAATAAAATCAAAATGCTCAACACTCTTTTTGAGCTGTTCCAATACCAGCACGCTTTGATCAGAACTATCTGACTCAATGAGTAACCAATTAAGCTGCTTAGCTTTAGAAAAAGCAGACCTAACCCGAGTAATATCTGCCTGGAGATGGCTCTCACAATTACGAACCAGTCCAACAACGAGAAATTTGAAATCACAAAGAGATTGAGCTGGATCAGCATTTCGCTGACTGTTTGTCATATATTTATCCTGTGAAACCTATATTTCCAAGACACTCTGGGGGAAGTAAAAGTAACAAGCAAGCGAAAAATTCAGATTACGACATGGTGCCGTTGCCAACCAAAAGGAGCCCCATAGATAAACACTAAAGTTCGGAGTTCGTATCCTTTAGGCCCCTGATATTCCTTGGACAGTCAGAATACGTAGATTGTGCTATACGGGAAGGCGAAAAGGATGACTATAGAAGTGAATCAATATTCCAAGGAGCTGCGTGAGCAAATCCTAAAAGAAGTAAAAGAAACCGGGAACATGGCTTTAGTGGCCAGGAGCCGAGGAATTTCCTATGCAAAGATGACTCCACTCTCCAGGACCTCTTGCTTGATTGCGCGATAGACTGCGCTGAACATGAAAGCCGCTACCGACTGAGCTTTAAGTAGGAGATTGTGTGCTACAGCTACTCGGCCTCGAGCCAAAATTTTTGCAAGCCGTGTGGTCGGGATGAGATCGTAGAACTTGGAGATACAAGCTTGGATAATGAGGCTGTCTCCCAAGCTACTTCCTGGAGCCAGGCGCTCAGGTA
>CANHSO010000137.1 GCA_947463705.1 Bacteriovoracaceae bacterium
TACGAAAAACTAGCCCATGAAAAAGAGAATGGGATTTTTGCCATTCGGAGACATAAAGATAAAAGCTTCCGTCTCTACATCAACCCACTCTCGAACATCGATCACTAAAAGTGATACACGCCTGAAAAAACCTCAGTCGCAGGACCGGTCATTTTCACGGTAGCACCGCTCCAGGATATTTCCAGGTTCCCGCCGGGAAGCTTCACTTTCACTGGACTTTTTACTTGACCAGTCGTTAAGCTTGCAACAGCAGAGGCACATGCGCCCGTACCACAAGCCAGAGTTACCCCTGCTCCCCTCTCCCAGACTCGAATGCGAATCGTATGAGGGTCGACCACTTGAACAAACTCAACGTTTGTTTTTTTAGGAAATCTCGCATGAGTTTCGATTTGGGGTCCGATTTGCTCCAAAGGGACCAAATCGACATTTTCAGAAAAAATCACCGCATGAGGATTTCCCATACTCACTTCAAAAAACTTAAAGTCTTGTCCTCCTACGGAAATCACCTCTCCGCCCTGAACAACACCTTGACCTAAGGCCGGCTGTCCCATATCCACTTCGACTTCATCACCTCGTAAAATCACACGAATCACTCCGGCAAGTGTCTCAATGGAATATTCTGATTTTCTTGCTACACCCGCAGACTCAGCATGATCGCGCAGATAAAGCGCAACGGCTCGAATGCCATTTCCGCACATCTCGGCGGTAGAACCATCCGCATTGAGGATCTCCATCCTGGTATCTAATGAGGTCTCGTGAGGCCTTTTGAGCCAAAGAATTTGGTCAGCCCCGACTCCAAAACGCCGGTCGCAAAGCATTTTTGCAAGCTCGGTTGAGATGACTTGAACAGGACCATTCAGATCGTCAATGACAATGAAGTCATTTCCTAAGCCGTGCATCTTAGTAAAGGGCAAATTTTTCATCTGTCGAGGCTAACCGAAAACTCAGTCGCGATCAATCACGCTTTACCTTGATCTTGATCGTGCACCTATCGAACCACTTGAGCCTGATGAACTTGAGGAACTCGGCAGACCTAGACTCCCTTTGGCTCCCATGAGAGCGCCCATATACGCTTGACAATTCTGCTGTGATACAGAGCTATTGAAACGACTCGCAGTGGCCACGGCCTGATTGTAATGATCTTTCACATGCTTCTTCCACGCGGCGGAGTCTTTATCGATCGAGCCTTTGGGATTATTTTGGTCCCATAGATCCTCCAAAGCCCCTTCAATTTGAGTGCGCCCAACACGGCTCTCGCATGCTCCTGTAATTCCCGATCGAAGCTGACTCAAAGACCCTTGGAGCATGTAATTCTGCCCTAACGCCAAATTAATCTCGTTAATCGCATTCTGGTATTTAACTTTTTCATCTCCACACAAATCCGTATCATGACAGCCTTGCGGATTGAGCTGATTCAGGGATTCCAGAATAGTTCTCTTCCTCTCAACTTCGCACCTTGGCCATAGCGTCTGAATTTGCATCAACTCAGCACTGGCTTGGGCCATTTTTGAATTCACATTTTGCGCCGATGACCCCACACCCCCCATAAAACTCTGATTCGAAAAGTCAGGAAGTGGAGGGCTCACAAATTGTGATATAAAATTAAGCGGATTTTGAGGGGGTCTATGCAACCCAAACTGGTCCTGCTGCAGTTGCTCCCCTGGGAGGGGGTGAGGCGTCATGGGGCTACCGCCAATGGAAGCGAGCGCCAAATTCAGGTCACTCAGTTGCTTGTTGATCATCATACTCGCACCGCTCAACTGGGCACCCAGCGTCTTTGCAAACGTTTCCATGCCTTGATTTTGTGTGAGAATATAGGATTTATTCTCGGCAACAACCTGTTGCTGATGAGCGGTCAAGCTCCTCTTATTGTTCTGAAGCGCCGAAATACAGCCACTTAACCCCGTACAGGGAATCGGAATCGCTTTAGCTGGATTGTTCCCCCTCAGTGTAATCACATTTTTTGAGGCAGCGGCGGAGCCCGTTAAAAGCCCTTGAATCTCATTCCTGGCATTTTGAAGACAGTTAATTCGACTCTGAGTAGGACCTGAAACACAAGCAGGTGCATTCAGCTGCAGATTCTCCCCCCTTAAAACCCCCTGAATCCCAGTATATCTCTGACTGAGTTTTTGGTAGCTTTCGGTGATTTGTCTGTTCACATCGTTTACATTGGTCTGGATCTTATTGAGCGACACTCCGATCGCTGAACCTGCATTGGTCTTTTCTACATTCACCTGATTAGTTGCTCGAGAGTAGCAGCTCTGCATCGTCTGCATCACAAAATCTCGCCCACTGGTATTTCCAATCCTAAACCGGGCGAGCTGAGCTCCGTATAACCGATCGACGTCACCCGGGGAGGCAATCATCGCTTGACCACCCGTATTCCCCTGATTCAGCATCTGATCCGGGTCAGTGGGAACTTCAGCATTCCCTTTCCCATTCCCATCGGTGGCCATCTGATCCAGCAAGGACCTCAAGGCTTGACCTCCAGCCTGCGCCTTGCCCTGAATGAGATTATTCTGCTCAATTAATCCATTACTCCCCACGGACTGGGATTGCTCATATCGACAGGCCACATACTCAGAGGCACTCACGATCGGGCCATTGGGTTTACATCGAAAATTTGCAACGGGCCGATTTGCAAAACAATCCATCATCAACCCGGAGGTTCGGCTTTGGATAAAACTATTGAGTGTTTTTTGCTGCTGCTGAGAATCCTTGTAGGCATTTTGCAACTGGAGCAGCTCTTGTGGAATTTTAGCGAGCTCATCCTGAGTCTCCTTTTGCATTTGGAGGAGACCACCTCCTCCTTCATCTCCACTGAGTAGCTTCCCCACTTGGGCTAGCTTTTCCTGATCATCTTCATATACCAGCTGGTACCCTTGGGCTCGCTGTTGAGCGAGTTGAGAGGCTTGCTGAAAAAGCCCCCCCAGTGTCGCGGCTTGAGCATTCACTTTTTGACCCAGGGATTGAAGGCAGCTCAGCTCAGCTTGGATCACATCAGCTTTCGCCTTTTTACACTGGAGAGTGCAAAAGGTCATTTTTAACAACTGCTCGGTTTGTTGAACCATTGCGGGTGAGGCGTTAGAGCAATCCATAGCACCGAGGGACGGAACTTCATCCGAACCAGGGCAGGCCGATGTGATGCTAATAGCACCCAGGGAACCACAGCCGAGGCCTGCGGCCACCCCACTCATGGAATTATTGCCACCTGCGCCGATAGCCGTACCTCCCATCACGGCACCCATTGCACCCAGTGCGACAGTGGTCGGATTAAAACAGCTCCCCACCATAGTCACAAAGTTAGAAGCAAAACCAGAGCCCCCTGATCCGCTATTTAAATAATTCAATACGTCTTGTGGGGCGGTCACGACCTCACCCGCTGCATGAGCGAAAGGAATCAGATTCGGTCCGAGAATCAGGTTTAAAATACTGAACTGCGCCAACAAAAACCCCTGCCAACGGCCAAAACGATGTCTATTCCCCATAGAATCTAGTTTAGCGATCTGCATCGGGTTTTGGCAACATTTAACAAAAAACCGCCACCCTGTACTCAGAGGTGAGCAACACGATGGCGGCTATTTTTAATGAAACCTATTTATTTCAATGATTTAGGCGCGCTCTGCAGCCACCTCTCGAATGGCTTCTGTAATCGAACCTAATTGTGGGGTACTTGCCATTTCCAGCGGATCAGCCAGACCTACACCCGGAACAAAAGCTCCAGCAAGCAGGCGAGGACGGGCTTCGAGATGATAAAAGTGATCTTCAATGGTCCGACGAATCAGATGCTCACCGAAATTAGTCACCTCTGTGTCTTCATTGACATAGAGAACCCTTCCGGTTTTTCGGATGGACTCGGAGACCAAATTCCAGTCATAGGGCCAAAGGGTTCTGAGATCAATAACTTCGACCGAGATTCCCTCTTGTCTCAGTGCATCAGCTGCCTGAGCACAAATCGGCAAAGTGCGCCCGTAGCTCACCACAGTGACCTGATCGCCTTCGCGAACTGTTTTTCCCACGCCGAGTTCAACGGTATAATCGGTCAGCCCTTCGGGCCAGCGCGCCTTCCATTGAGACCGATCACCTAGGGGAGCATCGATCATTTCCTTGAGCTGTCTCTCTCCTTCGGCAGTAAGAGGAGGTTCTCCAGGAATTTGCTCAGTACCACGAATCCGCATTAATGCCTTAGGCTTGAGGTACATGGTAGGATTTGGATCCTTCATGCACGCAATCATAAGACCGTATGCATCCAATGGATTGGAGGGCATCACGACTTTCCAGCCCGGAATATGGGTCATGGTCGCATCAAATGAGTGGGAGTGATAAATCGAACCCCGAATTCCGCTGCCCACGGGGGTCATGACGGTCATGGGTAGATGCCAATCCCCGTTCGAAGCCCAGCTTTGCATCCCACCGAGCTTAAGCATGTCGATGGTGTTGTAGATGTAGTCGCAAAACTGAATTTCAGCGACACAGCGATCACCCGCAAGCCCTAAACCGATCGCGGCGCCAATAATGCCACGCTCATCCAGAGGAGAGTTCCAGCTGTTTTTAAGACCTTGGGTTGCAGTGAAAACGCCGCCCAGGGGTGCCCCTACGTCTTCACCAAAGATGTCTTTCACGCCAAGGTGAGTTTCACCATAATGGAGAGCCATTCGAATGGCTTGTACGAGAGTGGCCATTACCAGTACCGTCCCTTCTGTCCTAAATAAACATGATCATAAATTGTTGAAGCATCTGGAAGAGGCTCCTGCTTTACCCTTTGTGAAAGCTCAAGCATTTCTGCATTGTAAGTTTCGCGAATCTGATCCATTTCTTTGCGGGTCATGATTTGCGCAGCTTCGAGCTTTGCCTCGAAAGTGGTCAAACAATCTTCTTCTTCAGTAATGTAGTTACAGCCCGTCGCAGAACTGTGGCCATAGAGTCGGGAGACTCGAGCCTCCATCAGAAACGGCTTACGCTCCTTACGAATGTAGTTCATCGCATCTTGGAGTGCTAGGTAGGATTCCTCTACGTCATTTCCGTTGATGACACCGGTTTTGATTCCGAATGCCTTACCACGATCCGCAATGCACTTATCGCCATGCTGAGTCGCTGCGGCAGTAGAAATCCCCCACTGATTATTGGTTACAATAATCAGCATCGGCAGTTCATTGCCTGGGCGGGAAGCCCAAACCAAGCAGGATGCAAAATCGCCTTCAGCTGTACCGGCGTCTCCACCATTTACAATGGTAATCCCTGTTCCGCCATGGCGTTTGTGTGCAATACCAGTCCCGATTGCGGTCAAGTACTGAGTCTCAATGGTCGAGGAGACGGGCACCACGTTCCAAGCGCGCTTGGAGAAATGGTTCGAGAAATTTCTGCCACCCGAGAATGGATCCAGTGCAGTATTTTTCATCTGTCTGAGAGCATCGATTGGCTCCATACCGAGGCACGTCATGA
>CANHSO010000138.1 GCA_947463705.1 Bacteriovoracaceae bacterium
GATATTTTCGATTGAACTCTTCAAGTGTGATGATGGTCGTGTTGATTCGCGCTAGTTCGGTCGAAGCCTTTGCCGAATGGATTAAGAGAGTCAGTGTCGTAGCCAGGATGACCTGCGTTAGAGCTCTGAATTGAGATTTAATTTGCAACATGGTGCCCCCCTGAGGTTCCTTTTCCATTACTCTGAGCTTAAGATCAAGTGGATCGCTTGGAAAAATCGCGGGCCAGCTTTTCTAAAGCAAAGAACAGTTCCTGAAGGGAGCCCACTTGCAGCTGGACAATCAATTTAGAGTCTGGGGTGAGTTGGTAGACATTTGGATTGGCAGCTAAAAGAGCGATCGTACGCACTGGGTCAAAAGAGCTATTTTTTCCAGGAAGAAGAGAGATTTTGTCAGTCCCAACCGTAAGGGACTCAATTCCTTGTTTTTTGAGTTGGAGTTTCACGCGGATTAACCAGATGAGATTTTGTGCCTCAGAGGGGAGTGTTCCAAATCGATCTCGTAATTCTTCCTCTAGGGCGTCGATGTCGCTTTCTTGGCGAGACGAGGAAAGTCTGCGGTAGAGAGACAATCTTTGTCTGACATCGGGAATGAGTTCTTCTGAGAAAAAAGCTGGAAAAGGTGTTCGAATTTCCGGCTCCTTTTGGCTGACCTCCGATGAGGTGGGTTTGTTTTGCAGCTCTCTGACTGCCTCGTCTAAAAGTTCGAGGAAAAGATCAAATCCTACGGCGCCAATATTTCCGGATTGTTGAGGCCCGAGTAGGTCACCGCCCCCGCGAATTTCTAGATCGTGAGAGGCAATATTAAATCCACTGCCTAACTCAACGAATTTTTGAATCACTTCGAGGCGCTTGAGTGCATCCTGAGTGAGGAGACCCTCGTCCGGAATAAAAAGATAGGCATACCCTCGTTGCTGTCCTCTGCCGACTCGTCCGCGAATTTGGTAGAGTTGAGCAAGACCCAAAGTGTCTGCTCGGGTGATGAGGATTGTGTTTGCAGACGGGAGATCTAAGCCTGACTCGATGATCGTAGTAGAGACTAAGACATTTGCCTCTTTTTGATAAAATGAGGCCACTCTTTTTTCGAGAGTCGCCTCGTCCATTTGGCCATGAGCAACCACAACCCGGGCATCGGGCACAAGCTCTTTCAGTCGAGTTGCTGCCTTCTCAATCGTTTGGACACGATTGTGTAGGTAAAAGACCTGGCCTCCCCGAGCAAGCTCAAAAGAAACTGATTTCTTGACGATAGTGTCCTCATACGTAGAAACGAAGGTCCGAATCGGGAGTCGATCAACGGGGGGTGTATTGATCAGGCTGATATCCCGAATTCCTGATAGGGACATATGAAGTGTGCGTGGAATTGGGGTCGCTGTTAAAGTGAGAACGTGGGTGTTGATTTTGAGGGCTTTGAGTCTCTCTTTATGTTCAACACCGAACCGATGTTCTTCGTCGACAATGAGAAGGCCTAGGTCATTTAGCTGAACATCTCGAGATAAAAGGCGATGGGTTCCAATGATAATGTCAATTTTGCCGTCTGCGAGTGCCTTGAGTGTCGTTTTTTGTTCTTTAGCCGATTTAAATCGGGTGATCGAGTCGATCATGACGGCGTGATCTTTCATTCTTGCCTTGAATGTTTGCTCATGTTGGATCGCAAGAATAGTTGTGGGAACTAAAACGACGACCTGTTTTCCCTCGCTCACAGCGCGAAATGCAGCTCGCATGGCTACTTCAGTCTTGCCATATCCTACGTCGCCACAAATCAGACGATCCATCATTTGGCCTGACTCAAGATCGTTGAGAACCGCTCGGATGGCCTTAACTTGGTCGGGAGTCTCTTGAAATGGGAATTGATTTTCAAATTCTTCGTAGTCTGCGCCAGGAGGAGAAAACTGAATCCCAGCCCTCATTTTTCTCTCTGCATAAAGTTGAAGAAGGTTGACGGCCAATTTTTTGGCTGATTCTCGAGCCTTTTCTTTTGCAACTGCAAAGTGCTGACTTCCGAGTCGATCCAGAGTGGCAGCTCCTCCCGATCCTACGTATTTTTGTACTAAATTCAGACGGTAGATCGGTAGATACAGTTTATCCTTACCAGCGTATTCGATCTGAATAAAATCACTGGGTGCTCCGGAGAGAGAAAGGCGCACGAGGCCTTGGTATTGGCCAATGCCATGGTCGCGGTGCACCACAAAGTCATGGGTTGCGAGGTCAGATAGGGCTTGAATCTCAGTCCACTCTTGAGAGGTAGTTTGAGCTTCATCTGTAGATTTAGACCTCCGCTTCTTCCCTGCTGGACGATTCAGAATCTCATCGTCTGTCAGGAGAATAAGATTCTCGCTCTGCCACTGAAATCCGGCGCTTATGCTCCCTAAAGTGAGGTGGACCTTGGCCTCTTGAACAGGGAATTGAGCCTGACTTGGAATTTCATGCTCGGTCAAGAAGGCCCGAAACCGCTCAAGTTGGGTTTGAGTTGAGCTAAAAAGGATGATTCTTGCCCCGCGATTCGTCCACGTTTTAAGTGTGTCGTCGAGTTTGGTTAGGTTGAAATTTTGTAGTTGTGTTGAGTGGGGCTGAATTTCTAGGTCAAAATGGTGCAGACCTTTCTTGGGTTCTTGAGCCGATAAGAGTTGGACTTGATCTACGTAGATACTTTGCTTCTTCTCGAGCCGCTCAGCCCAGCTCCAGGGGTACGGATAGAGTTCTGAGAGTGGAGGGAGAATCCTTGGGCCTTGGGTCAAATCCGAGCTAAGTTCCGTCTGTTCCTGACAAAACTTTTGCCACTCCTGTTGGCACCTGAATTCATCGTTCCAAATGACAAGAGGTGGTGGTGCATCGTGATGGAGAGCCAGATAATCCCAAAGGCAAGCGGGTGTCGAGTAGACGAATGGCGCCCAAGCGTCTGAATGGTCAGGATAAATCCCATCGCGAATTGCCGACAAAATCGGATCTCTGACCGAGCGAGGGATGCCCATGTCGTCAGCATGTGATTTCAGTTTTTCACGCAGTGCTTTCGAAGTTGAAGAGTTAATTAAGACTTCGCGAGCAGGAGGAATTGGAAGCTCTATGAGTGAACCGCTTGGATCTGAGCGGGTTCGCTGTGACTTTGGATCGAATATTCGAATTCGTTCAATCACATCGTCGAAAAACTCCACTCTCACCGGATGGGGTGAATGAGGGAGAAATAGATCGAAAATCTCGCCGCGGATTGAGAATGTGCCTGGGTCTTCAACCAGATCAACACGCTGGTACCCTCGTTCAGTGAGTAATGTAGCGAGTTGGCTTGGAGACTCGACTTGATCATTGAGCTTAAGGCTCAAGGTCCACTGACTGCAGAGGTCTCGAGGAATGGCTGCTTGAATCGAGGCGGCCCATGTAGTGACAATGACTTCGGGACCTCGAGGCTGAGTGAGGGCCGAGAGAGTTCCAATTCGAGCGTGCCGAGTTCGAATCGATGGAGCTACCGAGCTGTAAGGAGACGGATCCCAGCTTGGGAGATGGGATAGGTTCAGGCTTTTGTCAAAAATGCGCGAAATAATGGTTTGTAAGTCTGAGCAAAACTCACTGGCAATTTCATCGTTCGCGCAAAGAACAACTTTGCGGCGCCGAATTGGACCCAAGTGCGCCTCATGCCCTAGGAGCCGAGCAATAATGTAGGCTCGAGCACTCGGCGGAGCTCCCCGGATTCGGACTGAATCACTTGTTTCGGAGATCAGCTCCAGAATTTCTTCTAATTTTGGGGAAGTCATCAGGTTTTAATTCTACTTACCTTGACACAAATTTTCAACTTCAGTAATCTTTTCGCTAGCTTCACAAAACCAGAGAGATCGAAGTGAGAGTAAAATTCTCGGGGTAAAGGTCCATGATGAGTAGTTGGGATTCTTATTACATTGTATTCTTGTCCGCTCTGCTGTCACTTTCTGTTCCCGGTGTTCTTGCCCTGATTTCGTTTGTTTTCTTTCCGAAAGGTCGTCGAAAGTCCGATGCCAAGGTGTCCAGGGATTCAGCTCCCTCATCGAATAAGACGATACTCGGCCAGCGAGTGAATGTTCGGTTTTTCTTGGCTGCCAACGCGGCACTTGTTCTGATTGCATTGGCTCTTGAGCTGATTCCGAGTGCAACCACTTTGCAGACCGAAAACCGAGAAGGCCTACTCAAAGGCCTTGTTGCCATCGTGAGCATCGCTATCTTTTCTGTTTTGGGATTGCTTTACTCGGTGAGAAAGGGCGACATGGGGTGGTTAAGCTCCTACCAAAGTAAAAATCATCCTGAAAGGAAACGTCGCTAGAAAATGGCTGGGTCATTTTACTTATCAACAGTTGGAAGAGTGCTGAAATGGGCTAGATCTAAGTCCCTTTGGTATATCTCGACCGGTACCGCTTGTTGTGCGGATGAAGTCTTGGGTGCCATGGGGTGTCGCTACGATTTAGAGAGGTTTGGCTGCCTCCCTCAAGTAGATCCAAGACAAGCTGATTTGCTCATTGTGTGTGGAATGGTGTCCCATAAGATCGCGCCATACCTTAAGGAGCTTTATAATGAAATGTTAGCTCCGAAATATGTTCTGGCTGTCGGTGCATGTGCAAACTGTGGAGGACCCTTTTCGTCTGAGTCGAACTATTCGGTGATTTCAGGTGTGGATCAGGTAATCCCAGTCGATGTGTTTGTGCCAGGCTGCCCGCCGCGGCCAGAGGCGATTATGAACGGTTTAATTGCGCTTCAGGAAAAAATCAGTGGACAAGAATCTTATCGTCACGAAAATCAATAAAGCTATTCAAGGTGCTGTGCTGGAAGTGAGGCGATTTGGCCGTTCAGACACTTGCTCGATTTGGGTTGAGGCTCAGTCGATTCAAAAAGTAGCCAAGATTTTAAAAACAGATCCTGAACTTTCTCTGGATTGGCTAGAGAATCTCTCGGTGGTCGAGTTGTCAGATGCCTTGGTTATTTCCTATTTTCTTCAGTCGACTCAAGGAACACAATCAGAGGTCATTTTAAGAGCATCGGTCGTTCCTGATTCTCCAACATCTCCGGTGAAGATGCCGACAATTCAGACCATTTGGCCGATGGGGATTCCCATGGAGCGAGAAGCGAGGGAAATGTTTGGAATTCAATTCGAAACTTCTCTCCAAGGCGATGATCCTGATGTGGAATTCGACTTTGAAAGTAGTCCTTCTCTTTGCCTTCCTTCGGGACTGAGTGGGTTTCCCTTGAGAAAGAAATTTAACAAATGAATCTAACGCAGCCTGAATCGCTAAAAACCGATTTAACGACTTGGATCATTGGTCCCTACCATGGCTCGCTCCCGGCTCCGATGCGGCTAAGTCTGAGTCTGGACGGTGAGATGATTTCTGATTGTCAGGTGGAAACTGGTTTTCTCCACCGTGGACTGGAAAAATCCTGTGAGCTGCACTCATGGA
>CANHSO010000139.1 GCA_947463705.1 Bacteriovoracaceae bacterium
GAACCGTCGATGAAGCCACAGATTTAGGTGAGGAGCGTCGTCTTTGCTACGTCGGAATCACTCGTGCACGAGATCATCTCTTTTTGACTCGCGCAAAAAATCGGATTCGATTTGGTAAACCCGTCCCACGTAATCCAAGTCGATTTTTGGATGAGATCCCTAAGGATCTCATCGTGCGCATTGATCACTCGACTTCGCCTGACCTCACCTCAAAAGCCGCAAAAGATGCTCACGAGGAAAAAGTCAAAAATTATCTCGCTGGAATTAGGGCCCAATTAACTAAAGATGATTAACTTTTGTTGATTAGGTTTGATTCAGTTTCGATCATCATTCGATGATTTCAGGCTTACCTTCTACGCGCGATGCGTTCACATCTCCACGGAGTTCGGAGCCAAGGAGAATATCTCCTCGCTGGATCAGTTGTTCGGTGCGCAGTCGAGCGCGGCGTTTTCCGTCTTGGCCACAGGTGAAAAACTCCAGATCCCTGCCTTCTGCGTGAGCTGGGCTAACGAGTCGATGACGTTTGTTTTCGGGTGCGCGCTTTAAGGCAGGCAAAACTTCTTCTCTGGATCTTCGCGTTTTGTGAATCACGAGGTAGCTAAACGGCAGGGACTTGCGATCTAGCCCTGCGAGTTGGTCGAGCTTTCTGAGGTACGGAGGGCGCCACCACGTTACTTCTTCATGGCACCAGTCTTCAGGATTCTCTAATGCGCCACAAGTTTGGTGGCCGAGGCAAGGGAGTAAAATGAGTAAGTCATCCCGTTTGCGTCGTTTTTGCTCGAGGAGAATCGCTTTTCTGAGTTCTAAGATTTTTCGAGATTGGAGCTTGAGTGCTGGCTCCATCAAAATGACTAGTCCATCCTCTTCGAGATGTTGGTCCCAGGCATCGAGGAGGAGTGGCGCGAGGGCTTGAGGTGTGATTTCGAGCTCATTCAGGTAATAGCTCATGATCCATAAGTTAAAGTCCGGAGCGCTCTTCGGGAGAAATCCTCGGTTCAAATCAATCTTGCGGTGGAAGGTGCGGGTACTCCAGTCCGTTGAGCCTAATGTCTGAGTGTAGACTTGTGCCCAGCGGGCGCCCATCTCAAGCATGGCCTGGTCTTGTTCGATCAGTGCCCAGTTGGCAGAGGGGGGAGCTCCAACGCTGGCAAATTTTTCTCCTGCGGCAATTCCGCACATTCCGGAGGCAGGTCCTGCACCAAATTCAATTCCCCGCATCGTCTTCGGCTTCCATCTAAATCCGAGTCTTGAAAGCTCTGCCCAGATCGAGGCCATGCGGAACAAGTTGCAAGGCATAAAGTAGAGGAAATAGGCGAGCCTAAGATTTTGAGGATTCGAGCTGTCTTTCCAGTAAGCCGGTAAGCTACTCGCTTGATTTTTGTCCTCACGATTAAAAAGTTGAGAAAGCTTAAGAATGTGAGGAATCACAGCTCGGGCCAAAAACCGGTTGGAGCCGAGGGTCGTCTCTGGTGGGAGGAGGTTTTCTTGAGTGATAAAATCAGAAATGAGACGTTCAAACTCACTCCCAAAGGCCAAAGATAAAGGCTCAGGTACTTTCATTCATTCTTAGTACCACAGCTGTTGAAACACGGTAGCCTTTGTTCACGGGCTGAGATAGTTTGTCGCGAGCATGCGGTCCCGTTGTAAGATTTTAGTTTTAGGACAACCCGTTACTGCTCAAGTCATCAGCCAGAGACTGAGAGCCCTCGGCTACGAAACGTTCATGCAAACTGCGGTAGGTCTCGACCGACTCCCTCCGGTGGGTGAGCAAGAAAGCCTGCGGGTTCTTAAAGATGTTTTGGTCGAATTTGCCTCGCAAATTGGCATTGAGTCGGGAAATATCGGGCTGGTTCATCCTGGAGTGTCGGCTTGGGCAGAGCGACCTGAGCTGATCCCACTCGCTCGCAGATTGGACCTGAGGGTGATCGGGCCGCCTGCTCGCATTCAGTATCTTTTTGGAAATCAGCTCTTTTTGCTAGGAGAGGCTGAAAAGTTAGGCGTTCCCAATCTGATTCAGTCGGTCGATCCCATGTACACTTTGCGCGAGCTGGAGGAGTTCTTGGCCCGTAGCGGACAGAAATTCCCGTTCGTCCTCAGAGCTGTCCGAGGGAGTGGAAGTTTGAGCAGTGTCTTGGTGCGCGACGAGACTTTTCTGGCCACTCAGCTGACTCATTGGTTTGAGCAGTTGAGGCGGAACTTGGGTGAAGTGATTTTTATTGTTGAAAGACATATCGAAGGGGCCCGTCAGGTTCTGGTCCCGTTTGTTCGTTTTAGAAATGGTCGGATTCAGATTTTTCCAACGTCGGATGTGTCGCTTCAAAGTCGGCGCCGCAAGTTGGTTGAGTTTTGTCCAGCGCCCTCGCTGGATCCCCAAGTTCAAATAGTATTGAGGCAATGGACCGCACATCTGACTGAGCGTTTTGAATATGTGGGGCTTGGTCATTTTGAATTTCTGGTTGATGGAACTCGCATCTTTTTGAAGTCGGGTGCGACCCGATTAAACACAGGATTTCATCTTTGGGAAGAAATCGCAGGAACCAACGCGTTGGCCTGGCAAATGGCCGCAGCAGACTTGCAAGCAATTCATCCTGAAATTCCTCCCGAAATGATTTCGCGAGATCGCTGGAGACAGGGCTTAATGCTGAAGATTCTTTGTGAGGACTCACGCCTCTTGCTGCCTCGGCCTGGAGTTTTGGCTGAGTCGTCATTGCCGGTCTTACGGACGCAAGAACCCGAAGAGCTTCAGTTTGTGCAAAACTATGTGCCTGGTCAAAGAGTTGACCCTGATGATTCAGGCACTGTGGCTCATCTGTATGCATTTTCAACCGGTGTTGAACGGGCCGTGAATTTGGGATTCCGCGCTCTTCATAAAGCTTGGTTTGCCGGTGGTCTTCAAACGAATGAGCGTTTTCTGACAGAGTTGATGAATCATCCCTGGGTCAGGGAGGGCATGTTTCACTCTGAGTTTGTTGACGAAGAGTTTCTCCCTGCGTGTATTCAGCCTGCAGAATGGTTACCTGCCATCGTGCAGGCTGTTTCCCAGCACATTGTTTGGAGTGATTCGTCCGAAGCGATCAGTTGGGCAGTGAATGGACGAAGGGTTTCTAGTTTAAGTGATAGTGGTATGAAATGGCGTTGGGTGGGACAGCCGCGCTATTGGATTGAAAACGGTTTGCCTGGTGTATCAGGCGAAATCGAGCGACTTGAGTCGGCAGACGCTGAGGCAAGTGAAGACGAACGGGTACTGCGATTTTGTGCCTTTCCGCTGGAGGAAGGTCGCTGGAACGTAAGGCTGGGGACTTGGTACTATAATTTACGAAGATTGCCGAGCCGATCATCCGATCAGCCGATTCGGCGGGTCAGCGAGGAGCCGTCAGTTGCTGCTCCAGTCGGACTGACTCATTCAAAGCTTCATGCACTCGTGACGGGTCGAGTTCAGGCACTCTTTTTTCGCGAGGGGGCTACGGCCAATGCTCGGCAACCTGTGTTGATGATCGAGTCGTTAGGGTCCTACGTGGCGCATTCTCTCCCTTTTAGTATTCGAGTGACTCATTGGCGAGTGAGTGCTAATGATCAGGTGATTATCGGCCAAATCCTAGCAGAATTTGAAGTTTTACCAAGCTAAGAGGGGAGTTTGTTATGCCTAGCTACCAACGCCAAGTTGAAATTCCAGGTCGGAGCTCACAGGAACTCTATGACTGTATCTCAAAGGATATCGAAAAGTTTCTTTCCAAGTCTCCAATTGGGAAATTCGATGTTGAGAGAGACCCTGGGAAAAAAGAATTGCGAATTAAAGGGAATATTTTTTCGGCGACTCTCATTTGTCTCGAATCGAAGATGCAGTTGCATGCTCAGCTCAGTCTGATGGCGATGCCATTTAAGTCCAAGCTCGATGACGGAATTAATCATTGGTTGTCCAAGACTTTCAATTTGACGAACCTCGAGTGATCTTGCACTCTGAGTGCCTATGGCATTAGAGGGTGTAAGTCAGGGCATGGATCAGTCTGAAGCTCAGACTGCAGGTCGGTCCAAAACAACGCAAGCCCATTCCTCATCAGGGGTTCTGAAAGCCGCTGGTGCAATGGGAGCTGCGACTTTTTTAAGTCGGATGATGGGGCTGGTCAGAGAGCAAGTTTTTGCTTATCTCTTTGGTGCCGGTAATATGACGGACGCCTACCAGGTTGCATTTCGGATTCCTAACCTCCTCAGAGATCTCTTTGCAGAGGGTGCGATGAGCGCATCCTTGGTTCCTACCTTTACGCGGACTCGGCACGAAGAAGGCGATGTTCGCGCGTGGCGTGTGGTGGGTTTGGTATTTCGGGTGCTCTTGTCGCTCGTGGGCGTGCTCTCCGTGATTGGAGTGATTTTTGCTCCGCAGCTAGTCAATCTTTACGCATCCGCTTTTCATCAAGTTCCCGGTAAGTTTGAACTCACTGTGAGAATGACCCGGGAAATGTTCCCCTTTTTTCCGCTGGTAGCGCTTGCAGCCGCGTTTATGGGGGTCTTGAATGCCTGTGGCGTGTTTTTTCTTCCAGCCTTTGCCTCTGCATTGTTTAATCTCGCCTCGGTACTCATTGGAGTGATCTTGGCGCGAGTTTTCTTAACTTGGGGAGCAAACTGGGGCGTGCATCCCATCGAGGGCATGGCAATTGGAGTCGTCGTGGGTGGCGCTGTTCAAGCATTTTGTCAACTGCCGAGCCTTTATAAAAAAGGGTATCGGTGGGTCACTCAACGGGGCCAGGATCCAGTTTGGCACCAAGACCCACGCCTCAGGCAGATGCTTTGGATGATGGTGCCTGGGACTGTGGGACTCGCTGCTACTCAAGTGAATCTTTTGGTAAATACTGTATTGGCCACTTCCCAGGGGCCGGGTGCGGTGTCGTGGTTAAATTACGCTTTTAGGTTGATGCAGTTTCCGATCGGAATTTTTGGTGTTTCTCTCGCTTCAGCGACACTGCCCCGGGTGTCCGAGCAGTGGGTGAAGAAAGATTTTTCGGCAGTGAATGATACTTTGACCCGAAGTCTGCGTATGGTCTTTGCTGTGAACCTCCCTGCTTCTGCGGGGCTTGCATTTTTGGGATTTCCGATCATTGAGCTCATTTTTCAGTATGGACGCTTTCATCCTTCTGATGCCGAAGCAACTGCACTTGCATTGGCAATGTACGCCGTGGGTTTGACCGCTTATTCAGCGGTTAAGGTTTTGGTCCCAGCCTGCTATGCTATGGGAAATACTCGGATCCCAGTGATTTCTAGTGTTCTGTCCGTAGGTTTGACGATTTTGCTAAATACTTGGATGGTCAAGCCCTTGGGCTATTGGGGACTGGCTTTGGGTACCTCGATCGCAGCGATTTTTAATGCGGCTTTTTTGCTTAACGCTCTCTACAGAATTTTGGGTGA
>CANHSO010000140.1 GCA_947463705.1 Bacteriovoracaceae bacterium
ATCACTGGCAGGGACTCCAGGACTAGGACCTGGCATGTTAGCGCCTCCGAATGCTGCACCACACCCCTGAGAAAGAACTGAAAAGCAAAACAAGAGATCTAATAAAGCTCGAGTGTATTTCAAGCAATTCCCCCATGGATTTACTGTCTTCTTAAATTACATTTTAACTAAATTATTATTTTTTGGTAATTGATTAATTTAATTAAAACAACCAAAGGAATTTAAGGTATTGATTTTGAAAGGAGCTTAAAAATGGTTGGAGTGATAGGGATTGAACCTACGACCCCGCCCGTGTGAAGGGCGTGCTCTCCCGCTGAGCTACACTCCAACAGATTTGGAAATGATCTTCTAGCTGATTTCCAATCAAGTGTCTAGCACTTAGCGCAATTTTTCCAAAGACTCGTCATCGTCCGAGTCCAGGTCGTGATCCACATCCGTGTCGTGCAGGTGAGCGCCTTCCCCAACTGCTCCACCATTCACTTCGGCCCTCAAAACTTGAGAAGGACGAAAAGTAAGAACCCGACGTGCGCTGATCTCGATACTTTCTCCGGTCTGAGGATTTCTGCCCACGCGAGAGCGTTTTTCACGCACCACGAAATTACCAAAACCCGAAATCTTGATTTTCTGACCATTAGCCAGAGTAGTTTTTAGGGTATCAAACACGAGTTCCACGAGATCTGCGGCTTCCTTCTTCGAAAACCCGATCTTCTCATACAAAGCTTCTACGATATCCGCCTTGGTCATCGCCACAGTGAGCTTCTCCTGGGGTGCTTGATCACCCCTGTTGTTTTAGGGACAGTTTAACCCCGCAATTCAGCGCCGAACTCTTTTTTCCAAGCATCTAAAATCTTGGATGAAAAAGCTTCAGCCTCAGCCTCCTGAATACTACGGGTTTCATCATAAAAGATAACCCGTACGGCGATACTTGTCATCCCTTCAGCAACCTGCGAACCTCGATAAATATCAAAAACTTTTGCTTCCTTGATCAGTGGCTTTCCTGCCTTGAGAGCAGCCTGACAAATTTTATCAACTGTTACATCTGATTTGACGACCAGCGCAAAATCTCGCTCCATGCCAGGGAACTGGGACCACGACTTGAAGACAGGCACTTGAAATGCTCCTCGAGAGAGCTTTAGCAACTGAGCCCAGTCCAATTCAGCCAAGTACAACTCACCCTTGATCTTAAGCTCTCGAGAAATAGCAGGGTGCAGCAATCCAAAGTGTCCCGCCACAGCGTTGCCAGCTAATACTTCTGCACTTTTACCCGGATGAAAAAGCGGATTCCCTCCGGTCCGAGAGGCCGAAAATGGAATCATTCGAACACCCCGGGTTCCCAACTCTGCAAAGAGAGACTCTGCAACAGCCTTAAGATCGTAAAAATCCACACCAGCCTGATCAGCCCTAAGCCCTCCGGCCATCCGAGGTCCGCTCATCACCCAAGCCAGTTTCCAACTTTCTTGCACTCCCGTATTCATTCGCCCCGAAGACTCAATGGGGCCTGCAGCCGAAAATACGGGACGAAGCTCAAACAGGCGAATCGGCAGAGACTCGGAACCAAAATGATGGTTCCAGTTCTCCTGGGCATTTCGAATTAAGCCAGATAAGAGCGACGGCACCATCCACTCAAACTCTTCGCTGAGTGGATTAATCAGTCGAACCGAGGACTTCAACCCCACCTTCTCCAGGTTGTCCCTACTGGTGAAAGCGTAATTTAAGGACTCTTGAAAACCCAATTTAACCAGAGCATCCTTCACACGGTCCATCAAAGTCACTTGAGAAATCGCAGAAACCGCCAGCGCCGGCACAGAACTCAAAGGAGGAACAGTAGCAGGGATCTGATCGTACCCAACCGTGCGAGCAATTTCTTCCGCTAGGTCTTCTTTAATATTCAAATCCCAGCGGTAAGTCGGAGGACGGAGTCGCCAATGTCCTGGCTCACGAACGACCTGACAATTTAAGCCCTTCCAATAGGCCTCGACTTGATCGAGAGTCAGAGGGGCCTGATCCCGCTCAAAACCCAGAAAATCATGCACCTCATGGAGCCCTAAGACGATTTCAGGCCTCTGGAACGCAACTCCTGCACGAGAAGCACCTCGAACCCACTGAGATCCGAGGATACGCCCCCCTGCAAGGCGTAAGACTTCGCTCGCAAATCGACTCATGACATGACCCAGGTCTGCAGGATCAATCCCGCGCTCAAATCGATGAGCTGCATCGGTTTTACGTTGATATTTGCCCGCCGTCTGTCGGACCAATTTGGGATCAAACTCTGCGCATTCCAAAAAAAGATTATGGGTCGAGAGCTGGACTTCTGAGTTACCACCGCCCATCACACCGGCTAACCCGATGGCTCGCTCAGCATCTGAAATCACGAGTTCGGACCCCGTGAGCTGAATCGTCTTTTGATCCAACAACGGAAGCTCCTCGCCTTTTCTCGCGAGACGAACGGAGACAGAACGTCCACGAATCTCATCCCCATCGTAGGCGTGCACAGGATGCCCCAACTCAAGCATCACCCAGTTGGAAATATCCACGACGTTATTAATGGATCTCAGACCAATGGCTTCCAGCTTCCGGACTAGCCAGTCTGGGGACACTCCTACTTGAACTCCTTCAATCCAACATCCGAAGAATTGAGGAGCAAGATCACCTGCTTCGAGATGAATTGAAACTGGGCAGTTTCCTTCTTGAAGAGCTTGAGGCTCTGATTTCTTTAACTTCTGACCAAGAGCAGCGGCAACCTCCCGCGCAATCCCAAGGTGACTCAAGCAATCCCCACGATTGGCTGTTACCTTAAGGTGAAGAATGACGTCATTTTTCCCAAGAAAATCAGCAAGAGGCAGACCAAGCTGAGTCTCGGGCGGCAAAATCAAGATTCCCTCAGATGTATCCTTGAGTTTGAGCTCCTGCTCGGAACAAAGCATCCCAAAAGAAAGCACACCTCGAATCTTGCTTTCACCAATTTTGACTCCATTGGGAAGACTAGCTCCGACTTGAGCCAAGGCGACTTTGTCACCGGACTTCATGTTCTGGGCGCCACAAACAATCTGAAGCGGCTCTCCCGAACCCACCGTCACCGAACAGACACTCAATCGATCAGCTTGGGGATGAGGTGCTCTCTCCAGAATCTTTGCGGTAATGACTTTTTCAAAACCCCGACCCAGGCTTTCGACCTGCTCAACTTCAAGCCCGCGCCGAATCAAGAGTTCGGCCAAATGACTGGGACCCTTAATTGGACTTAGATCTACCCACTCAGAGAGCCAATTCCATGAAATTCGCATGAGTCACCTCAAAACGTTATGATCGCCCCGGGCATCAATACCCGAGTTATCGATTGCAGGGGAGTGAACAAATCCACACCCGTCAATCCGCAGAAACGCCTTCCCGACTGAAATGTCGAAATGTCCCTCTGCTCAATTAAAACTGACTTAGGAAACGCACATCCCCCTGAAACAGGAGTCGAAGATCAGGCACCTCGTGCAGGAGCATAGCAATACGCTCCACTCCAATTCCAAAAGCAAATCCGGATAGACCCTCAGTGTCACCTGAGTAACCGGCCATCTCAAAAAGCCGAGGATGCACCATTCCTGCACCTAAGACCTCGAGCCACCCGGTACCTTTGCATATTTTACAATCATCAGACGCCTTCACTCGGCAGCGGAAGCAACTCACGTCCACTTCTGCGCCGGGCTCAACAAAAGGAAAATAGCTAGGACGAAGACGAATTTGAGTGTCCGAACCAAAAAGCTCTCTGGCCCAGAACTGCAGGACCCCTTTGAGATCGCTCATGCGAACATTTTTATCCACCCAAAGTCCTTCGACTTGATGAAACATAGGAGAGTGTGTTGCGTCGTGGTCGCAACGATAGACAGCCCCTGGACAGAGAACTCGCACAGGCCACTTCTGAGCGAGCATCGAGCGCATTTGAACACCTGAAGTATGAGTTCTGAGAACGACTCCTGGTCCAAGAAAAAAGGTATCCTGCATGTCCCGCGCAGGATGATCTGCCGGTATATTCACAGCCTCGAAATTCAGATAGTCCGTCTCAGCTTCCGGTCCGAGGGTCACATCGAAACCTAGCCTACCAAAAATCTGCATCATCCGTCGCACCGTTTGTGTGACTAAATGAAGGGACCCGCGATGCGCTAAGCGCGCGGGCGCAGAAATGTCCAGCTTTTCTTTCTGAAGCTGCTGTTCAAGATGCACTTTTTCAAGCGAAGACTTACGAACTTCGAGAGCCGCCTCGATTTTCCGCTTCCACTCGTTAGCCACTGCACCGATTACAGGGCGCTCTTCTGGATTGATCCCTGAAAGCCCTTTAAGGACTTCATTCAAGGATCCTTTTTTTCCAAGAAGAGACACCCGAATCTGGTCTAAAGACTCAAAGCTTGAGGTTTTTTCAATCTCCTCAAGCGCTCGCCCCCCGATCGCGCTCAGTTTCTCAATCATGGATCTAGGGGTAGCCCTATTGAGCTGGAGCGAGTGATCGAACTTGATCGACCATTGCGCTGAAAGCCCGTGGATCAACGATGGCAATGTCTGCCAAAACTTTTCGATCCAAGTTCACTTGAGCTTTTTTCAAAGCACCAATGAGGCGGCTGTAGCTCATATTGTTGTCGTTGGCTGCTGCCGAAAGGCGCGCAATCCAAAGCTGTCTGAAATCACGCTTCTTAGCGCGACGATCACGATAAGCATAGACAAACGCGCGATCTACAGCTTCTGCAGTTCGCTTGAATTTATTTTTACGACCGAGGACGAAACCCTCTGCACGCTTGAGAACTTTATTGTGGCGTCTACGACGTTTAAAACCACGTTTTGCACGAGGCATGGTAACTCCTTATTTTCCTGATACCGTTGACTTGAAATTTGGACCTAGTTTGCAGCCAAATCCAAAAAGGGACAATTCCCTCAGGTTACGCTCCGTAGGGCATGCACTTTTCAACGTGCTTAATATCCCCTTCGAAAACATAGCCCGCGCTACGAAGCTTGAGCTTACGAGCGGAACTCTTGTTTCCCAAATTATGGCGTTTGTTAGTACGCTTAAATTTCACTTTTCCAGTGGCTGTGAATGAAAAACGTTTTGCGGCTGCTTTTTTTGTCTTTAATTTCATAGGGCCCGTAACGTAACCCAAAGAGCGGCCTGTCGTCAAGGTGCTTGTCACATTGAATTTGCGAGAAGTAAAAACTTATTTGCTGGAGTCTAGCCGCTAGGTTATGGTCCGTTTTATGAGAATATTCACAACTTCATCACCGAGTCAGAAATCAACCTCATTAGTTGTCACTCTCGCTTTACTGTCTGCATGCACGAAGCTTCAGCCCAATCCCCCCTCATCAGGCCAGGACCCCGCTTCAAACTCTTATTTTCAAACAGATTTAGCCAACGAT
>CANHSO010000141.1 GCA_947463705.1 Bacteriovoracaceae bacterium
AATTGCAGCGATCAAATAAAACACCCAAGCGTAAAGAAAGGGTCGAAACCGTTGGTAGAGGTGCTCAGCCTCCATTTTGCTCTGAGTGCTGGAGTCAAATCCAGGAGCAGCACTTTGAACCTGCTGCCTCAGTTGTTTGGACACTCCTTCAAACTCAGTTTGATCTCCGGACTGGTAAGCTTTCAGAAGCTGGATGAAGCTTTTCTGGATAGGTACCGCATCAGGAGCGTGCTCCAGAAGATTACCCCAGCCTTCGGCCGAGACTTTAGGAATCAATAACCAACTTCGCCCGGTCACTAAACCGTGAAAAAGGCTGATTTTATCTAGGACATTTCTCAGCTCCTGCTCTCGCGGGTTGTTTTTCTCGGCGCCCGGAGGCATCGAACCTGGTTCTTTGCGTTCCATTTGTTCGGCATATTGAGCCAAAATTGAATTTTTCAGAAGCTCATCCGGAGAAAAGGTCATCCGCGATTCGTCTAAACCCAGCTGGCGTTTGACATCGTCACGGGAAATCTTGATCCAAGTGCGAGTTTCCCAGTAGGTTGGAAACGCAATCCAAGAAAACAGGAGGTCCAGCGGCTCCCAACTTTCGAACTTACGAGAGCCCGTTTCGAACAAAACCGTTTCTCGAGCAAACGAATCAAACGGCTTGAGCCGCCCTCCGCTCAGAGTTGGAGTCAAGCCAAGTTCTTTAAAGGACCAACCCCGATGGGGCGCCACATGAGGCAGTACAGGATCACTTGAAGCCGGTGCACTCTGCACGTGAGCCGAAGAATCCACTTCAGCACTTTGTACCCAATGAGCTGCCACCAGGCTCATAGCGAGAACTAGAGCGACCCAAGTTCCTCTAAAAATTGAATGACTCATCATAAATGACCCTCGTTTCAAACACCGACCTCAGCACTCACATCGGAAAGGCCCACGGTGACCTTTGACGCAGCCTTTGCGTTTGATTTCTTTCTATATTTTTCCGCAGACAAAAGGATTGAGCCTAAAACAATCAAAAGCGAACCTAAGTATTTCAACCCTCGACCTGGATCTTGATTGACCGAAAAAATTGACGTGACGGGACGGGGCTGTGCATCCTCATAACTCGCTTGATAAATACTATAACCCTTCATATCGAGCGGTTCGTTCATACTAATTGTAGCTTTACGATCCTCTCCAGCGCCCACAACGGTCACCTGAGATGAATAGGCAGCAGCGCGATTGGTCCCGGGATCGTGCTCAACCTCAAAGCGATCGAGTCGAACCGAAAAGGGCAATACCACGCGCCTCGGGAAATACCCGACACTGACTTCCTTTTGTCCTGAATGAAGAACCGCGCGCTCTCCTAGGCCAAGCCAGACATTTTCACCTTGAGATCCGACTACCCGAATCGCTGATGATGGGGCTTGAGGTCCATACTGAATTCGAGCGGGTCGATACTCTACATTAATTTTTGAGTCGGCAATCCACTCTTGAACAGTCAAGGTGACGTCGCCTTTCCATCCGGGTCGGATCACTTTTCCGGTAATACCCTCTTTTTGACTTAAAAAACCACGGATGAACTTTCCATCGGAGGACTTTGCACCATAGCCCAAACGACCGTCCTGAATCTCGACACCTAGCCAAGGGCCAGGTTTTCCATCATCAGAAATTTTTCGACGTGAAAGAAAAAATCGCGCAGGACCTGCCTGAACTTCTTTCCACTGAGGGGCACCTTCCCAGAGCCAGATGTCCTGAGAAATACGCATAGGTCCACCTGCCACCAAAAGGCGGAGTGCCACAAGATTTTGTCGTGGTTCCTCAGCAGGCCTAGGAATAAATCGGACTTCAGGGTCAGCGTGAGTCACCCATTGATCCACAGTTAAATTCGTAGGAAAATTTCTGCCTGAGGTCGAAATAGGACTGAACTTCACCCCTGGAGGAATCCAAGGAATTGTCATGGAACTGACCCGATCCTGATCGACCACCACCAAAAGAGACTGATCCAGCTCGACAACGCTCTCTGCGTCACCTTCGCTAACCCTAAGATTGCCGTCAATCCCTTTGCGCTGAGTCACCCACGAACCCACTAGCAAAAGGATAATCCCCAGATGAGCCAACAGAAAGGGAGTGTGCTTCAACTTCCAGGGAATGCGACTCATCGCTACACAGAAAATATTTACACCGAGCATCACCAGATTGAGTTCAAACCATCGCGCGTGATAAACCCAATACTGGGCAGTCGCAGTGTCGTAAAGCGACTCTAAAATCGTTGCCGTTGCCAAAGCAACAGCTAAAGTGAGAATAATAATTACAGCGATTTTCAGCGAACAGAGGAAACGAAAAAGTTGATCCGCTAGGATCCAAAACCGTGACTCAGCGACTTCAGTTTTCTGCATTTCAAAAACCTAACAGACTCGCGAACTAGGCGAGCCCCTTAATTCCAGGCAATTCAAGAGCGATCGACTTTCCAAGATCCGGTGAGACTTCACCGGCCTGAACAAAGGCAATCCCAGCGAGATTTAAAACCTGTTTCTGAACAAATCGTTCTCTTTTTAAAAGTTCTTCAGGCATGTTTCCAGGATCTGACATTTCGTCATAAATACGATCATAGACTTTTTTACGGAACATCCCTGAATTGCGACCTACTGTAAAGCGAGCCCTTCTTTTCAGGCCGAGGGCATGGAACATTGCCTGGCGTTGTCGAGGGCCTGTAAAGTCGATCAAAAGATCCACAGACTTTGGAGCAGCAGTACCTACGGGTTTGCCGTCAGTGGTTTGAAAAAAGACTGCTGCGTCGGGATAGGATAAAAGTACTTTTTGACGAAGCGATTCGATATCGTAGACCATACCACGAGAAGAAAGGACAATCAGGATGAGCTTGACGCCGTTCACTCGGTTCGAAATCACGTCGTCCCTCTCAGCCATTTGTGTTAAGCGGATTTCCGACTCACGGTCGATGGCAGCCTCTCCAACCCAGTTGTTTTGTTCCATACGGAGAGATTTAACAGATTTCAATCGAGTAACAAAGCTTGATCTCTATGGCGGCAGCCCCTCAGTAAAGTTCGTACCGAAGAAGGCGACACTCGATAGGTCCATTAAACAAAACATGGCGTCGAGCCGCTTTAAGTCCGATCACTTTGGCGAGATCAGGACTCCCAGTGAAAATATACCCTTCCCAACCCTTAAACTTCTGTTTCAGGAGATCTCCCAACCCTTTATACAGGGGCTTCAGGGCCTCCACCTCGCCTAAACGCTCGCCGTAAGGAGGATTAACGAGGAGCAAACCCTGGTCGGCGATTCGCTCACAGGCGCTCACATCTCGCTTTTCAATGTGCACTAGGCCTCTGAGGCCAGCCTTCTCGACGTTTTCAAGTGCGGCCCGGACCACGCGAAAGTCTTGGTCATACCCAACAATCCTAGGCAGCTTTTTTCGGTCCTTAATTTCAAGATCACGAGCTTCTTCCAAGAGTCTTTTCCAGAGAGTGGGAACATGCCCCTGCCACCCCGTAAACCCAAAGTAGGTACGGGTCATTCCCGGAGCCCGGTGAGCAGCCATCCAGGCTGCCTCAATTGGCAAGGTACCCGAACCACACATCGGGTCCAAAAAAGCAAAAGAGGGATCTTTTGGCCAGCCTGCGGTTTGAAGCAGAGCCGCCGCGAGATTTTCCTTCAAAGGAGCTGCAACCCCTTCTTGCCGGTAGCCACGTTTATGCAGGCTATCCCCAGAGAGATCCAAGCTTACAGTTGCCTCGTCATTTGAAAGGTAAACATTAATTCTTACGCTGGGCCGGACGGGATCGACGGAGGGACGACTTCCCTGAAGGGTCCGAAATTGGTCGACAATCGCGTCCTTAACCTTCAAAGCACCATAATGAGAATGAGTGATCTTCGACTTAGACGTAGAAAAATCCACCGCCAAAGTGTCGTTACAAGTCAGATGATCTGACCAATGAATGGATCGGACACCCGCATAAAGCTGATCCGGGTTTTCAGCACGAAACGTTTTGAGGGGGAGCAAAATTCGGCTCGCAATCCGAGACCAAAGACAGGCTCGAAGGGCAATTTCCAACTTTCCGTTAAAATGTGCACCTGCTCGGACCATTTTCACTGATGGCGCACCCATTTGTTCAAGCTCTTGAGCTAAGAGGGTTTCCATCCCCAAAGGGGTCGTAGCGAAAAACTGATAATTCTCTGAACTCATGACTTAACAACTCCCGATCCAATAATAATCAAATTTGGTCGGACTCTATCACGAGACGACCTGAGGAGCTATAAAGTGTTTAAATTAAAGATATCACTCCACCGCACGTCATCGTGATCGAGCAAAGTGGAGTGATCAAGTCTAGAGTCGAGACTCGCTTGGCTTTAGTTTTCTCCCAAGAAAAGCATCGTGCGCGTCCGGCTGCAATTCATCTCGATGACGGCGGCCTCACTTTCGACGCCAGTCTCGTGCGCTAAGCCCTCAGGCCCTCGCTTTTTAATTTTGAGTTGGGCAGGCGCAGTCAGCGACTGAGGGAGCGTGTCAGCAATCTGGAGTTCAACCTCAACATCCTTAGGGGCAGAACTTGCTCCTGCAAATACCATCTGATTCGTCCGGACCGCCAAAACTGCGTCTTGGATATACGCAATCGGCCTCACCGTACGATTCACCACCTCTTGCACCCTCATTCGATAGGAGTCTCTTCCTTCGGGCGACGCTCCAGTTTCAGGATCGCGCCAGACTCGAGCATAGACATTAGAAGTGCCGCCGCCCATATTGTAACAGGCCCACCCCAGATCCAAAACTAACTGAACATGGTGAACTTTTTGAATAGAGTATTGATGGAGCCCATTTTCGGCCACTTCACCCTCCAACTGAACCACAGCGCCAGGGCGCACTGGAACACCGGCGAGATCTGCGAATGCCGGCTCACGCGTCATTCCCACGTTGAGCTTCTCATTGAGAATGTATTTAGATGCTCCTGATTGAATCACCAGGCTCCAATATTGTTGAGATTGGTGACAAGGAGCTCCGTCGCAAACTTCCTCAAGAACACGAGTGTAACGGGACTCAAAGGCAACCTTGCCTGTCACGACCTGCCGAGAAAGAGCGGAAAACCCTTCTTGCATGCCAGTATCCTCAACCCAAATCGTTTTGCCAGCCAATGCACTTTTGGACGCTCCCGCAGTGAAAACCAGCAGTACCGACAAACTGAAGACCAAATGAAACGAAACTTGCTTTCTAAATTTCATAAATTCCCCTCCGTTTAAGTGAAAAACCGAGGGATTGTAAGCAAAGGCTGTTCCAGAGAGCTAGAGAACTGCGCCCATCCATCCTTTTAAATA
>CANHSO010000142.1 GCA_947463705.1 Bacteriovoracaceae bacterium
CAACTACGGTGGTTCGAGTTGCTTGTCCCACAGCCCGAGCACCGCCGTAAGCCCGCAATCCACAGAAACATCCTACCCAAGATAAAACCAGACCAAACAGAGCCGACTTCACCACGCAGTGAACAATATCAATTCGATCAACCACATGCAGGTAATGATTCCAATAAATGATGTATTGAAGGTCTAATATGCCGCAGGCAACAAAACAAGCAGCGAGCGAGGCAATCGCAGTAAAGATCAATGCCAAAATGGGAAGCATCAGAAAGCCAGCCACCACTCGAGGGAAAACCAAATACTCAATAGGATCTACGGCCATCACCTCAAGCGCATCGACCTGCTCTGTGACGTTCATACTGGAGATTTCGGCCGCCATTCCAGCCCCAGCTCGACCCGTCACCATCACAGCGGTAAGAACAGGTGCCAGTTCGCGGAAAAGACCTACCCCAACTGCCCCACCCAACAGGGACTCAGTCCCTAAGCGATGGAGCGAAGTGTAGAGCTGAAACCCAAGTACTGCCCCCATAAAAAGAGCTGCCACCACGATAATCAAGGTGGAGTCCACTCCAATGAACTCACATTGACGGAGGAAAAACCCCCGTCGTCGCCAGAGGTGCCTCCACGAACGAAGGGTATCATAGACAAAGATCGTAAAATCACCCAAAACCGTGATAAGATAAGTCATCATTTTAATTGGACTCACGATCCAGTAGTTAAAACCAGTTTAATGATAATTACAAGATGATCGTGAGCAAAAATCAGGAAGAAGGACTTTCATCTGTGAATTGGTTCTCGACTTTCATTCTTCAACGAGCAAAATTCGTAGCAATCCTTGGCACTCTTTTGGCGATCGTCGGAGGATACTATTCAGTAGAGCTTTATAAGAATCTGAAGACCGATATTCACGAGCTCTTACCCACCTCAGCCCGGAGCGTGATTGACCTCAAAAAGGTGTCTGGCAGACTCAGGTCGATCGACAATTTAGCAATTCTCGTATTTTCCTCAAATACCGTTGCCAGCAAAAAATTTGTAATCGATCTAGCTCAAAGTTTAGAAAAACTTCCCACATCCGTTAGCGCGGGCGTAGAATACCGAATCGATCGCGAGCTCAAATTTTTTAGGGACCGGCAAGCGCTTTACCTAGATCTCCAAGACCTCATAAAAATTCGAGACTACGTCAGAGATAAAATTAATTACGAGACTGAACTTCACAATCCCCTCAACATCTTCAGTGAGGTCTCATTACCTGAGCCCGATCTTGATTTTCAGGCAATGCGGCTAAAATATACGAAAGATCTTTCAGGGTTTGATCATCTACCCAATGGATTTTATGCCAACCACGACGAAACTCGACGACTGATTTTAATCAAGCTTCCCGGCGAGGCCACCGGAATTCACGGTGCCACGCAACTCAAAGAAGCGGCAAAAAAGACAATCGAATCCCTGAATCCCAAGAGCTACAGTCCTGACTTAGAAGTTCGCTACTCTGGAGACGTTGAAACTTTAATTGAGGAACAGACTGCTCTGGTGGAGGACTTAGAAATCTCAACCATCATCGTCACTCTTGTCGTCGGACTCGGCATGCTCCTTTTTTATCGCACTCTGCGAGCTACTTTTGCTCTGATGATGAGTCTGATCGTCGGCACACTGTGGACCTTTGGAATCTCCTACTTTGCTGTCGGATACCTGAACGCCAACTCAGCTTTTTTGGGAAGTATCATCATTGGAAATGGGATTAATTTTGGTATTATCTACCTCGCTCGCTATCTCGAGGAGCGACGCAACGGACACACCACAGAAATAGCAACCCAAGTTGCAATCTCCACCACTGCGACGTCGACCTGGACAGCAGCCCTAGCTGCAGGACTCTCCTACGGATCACTCATGTTGACGGGTTTTCGGGGATTCAAACAATTTGGGATCATTGGCCTCATCGGGATGGTCGTCTGCTGGGTGAGTGCCTATACGGTTCTCCCTGCTTTTCTGGTCCTATTCGACCGAAAAACTTCACTCATCCGTCGATCTCCTCGTCCTCCCAAGCCTTATTTAGCAGGGCTGATCGCTCGTGCCATCCAAACCTACCCCAAAGTCTTATTTACAGCTTCACTGGGCCTGACTCTTGTCTCAGTCTTAACTTTTAGCCGATTTACTCGCGATCTACTCGAAACAGACCTTTCTCGCCTCAGAAACCGCGACAGCATTACCCACGGAGCCGCTCATCATTACAAATTTGTCGATGAAATCTTAAGACGTGACCTGGGCCCCGTGGTCATTCTCCCTCTCACTCGGGAAAGCACCAGAAAAATCGCTGAAATCCTCAAGGAACAAGCAAAACTCAATGCCAAGGGCAATTTGGTTGAGTCTGTTAAAACTTTGGATGACTTCCTTCCAAAACAGCAGGAGGAAAAAATCAAGATCCTCACTCAGATCCGAAGTTTGCTCAGTCCCCGAATTCTCAAACATCTGTCCACATCAGATCGGCACCTGGTAGCCCAATTCCTCACTCCAGAGAGCCAAAGACCCTTCACTGATCAGGAGCTCCCTGGACTCATCACCGAACTTTTTCGCGAGCAAGATGGCTCAATAGGTAAACTCATCGTGGTTGATCCCAAGCGCTCTCACGGAGAAATGGCGGATGGAAACAACTTAATCCATTTTATCAGCACGCTCAGGCGGGCAGCAGATCAAATCGAACCTGGGGCCCCCGTGGCAGGCTCCAATGCAGTTGTAGCAGACATGGTCAGCGCGATTTCGTCAGACGGACCAAAGGCCACGGTGTTCGCATTTTGCGCAGTGGTACTTCTAGTGATTATCCTTTTTAGAAATCTGAGAACCATTGGCCTAGTTCTCTTTGCTCTCTGCCTAGGCGTACTTTGGTTGGCAGGGATCATTTTAGGATTTCAAATTAAAATTAATTTCCTCAATTTCATCGCACTTCCAATTACATTTGGAATCGGAGTTGATTATGGCGTTAATATTTTTCAACGGTACCGCGAAGATCCAAACGCTGAGATTTTGCAGGTCATCCGAAGTACAGGCAGCGCCGTAGGACTTTGTAGTTTTTCAACGATCACGGGCTATGTGTCTCTACTCATAGCGCGGAATCAGGGCTTCGTAAGTTTCGGCGCCCTCGCAGTAGCAGGAGAAATCACATGCGTCTTAGCGGCAATGATTGCACTCCCTGCATTTATTCGACTTCGCACTTATAAAAAAACGATGAATTTATCAGCTCACTGACGAGCGAGTGAAGCCAAGTTCTCAAAGCACTAAAATCGTATCAATTAACGAACCACGTTGGAACGGCACCTGCAAGATCCCAAGTATGCAAGTCCCACTACAAATTACATTTAAAGAGGTCGATCACTCGGATACTTTAGAGGCTCGAATTCGTGAACGAGTCGAGCGCCTGGAGCAGTTTTTTCCCCGAATGATTAGCTGCCGCGTGGTTGTATCGAAAGCCAATCGCCACCATCACACGGGAAATTTATTTAATATTCATGTCGATCTACGCGTGCCGGGAGAAGAAATTTCAATTAGTCGCGACCCGGGACTGAACAAGGCACACAAGGACGTCTACGTCTGCATGAGAGATGTTTTCGACGCTGCACGGAGGGCTCTCGAAGACTATGCGCGTCGACAACGTCGGGAAATCAAAACGATTGCTCACCCCCCTCGTGGCCATGTCATTCGACTCGTCCGCGACGACGGTGGATTCGGTTTTATCCAAACCGAAGACGGCCGCGAAATCTACTTCAACAGCAAGAGTGTCTTACACGGCCAATATGAACGGCTCACAGTGGGAACAGAAGTCCGTTATTGCGAAGAGGCCGGTGAGGAGGGCCCTCAAGCTAGCACGGTCGAACTGGTTTCTTCGCATCGCCTTGGCAAGCTTAAAGCCGCCCAAGGCTGAAGTTCGTTCATGCAAGGCATTTCTTGATCTTTTTAAACCCACGAGTTAGGTTCTTCTCCTCTTCAGCCGGGCTGAATCTCCGATGAGATCCTGCCATAAATTCAGACTAATATTGGGTATGTTATGAAATTTTTACGCTCGACTGGCCCCCTCCTTTTTGCACTGATCTTCGCGTTCACAGAACTCAAGCCTTGCGCTGCGAGTTTATCCCCCGAAGTAAAATTCAAATTTCTCCAGCAAGTCATTGCTGAAAAAAGCATCAGCTCGAAAGTCTTTATGGAGCTCTGGGTCCTCATCGAGGAAGACCTCACAAACGAGGGAAAAATCCAGGACAACGATCTAAAATCTCCTGAGTTTAATGAAGTTGATGGCTCATTCGCGGGCTTTTCTTTGAAAGAACCTCACATGCGGACGACTCTTCAATTTTTCAGTAACCACGTTTACCCCCATGTTGCCCAGATTCTTAAAAAGAGACTGAAAAAAACCTCAGACTCACCTTTTTATGCTGAACTTTTGGATCGACTCACTGAAGAACTGAATGAGCTAGAAACTCACCTCATCGAATCCGAATCTCATGGCGACTCACCTCTCGTCGCAAATCGAAAGCGGGCTGAACAGCAACAGAGAATGGATGAATCAAATCACGCACCTCCCCAAGAGACGCCTGTTTTCTCCAGGGTCGATTTCAGCAACCAACAAATTGAACTGCACAAAACCGAACGTTTGGCTGAGTTCGGACCTTACTTTGCCCTGGGCAAGTCCGAGGCACTCGGAAAACGTCCAAAAATGGAAGATCGCTCTTTTCACTTCTGGAAGAGCGACTCGAGGCATAGCTTGGCTCGACAGAATATTAACGAATTCGGAATGGCTGCTATTTTTGACGGGCATGGAGGGTACAAAATCGCCGAAAGAGCCGCTGGATATGCCCCGATGGTGATCGAGAACTTTCTTGCTCGGCTCTCGCCTTCCGAAATCTTGGATCCAGAACAGGTTCAACTCGCTCTCGAGGCGGCCTTTGAAATGAGGTCTGCTCCCGAAGAGTCGCAAATCAAATTCAGAAGCCTGGCAGATTTAGATACCGTTCTCAATTTAGAACTAGGACCAGCCAACGAAGATAATAAAGGAAAACGCCACTTTTCAGGCTCGACTGCAATCATCGCGGTATTTTTAGACCAACAGGTTTTTTTCATTAACCTAGGGGACTCCCGCGCTCACGCGATTCTAAAAGACGGTTCAATCGTCAGAATGAGTCGAGATCACCGCCCGATGGAAGAAGCCGCCGCCATCATCCGAGCGGGAGGAGACGTTTCAATCGAGAAGTTCTGTGACACACCCCGAGTGAACGGTGACCTTGCGATTGCTC
>CANHSO010000143.1 GCA_947463705.1 Bacteriovoracaceae bacterium
AGTCGGTGTAGGGGGCTTGATTGAGGTTGGTTTGGAAGGAGACAGTCCCCTCGGCACGCGAGGTTTGTAGTTGAAATCCAGTTTTCAATCGATTGCTGTCTGAGGTTCGAAGCGAGTAGTCGGTTCGCAACCCAAGACTGTGAGTGTAGCGATTGAGTGCGAATGAAGCAATGGCAAGCTGAGGGAACTTCGATTTGAAAGAAAGATCATTCTCAGGATCATTTCCGACCTGAATCGATGAATATCGATAAAAAGGTGCGACCTGAAGGAACGATTTTTCGTTAAAAAGATGCTTCCACACGGCTTGGAAATAAAGTGTACGCTCACTTTGCGTATCGTTCGTAGTTGCTGGAAGAAAGTTGTACAAAGGGAGGCTAGAATCTTCGTTCGTGTTGCCGAAAGCATCCTGAAAGCCAGGAGAGAACAATGGGCTGTTCGGACTGAATGATGAGGGGTAGTTTGGAATTTGGTAAAAAGTTTGGGAATGCAGAGCCGTAAAAGAGAACTTGTTCTTGCCGTCAGGGATCCAGTCGATTTTTGCGAACTCGGAGTTGCCGTTCGAGAAGTTGTGCACCGACTCTGATCCGCCCTGTTTTTGGTTACTATCTGACTCGGGTTGGGGTGTGTCTAAGCCTCGGTTCGTTTGCTGATAATTGAGCGAAAAAAAGTAGTGAAGGGAGCCTGAGTCGTTCGATCCTCCATAGATCAAGTGAGGGGTGAGGCTATTGTATGAGCCAAAGTTGAGCTCCACCTCGCCTCCTGGCTTCTCCGGTCCCGTTTTGGTGATTAAATTCACGATCGCTGAAAGTCTTTGACCATACTCTGCCGGAATACCACCCGTGATGACTTCAAGTCGTTCGAGATTTCTAGGGCTCATGGCTTGTCCGAACGAACCGCTGCTCGATTCGGGCATCGGGACGCCGTCCAGCTGATAGAGGATATTGGCGTGGTTACCTCGGAAGTACATTTGCCCGAACGGCCCCGAAATGACTCCTGGAGTGGTTGCCGTGATGAGTTTCGGAAGGGAAATCTCCTGCCCTTGCGGGAACTTAGCAATTTGTTCTCGTGTGATCGTTGAGCTACTGGTAGCAGACTTTGGAGAGATCATCCGTTTCTTAGCCCGAATTTGAATGACTTGGGTAGGGCCTTCCTCTGACTCGGCTAAAGTCTCTGGGGGTTCGGTCGAGGCGCTGTCACTAGTTAAGTCGGCCTCCGCCCAGGCTACTGGAGCGGTCAAAAGTAGCGTGAACGATGTAAAAGTATGAATCAAGTTGCGGAGTTGCATCAAGAGCAGGTCCTTTGTTTTGGGCAATTCGGCTTCAAAAACTCCGTGGGGTGCCCCTTTTCAGGCATTTTGAAAATGATACTCAATATTCAAAAGCCATTTGCATTCAACCTTTAATCCGACTAGAAACGAAGTGTCAATAAAAGGAGTCCTATGACAGCGATTATTTCTGGGTTGGAGTTCATGATGAGGGGCGGGTTCATGATGATCCCGATGCTGATTTCCGCTTTGATTGCCCTAACGGTCATCATCGAGCGAATCTACGTTCTTCATCGGATGTATGGAACCTCGTCGCAATGGATTTCCAAACTGCTTCTTCAATTGAAAGCAGCAGAATTAAAAAAAGCAGAGGACTCCTGTAGCAAGCTCAATACCCCGATTGCCTCGGTGCTTCAGGCCGGCATTGAGCACTTCGATAATCCGATCGAAGAAATGGAACTTTCGATGAAAAATCGAGCCGAGAGTTGGATGCCACTTCTCGAAAAGCGAATCGAGTGGATTGATACCGTGATTACGGCAGCTCCGCTCATGGGCCTCCTGGGTACTATTACTGGGATGATGTCTTCGTTTGCCGTTTTATCCGAAAAAGGGGTGAACGATCCAAATGCAATTACTGGCGGGGTTGCAGAGGCGCTCATTGCAACCGCGACCGGATTGATTATCGCCTTGGTCTGCTTGGTGGCTTACAACTATTTAACAACTAAAGTGAAATTCATGATTTATGAAATCGAGTCGGCAGCTTCTCATTTGGTGGAAATCAGGCTTTCCGTTCATCGGCGTCGGAGTAGGAAATAGGAATCAAGAGTGAGCGCCTCGTATGAAAATTAGACAAAGGCCCACCAAGAGAGCCCGGATTGAGATCATCCCGATGATCGACGTGATTTTCTTTTTACTCGTCTTTTTTATGCTCTCTTCCCTCGCTATGACTCGGATGAACAGCATCCAGGTTGCTCTGCCCAAAACGTCCACAGCCCCTCATGCGGCTAAATTGAAAGTGGTGTTGACGGTCAAGAAAGATGGTTCCTTATTCGTGAACCAATCTCCCGCGACCTTGGAAAGTCTTGGAGCATTGCTGGCTTACGAGATGCGAGACAATCCGGCGGAGGAAGCTGTAGTTGTCAATGGAGATGTCGGTGCTCAGTACGGGCTAGTGATGCAGGCCATGGATCGAGCTCGCGCGATTGGGGTCAATAAATTTGCCTTAGCCACAGAGACTGAGGGGAAACGGGTCGGAAAATGAATTCTGGCCGCTGGGATAGGTCGAGCCGGCGCGAATCCTGGGTGTTGCGATGGAGCTTTCCGGTCGCCATTTTCATTGAATTGACGCTTCTGGTGATTTTTGCTTGGACCCAGAGAGGGGCGCATCTGCCCCATTCTGGCGTTTTAGGCGATCCTAAATCTTATATCGAGGCACAGATCTACGAAATGCCCGAAACACCCCGTCTGACAGAAACCCATAAAGCTCCGGCCCCTCCCGCGCCCAAGGCTGAGGTTTCATTGAATCCCAACGCCGCTCAGACGAGTCCCACATCTCAAACGAATGCGATTTTTGATCAAAAAAATGAAACCGTCGAGGGACCTCCCATCCCGTTGAATCACGATCCCATTCCAATTTATCAGCCTACTCCCGTGTTGCCGTCCTATCTAGAATACCAGGATGCAGCCCAAACCATCGTAGTACTTTTTGAAGTTTCGGCAGATGCGTCGTTTCATCCTAGGTTAGTGGGGTCGAGCGGGAACGAGGAAATTGATGCTTCCATCTTGGAGCAGCTCAAAAGGTGGAGATTTAAGCCCGCCGTTCGCGACGGAAAACCCATCGATTCCCGCATTCGATTGCAAGTCAATGTAGTTCCATCCTAAGGCTAGACAACTCAGGGCAGGGTGATTTAGACTCCTTAACAATGACTACCTTTCAAGCTGTCGTTTATGCCCTTGTTCATGGATGGAGTGAGTTTTTTCCTATTAGCTCTCAGGCACATCATGCTTTGCTGGCTGATCTTACAGGGTGGCAGCCCCCCTCGGGGGCTTTGATGACCGCGTTACTTCTGGGGTCTGCTTTGTCACTCCTGATTTATTTTAGGCATGATTGGGCGAGCATGATCTCGTCGGTCCTTCAGGTTGTTATTTTTAGAAAAAAGCCGATGACCTTGGATGAGCGGATTCCACTTTTTGTTGGATTGACGATCCTTCCTCTGTTGGCGGCTTCATTTTACTTCGGCCCCGCTGTTCAGGCAGTGGAGTGGACCCCTTGGAGAATTTGCGCAGTCTTGGGTGGGACAGCCCTGCCACTTTGGTTTTTTGATTACTGGGGTCGCAAAACTAAAGGCTTCTATGACTGGAACGTTTTTGATGCACTCGCCGTTGGTGTGACTCTATCGACGGCTCTTGTGCCGGGTTGGGACCGATTAAGCGGGCTTTTGCTTGGGACATTTCTTTTGAATTACAAGCGGGAAGCTGCGCTTAAGTACGCCTATTTCGTTCTTTTTCCGATTCTGGCAAGCCAAGCGGGAGTGGGGCTTCATCAGCTGAATTTCCATGCTCCGCAGCCTATGGCGGATTTGAGCTGGATGTCATTTTTTGTCGCCATGATCGTGAGCTGTCTGATGGGATTGCTTGTGATTGGCGGGGCTATGAAGCACATCTCCCAAAAGGGTTTAGGCCAGCTCATGGGATACCGGATTTTTCTCGTTTTGGGAGTACTTGGGTTTCTCTGGTACCGTTCAGGTCTCTAAGGAAACCGATCGGCTTTAGTACGGGATTTTGGAGTCAGAGCGAGTACTTTCGAGGGTTTAACTCTCGATGCCCTCGTCTACCATTTCCTTCAGTTCCTTTCCGACTTTAAAAAAAGGGACTTTTTTGGGGGGGACTTGAACAATTTGGCCTGTTTTTGGGTTACGTCCCTGGTAACTGCCGTAGGTTCGGTTTACGAATGAACCAAAGCCTCGAATTTCAATCCTTTGGTCACTTCGGAGCGCTTCGGACATCATGTCGAAAATCATGCTCACGACTTGTTCTGATTGTTTGTGTTGAAGTTTTCCTTTTTCTGCAATCACATGGATTAAATCAGCTTTTGTCATAGGCCTCGGGACTCCTTAAAATCTTATTGATCAGGTGTAATCTATTTTTAAGGCTAAAGATAGGTCATCGATTTTGCAAGATTTTTTTCATGCCTTGCTAATGCCACTTCACAATCGAGATAATGATCTCGAACGTGATCAGTAAAATAACAACCATTTCGAGCAGGGTCTCCCTCTTTGATTTCGAGAGATCAACAATGACCTCAACGCTCTCTTGGATGATTTTGATCTTGTACTCAAGTCCTCGGTATCGCAGGTCAATTTCCATCATTGTTTTGAGTTCTTGGTGCATTTTATCGAGCTCGACGCTCTCCCAGGTTTCGTCAGGGGAGTCTACGATATATAAATTGGAGATGATTTCTTGCTTGGTATCCATGCAAAGGCCGATGAACTTGATCAGATCTTCGGTACTCTCTAGCATTCTTCCTTGACGCCGGAGGGTTTTGGAGAAGGAATTGATTCTGACTAATAGATTTTCGATCAAAATCTCATAGTACTCAAGCGCCGTGCTTTCCGCCAAAAGCATACAAACGATTTTGACCACAGCAAAGGAAAGTGAGGGGGTGACCACACGATCAAAGTAGACCTTGCTGCCGACGGGTGGTGAGGCGCCCGGAGATCTTTGCCCCTCTAATACTTCGAGCAAAAAGACGTCAGTTGCTCGGCCTTGGTCCGAGGGAACGCGGTACTCTTGAATTGCTCCGAGTTCCTTTTCTTGTAGGTCTTCAGGAACATTGAAAAATACCACTGAGCCATAGTTGTAGACAAAAAGATAAGAGTCGGAGGAGTACTTAATGATCATTTCATAGTTCGAAAACTCAAGCGCTGGCTGAGTGAACTTTTCCCGGAGCTCTTTGAGACGCAGCTTTTCAGCAATATGGATCGCCTTGATTTTGTATAC
>CANHSO010000144.1 GCA_947463705.1 Bacteriovoracaceae bacterium
ATCGATGTGTCAAAATCTGCGTAAACTACGTGCTTTTCGCCGTTTTTGACTCGATGAATGATCTCGGGGAGATTATCAATTGTGTCTGTTCCAAAAACAAAATCTAACCCGGGGGCTTTTTTAAATAATGTAGCTTTATCAAGCTGCCCAACGCACCCTCCAATCCCAATAATGGGAGGAGACTTTTTCTTGCGGTTCTTAATTTCTCGAAGTTGTCCCAACGTAGAAAGCGCTTTATGAACGGCCTTCTCACGAACCGTACAGCCGTTGATGATCACAACGTCGGCATCCCTCGCTTCTTCGGTCGGCTCAAGTCCCTGCTCGGCAAGCAAGGACGCCATCCGCTCGGAATCCGCCACGTTCATCTGGCAACCGAAAGTCTTGATATAGAACCGGCCAGTGACCGGGTCCGAACTACTCTGATTTTCTGACAAATTAACTAAATCATTCATGGGATTAACTTGAGTCTATACCTCAAAACCAAGCTTTCAGCCACCAGATAGACAAGCAAACTCAGAGTCAGCCCCTTCAGAGAGCGGGGATACGGAGGATACGGGGACGGAGCCCGATTTGATCCCCCCCTCGTGAACTGGGTGCAATTCTTGATCAATTCAATCTAATATACGGAGGATACGGGGACGGAGCCCGATTTGGCATGATTTTCTGAAAAAGCAATCCATTATCGAAGCTTAAAGGAAAGAATCCTATAATTATACGAATCAGAAATATAAATAGCATGATCATGAATGATTGCTGATACGGGAAACGATAAACTATTCCAGCCTGGAGAACCTCC
The DNA here is from genome assembly GCA_947463705.1 of Bacteriovoracaceae bacterium. Classification (GTDB taxonomy): domain Bacteria; phylum Bdellovibrionota; class UBA1018; order UBA1018; family UBA1018; genus CAINWE01. Next base: position 797 of record CANHSO010000144.1, read on the forward strand.
TCGATTCGGCAATAAAGACACGAAGTCAGCTTGTCCAAATACTTGATCTGCATCTTGATTATTCGATGTAGGAAACCGGTTCCATACTAAAACTCGGTTATTTCCCGCATCTGCTATCACGAGACGGGTACCGTCGGTAAACACTCCCCGAGGTCCTTTTAAGGAATGAGCGGAGATTCCTCCATTATTCATCACATTTGAGTTAAAATCAGGTTGCCCCAAGACCAAGTTTGCAGGATGGCAAAAAGGATTAGCGGCAGGGCAAGTCACAGTTGGAATCCTGTCCCAGATCAAAACTCGATGATTTCCAGAGTCTGAAATCACCAAGCGTATTCCGTCAGTAGTCGCAGAGCGCGGTCCGTTAAAATTTGAGGCAGTCGGACTCGCCGAACTTCCTGGTAGCGGCGCATTTTTCAAATTAGACGTAAAGTTTTCCTGACCTAAAACGACACTTGCGCTGTAGCCAGGTGATGGACTAGCCGGTGGATTATTAAAAATGAGGACACGATTATTTTCGAGCTCTGGAACGATCAACCTTGAGGGAGAATCTGCGCTCGCAGGAATTGCGGCCAACTGAGCTGGAGATTTTACTTTTGATGCTGACACACCACTCGAGTTACTAGTCAAATTTGCTTGCCCAATGACTCCACTGGGATGCGCACCCGAAGTCCCAGGTACGCCTGAGTAAACTAAAACTCGGTGATTCTGAGAATCCGAGACGTAGAATTGCGCCCCATCCCAGGCAACACCCATCGGCCCCTCCATGCCTTGGGCTCCAACTGCATCATAAAGTGACTGAGTGGATCCTGAAGAAAAATTAGGCTGATTGGTCGTGAAATCAGCCTGACCCAACACCACAGACGGAGAATTAAAGGGAGCCACAGCCGTTGACGCACTAGGAACCGAATTCCAGATCAGAACCCGATTGTCCTGTCCATACCTTGTGCCATTAGTAACTATAGCGCTAGCTACAGCCAGTCGACCATCGGCCGCCACCAATTGATTAGGATAAGCGATTGAAGTCCTCCCTGACACACCCCCAGCAAACGAGGAACTTGCATCAGGCTGACCAATCACGACATTGGCAAGGGCGCCGTTTGAAGTAGGAATGCCATTCCAAACCAAAACACGGTGATTAAGAGCGTCCGCAGCATAGAGCGATGAACCATCGTAAAACAAACCTGCCGAGCCCGTACCTCCGCCATTGATATTCCTGGTTCGATCCAGGTTCAAAGTTCCAGCACTCAAACCTAAGTAATTAATTGCATTCGTAGTAAAATCCTGTTGACCAAGGACGTAATCTGCACTGGCAGATAAAACTGGTGGCAGAGAATTCCAAATGAGAATACGATTATTCCTCAGATCAGAAACCACAATTCGGTCACCATCACCCGTAATATAACTTGGGCTACTCAACGAAGACCTAGTCGGCGGAAACGCCGCATTATTGCTAGTCAAATTTACTTGTCCTAAAACGCGCGTAGCACTATTTCTTGAAATTGAGAGATCAAATATCAGAACTCGATTGTTTCCTGAGTCAGCAACAAAAAGTTTACCCGCCTGAGTATATACAGAAAGAGGCCTAATGAATGTGTTCGCTGTTGGAGTTGCCGAAGATGAGCAAGTATTGAAATCGGCTTGACCTATAACATAAGCAGGTAATGCCTCACTGGAGGTAGGAATTGAAGAATAAACCAAAACTCGATGATTATTACTGTCGGCGACATATAAAACCCCATCAGAACCAATCCAAACTCCACGGGGCGAATTCATCCTCGCACGTGAACATGAAGAAGAAGAACTAATAAAATCAGACTGGCCAATGACCACGTCTGCGGGCTGCCGATTTCGCGAAGGAAATTGATTCCAGATTAAAACTCTGTTGTTATTTGTATCTGCAACCACCAACCGCGTGCCATCACTGGCCATCCCAGTCGGCTGATGCAAGGTATTAGCCGCCACCGGAAAGCCATAAATAGCTTGATCAATTGATCCTGATCCTGAACCCAAATAGAGATCAGGCACTGCAACCCCTGATAAGCTTGGAACCCGATTAAAAATCAAAATCCGGTTATGAGTCGTACTTGAAACAAGGAATTTTGACCCCACACGAATCGCAAGTGAAGGAGAAGAGAATCCCTGTTCTTGCTGCACACTCGTTAAATCGCGTTGTCCATAAAAACCTACGGGGGGAAGAGGAGAAAAAACTCGAATTCCACTCGAAGTCTGATCAGTATTCGCAGCCCGCAAAACTGGATCGTTCGTCACTAATTTAACTGAAGTGGAATTCGAACTCGGGGCAAGCTGCGCGTCCACGCCCGGGGGCAACCGCAGAGAACAATTAGTCCCCCCTCGAGCATCGGTCGCCAAACAAACCACCGGAACAGCCCCTAAATGACCCGATTCATTCACAATTGCTTGGAGGCCAGGAACAAATCCCCCAACTCCCCTACCTGAAGAGTCCGTCACCCGCAAAATCAAGGAAATGTCCGAGAGCTGACTGGCGGAGCTCGATAAAGCGGGCTGAGTTGAACTCACGTCGATCGTATAGCCACTCTTCTCTGCAGACCACTTGGTTCCACTTGTCACGTTAGCTGTGCAGCCCCCTAGAATGAGCCAGCTGCCGACCAATCCGGGTGTCATGGCCAAGAGACCCAAAAGTTTAGAGTTCAGTTTAAGAGAAGATTCCATAAACTACCCCTCAACCAAAAGGGTACGAATTAAAAACAATTTAATCAACTATTACCTTAGTTAAACCTGACACCAGGAAATCCCCTTTAATTCTAGGAGTTTTTCCTGGCTCAAAGCCCAGCGAACACTGAGCCAGAAATGACCCAGGGAGCACCGAAACACGGTAAACACGGGGACGGAGCCCGATTTGGCCCCTAAGGAATTGCCTTAAGCTTGAACCTCAAAACCAAGCTCTCTACGACCATGTACGCGAGCAAACTCAGAGTCAGGCCGACCCCCTTCAGGGTAGCCCAAGCTGATGTCGACCAAAAGAGCGCTGCCCAAACGGCAAGGACTGCATGAATCGCAAAAAAGAAACCCATCCTCAAAGTCATTACTGAAAAACCATCTCGCAGAACGTCGAGCGCTCCAGGTTTGAGTTTCTGCTCAAAATCGCCAGAAAATCCACCCTGCTTTTGCATCATGAGAAAAAGAAAGGGCTTATTCGAAAGCCAAGAGCCCCAGAGCACACCGGTAAAAACAGCCTCTAAAATTGCGGGCTGCAACTTAAACCAAATCCCTGAATCCGTAACTAGAGAAACTCCCCCCAGAAGGAGGAGCATCCCATTCCCACCCCAGGTGATCGCAGAAACCGTTCGTTCTACCCAGTACTCCCAAAGAATCTCCCCGACTCCAAAAACCATCCCGACCACGAGTCCCCAAAGGGTGCCAAAATAGTCTTCAATGACGGCAAATAGAATAACGGGCAGTAATCCAGCGGCTAAGACTCGAAATTTCTGACTCATGACCGTGAGCTAACGAAAACTAATCGTCTTCGCCCACATACTCCTTTAGATCCGAGGTATCTTGAATCTCAAGCCTGACCAACCAACCCTCTTCAAGTGGATCCTCGGTCACGCGGTCAGGTTCATCCTGTGCAGCTTCGTTGACTTCTTGAATCAGTCCAGCAGCAGGAGTAATCACGTCAATTTTTCCCTGAGAGCCCTCAACGGTGACCACAATCTCACCCTTGTCAAAATCGTCGCCCTCGTTTGGAAACTCGAGTCCCTCGACGGCCCCGAGCTCTTCGACAGCTGAACAGGTGAGACCCAGAGTTACAATTGAGCCCTTTCTCTGAAACCACAGTTTACCATCTAAAAACTCGCCGTTCTTCGGTGCAATCTCTGCCATAATTTACCTCCCCAGTAGGGTCGCCAGTTCGGGGGCCAAAGAGCCTAAAATCAAATGAATCAAATGACCTTCGCCCTGATCCCCGCCATTCTTAAAATACATCACTCCTTGAACGCCTTGTTCCTTGAGAAGTGCCTCATTGAGAGGAGCTAAGTCTCTGAGTCTTAGCCTCACTCGGGTCGCAGCGCAACCCTCTGCTTCTAGCAAATTGGAGCGCCCCCCCAAAGCTGCCCAAAGTTTTTCGACCCTCGAGGATCCAATCGAAGGTGATTGATCAGAATTTGACTCGCTCTGCCTGAGAAACTCTTCGATTTCCTGTTTGAGATTTTCCGACAGCGGCCCAAACACCGCCTGAACACCATTCCCAACCCTCAAAACACCACTTGCGCCCAATTGCTTGAGTCGCTCCGCATTGAGGTGAGTCAGGTCTTTGAGCTCAACACGAAGCCGTGTAATGCACGAGTCCAGACTGACAATATTGAGACCGCCCCCAAAGGCGCGAACGAGCTCCGCAGCTCGAGCTAAACCAACCAACTCAGACGATGCTTGAGAAGCCAATACGGGGGC
>CANHSO010000145.1 GCA_947463705.1 Bacteriovoracaceae bacterium
AGTCCCCATTTATGTCCAAGAGCAAGCCGAAGCCAAAAGTGATCTCAGCAATCAAAAAGCTGGGCAAGCCGCTCATGTCGCTCAGCGTCCAGCAACCCACGGAAATCTCGGAATCGCGGTACAAGATTTGACGCCCGAGCTCGCAAAACTTCTCAAAGCCTCGCCTTATTCGGGAGCGATCGTCGCGGAGGTTCAGCCCGGAAGTCCTGCTTTTGAAGTGGGACTCTCCGTTGGGGATGTCATCGTCAGCGCGAATCAAAGCGAAGTTCACAATGCCAAGGAACTATCTGACCTATTTGACCAGATGAAGAAAGACGAAATTGCCGTACTCTATGTTCAGAAGAGCCCAGATGAAAAAGTCTTCGTCCCAATGAAGCGGGTCAGATAATTCGAATTCTACTTCTGCTCTACTCTCGAACAGAAGGTCACCTTGACAGCCGCTTGCCATTCAAGTACCTCAATAAAGGGGGGATGGGAACTCACGGTGAACGCCACGGAGACTTCCCGTCTAATTACTTTTGAGCTACACAAAATGGATCACTTTCATTCGAACGTGTTGCGTCATTTTCATCAGTCTTACGACAGCCTGCCGTCACGTTCCACGAGGAGAATTTGAGGGAAATTTACAATTCGACTCGCCCGCTGAACGACGGGTTCAACCCGTGCGGATTAGAATCGAGCGCACTTCACCTCACCTCAAGACGATCTCCGTTAAGGACTCTAATCAAACACTCATCAGTCTCATTGAGGTTTCAAAAGTAGATCTTTGGACCTACTCCCTAAAAGTTCCTCAAATCCAAGCACAGCCCTTTTTACTAAAAAAGCGAGCCAGTCGCGAGAGACTCAGTCAAGAGGCTTGCTTCAATCACGAGGGATCATGGGCCATTCTATTCTGTTTCACAGATGATCGTTTCTATTTTGAGGCTCAGTCTGAATCCAGTCAAACCAGGCACAGCATTTACGGAAGTCTTGCAGTCCAAGACCCATCTCCGCTCGAAGCTCCCATCTCCATTTCCCTCGATGATGCGATCGCACGTGCTATGGCCTTTAACTTTGACTCGAGGGAAAACTTTGAAAAGGCTCTGCAAGCGAGGCATCAAGCGACTGCCGCGTACCTCAACTTACTCCCCCACCTTAATGTCAACATCCTGTGGTACACCTCTGTAAGCTTTACCGCGATTCCGTTACTGATGCTGAATGTAGCCCCTTTTTTACTCCCCACATCGTGGCTCAATGCGAGGCAGTCATCACTCGAGGCTAAAGTTCAACAAAAGGCTCTGACCATTTTTAAAGGCGATCTCATTGCTACACTCGAGAGTCTGTTTTATGAGTATAATCGCACTGAGCGAATTCTTCAAAAATGCCAAAGCTTCTTAAAAATCGCGCAAGAGATGCGGTTCAATTTAGGACCTGAAAAAGTCGACACAAAGGGACTCGACCAGATCGTCAAATCAATCCAAGACACCCAAGAAGAGGTCAATTGGGCACGGGAAAAAACTCGCTATGCACTTTCGCTTGCTCTCGGATTTATGAACCCTGAGGCGATCCAATCCATCGTCATTTCTAACCCGGTTTTCCCAGAGGCGTCTTTCGAACTCGATGGTAAACTTCTCGGCCAAGAAGCAGTCCGAAGATCAATTGAGCTTTCGCAATTGAACTTAGCCATCATGGCTCAGAAAACGCGCAAGCCCTGGCTTTACCTAAACTGGATGGATCCGGCGGGCGACTCCCGCTCGGCTCTTGGCTTGGCTCTTTTCTCACAGGCAAAAATAATCAAAGGAGAACTCGAAGAACTTAAAATTAAGAAAGAAGAAGTCCAAGCGACCCTATTCAATCGTGCTTATGAAACGACTTTAAATCTCAATCGCTCTGCCCACTTTTATTTAAAAACTAAGAATAGAGAAAAATTGACCAAACGCCAATTTCGCAGCTCCCTCAACTCACTAAGGGCTCCTATCCTCATCCCTTTAAGTCCACAATGGATTGCTACCCGATCTCAATTCAGAACCCGCCCGAGCGCTGAATCCATCAGGCACCACCTCCAAGAGTGGATTGCCGCCAGTCTTGAGGCTGAAGACCACCTCAGAAACTTTCGTCTTGAGCAAGCAAAAGTGAATCGACTCTCCCTCGCCGGGCCGTACGCCTCACTTTTGTTTTAAACGATTTCAGGATTTTGAACGGCCTACGTGAGAACTAGTCTGCGTTTCAGGCCTTGCATTCCAAAGCACAGCCATCAAGATCATGCCGATCAGAGAGAATCCGATCATACTCGGCCCCCACGATCCCCATCCAAAGCGATCGAGTAAATAGCCCATCCCTAGACCTACGAAGGAACCGCCGATGTATTGCATTCCATCAAAGAGCCCCGCAGCGGTTGCGGCAGCTTTTTTACCGCCAAAATCCATTGAGGCCGTGCCCGATAGCATAGAGTGCACCATGCTAATCGCAAAAGAATTCACGACAAAGGCTGCAGCCACCCAGCTGACGTCGCTGGCTCTCCAAATCACGACTAAACACAAAACCTGTGTCAAATAACCTAAAAATGCGACGGGGGTTCTGCGGCCACCAAAAGCAAAATCAGAAATCGATCCAGCAAAAATAGCGCCGAAAATCCCTGCAATGACGACTGCCATGGCATTTTTTTGAAAGATTGGAGAGTCCAGCGGTAAACGCTGAACCTCAATCATGTATCGAGGAAACCACTGTTCAAATCCCTGTCTGACAAACCCTGTGCAAAACTCCGCACCGGCAATAGTGAGAGTAATAGGGTTCATGAAAATCTTTTTAAGAATATAGCGAACTGTCACATGATCCGGATCACCTCTCGAAGCATCAGCGACATCTAGAACAGGGAGACCACAATCCTCGGGACTATTTTGCACAGCAAGATAGGTGGCAATCGACAAAACCATGATCAAGATCGAAGGAACAAAGAACAACCACTGCCAAGGCAGAGCCATCGCAAGCAACGGCCCGACAAAGAAAATCAACGCCCGCCCCATCTGAATCATAGAGCCGAAAATCGCAGAAAACACGCCTCTTTCGCGAATGTGAAACCAGGCTGAATTCACTTTAACCAGCGATACGGCACCGAATGACTGAAAATATGAGTTCAGCATCCAGATCGAGGCAAAATAAACAATGAGCGCACTCCCTTGCCCCAAAAAGCCCAGATAAGCGCCCAGACCAAAGAGAAGATTAAAAAATACTGTGCCTAATGATCCTACAAGGATTGCTTTACGCCCCCCAATTCGATCTGCAAGTGGCCCATTTGCAATGGCAAAAAGTCCGTAAGCCAGAAGAGCAGGGCTAATAATCGCGCCAATTTGGGTTTTATCCCAACCGTAGACTCGGGAAAGGATCGGATTGGCTAAAGAGAGATTGTACCTTCCCATGTACATCGCAGAATAGGTGGTACCCAGGACCATCCAGTTTAAAGCACGACGTTTTCTAAACTTCAAATGATTCGTCAAAGTGCCTTTTGAGGCAAATCCAGAAAATGGAACTTCGACTGTCTCTGAGCCTAAGCAAGGGTTCATGGATTCTTAGGGATTTAACATGGGATCTTCTAAGTTTCCAAGCCCTAGGTGGGAATAATTTCAACCTGACTACCCTTCACCCGAAGGGCACGCTTGCCTTGAACCATCGCAATGAGCTCGTCTCCAATCAGAGCCGTTGCTTCTGAACTTAAAATTCCTTTTGTGATCAAATCTTCGCTGGATTGAATCTCGTTACGCAAAAGCGGCAAGAGCTGGTGGGCCGAGAGTAGGTGTTTTGCCGCAATTTGGTGTTTTTCAGCGAGCACGCTCACGTAACACCGAATGAGATCAAATGCCAAAGTCTCATCAGAAGTAGGAGCTAAAACTCTAGCTGCCTTCGGAGGTGCAAGGTCGGTTCGTTCAGAGGCTAACCGAATCGCTTCGAGAATGGCTTCGCCGCTATTTTTCAATTCGCCTTTATTCAGACCTCGAAAAGCACCCAGGTGCTCCAAATCCTTCGGCCTTACATGAGCAAGGTCAAGCAATACATGATCGTCTGCCACCCACCGTCGCGGAAGATTGAGTTTTCGAACACGTTCTTCCCGCCATTTCACCAAATTAACCAAAGCCGGGTAGCCCTTTTTGTCGAGGCGACCTCCACGAGCCAACTTATGCGCAATTCCTTCGACATCCATCTGATAAAGCTTAGAGTCTTCCCATTTCGCAGAGACTTCAAAGCCCCAGTCCTTGCGTCCGAGCTCATCGAGCTTCTCCATAAGCTTTAGCCCTAAGGCAACGAGATGATCCACGTCAGCGCGGGCGTATTCGATGAGTTGCTGAGGAAGAGGTCGAACTGACCAATTGGTGCGAGCGTGCCCTTTAGAAAGGGAAATATCAAAGACCGACTTGAGAAGTTTTCCAAGTCCGATCGCTTCGCCATACCCACAAAGAGATGCGGCAACGGCCGTATCCAGACTGGGTGAGGCAACTACACCAAAACTCGTGTAGAGACATTCCTGATCGCCTTGAGCAGCGTGGACAATTTTCAGAATTTTTTGATCGGTAAAAATGTCGAGCAAAGGCTGAATCCCGGAATCGTAGGCATCAGGATGAGATGCAGGGTGGTTCCGTTTAAATGCCCGTGCATCCACCAACCAAGATTCGGTCGTAGTGGCCACTTGAATGATTTCCACAATTGGGAAAAAAGTCGATTCCCGAATGAACTCAGTGTCAAAAGCAATGACCTCCTGAGTCTTTAGGATCTGAGCTAATTGAGTGATTTCTTCAGCGGTTGAAATAAGATGCGTTATTGAATTCATTTGTCTGGATGGGGTTTATCATGACACGCCTGCCGATTCCAACGCCTGATTTCCGACGAGGCTCTACCCCCTCATTTTTCTATCTCACCGCTGAATTCTTAAGGGGCTTAGGTTTTAACTCCTAGTATCCGATCTAATCAATAAGATAAAAGGAGCAATCGCCGAGAATGAAAACCCACACTATAGCCCTGATCGTCACCCACTCCGGGTTCGACATCCTGCAGGACGAATACGAGATCGAATGTCTCGAAAACGCACTGCGTCGAGGAGAACGGGACCCGCTCCAAGAAATCATCCATCGCCGCACTCTTTTAGATCAAAAAGAAAGCCTCCAGGCTGACTACATTGAGGAACTTCTCAGTCGTCCCTTCGTCCGGCCCAGTCTCCAACAACAGGGAGTCCTTTGG
>CANHSO010000146.1 GCA_947463705.1 Bacteriovoracaceae bacterium
AAGAAGCAGCACAAGCGATCTCCCAGTTTAATGGGGCTCAGCTGAATGGCAGACCTCTCACGGTGAACGAAGCCCGACCTATGGCCCCTCGCACGGGAGCCGAGAGCAGCCTCGGCCAAGGGCGTCAGGAACGCGCTCAACGCTGGTGATCTAGTCTCGATTTTCTTTTTTTCTAATGTGGCCGGGACAAAACCCAGGCCGCGGGCCAATCTTAGGGAAAGATCGACACACTTCAGGGCGTTTTTCATAAACCGTGCAAAGTCGGTCTTTCCCTAGAAATATGCAGTCCCGTCCATTTCGCTGTTCAATCACAAAAAGCTGTGCCTTACTTTGAAACGCTTGGATGTAGCCTTCCTTCATGAGCCGACGAGCGACTTTTTTCAAGGACGAGGCAGCCTCATCTTCGGTAATCAACCCAAGCCGAATCAGGTCACTGGCACTCGCCTCCAAGGGAAGCGTGCAACACCCTGACCAGCAACCCTGGCAGAGATTTTTTTTAAACTTCATCCAAGTCGAGGGTCTTTGAACATCCGCGAAACTCATGCTGATTCAATCGCTCAAATGCTTAACTTTGGCAACTCGGGAGTTCCGCCAGGCCTAAGTAGAATTTTTTTTCCGACCTTCAGCCACCTTACCCCCGGCCACGATCCGAATCAAAAACTAGAAAAACTCATCGATTTTTCTGCGGTTTTTTGCAAGACTATTGCCCTATGAAATTCATTCCTACAATTCTTTCAGGCGGTAGCGGCACTCGACTTTGGCCAGTATCCAGAACCCAATTTCCAAAGCAGTTTTGTCAATTTTTTGAGCAGTCACTTTTTGCCAAAACCTTGAATCGACTCAAACCGCTGGGCTCCCCCTGGGTAGTGACCAACCAAAGTATGAAGGTACTCACCGATACCGAACTGAAAGCATGCGGAACACCTCTCAATCAGGCTCTTTACGAACCCAAGGCCAACAACACTGCCCCGGCCATCGCCTTGCTTTGCAAAGTCCTAGAACAACAGGGAGAAGCAAAATCAATCGTTGGAATCTTTCCTTCCGATCACCTCATTCAAAATGAAAATGAATTCAAGAATGCTATTCAATTAGCAATTCAGTGCGCCTCCAAAGGACAAGTCGTCACACTCGGAATCAAGCCCACCTATCCCTCAACCGGCTACGGCTACATTGAAATCAATCATGAAGTCTTTATGAAGGAAAGTAACCTTTCAGCCCGTTTCACCCAGGGCTTTCGAGAAAAACCCAACCAGGAAACAGCAGAGAAATTGATTCAGTCCGGAAACTTTTATTGGAATGGCGGCATGTTTATTTTCGAAGTTCAGACCATGATCTCGCATCTGAATCGACTCATGCCTGAAACCTGGGCAGCGGTTTCTCAACTCAAGCCCGACTTATCGAACTTGTCAGACGTCTACGCTCGCTGCCCCTCCCAAAGCATCGACTACGGAATTATGGAAAAACTCAAGGAACAAGTCTGCATCCCATGCGACCTCGGATGGAGCGATGTTGGATCTTGGGATGAAATCGCACAGCTTTGTCCAACTTCTGAAAAAGTCGAAATCGGTGGAACCGGCAACTTTGCCATGTCCAAAACTGGAAGAATTGCCACCTTTGTCGACACGGATGACCTCATCGTCATTGATACTGCTGATGCGATTTTAGTTTCCAAGAAGGGATCCACGCAGAAAGTGAAGCAACTCGTTGATCAGCTTGTAGCGAAAAAAGACCCACGGGCACAAGAACACCCCTTCGAATTCCGACCCTGGGGAAAATTTGAAATCCTCCGCGATACCGACCACTATAAATCAAAGGTCATCCACGTCAACCCCGGTCAGCAACTCTCCTATCAGAGCCACAAAAAGCGAGCAGAACACTGGGTCATCATCCAAGGCCACCCCGAGGTCGTCTTGAATGACGAAGTCCATAAACTCAACCCAGGCGAATCGATTTACATCCCACTAGAGGCGAAGCACAGAATCAGAAATCCACGTACAGACGAGACCGTCGAGTTTATCGAGGTCCAAGTGGGTACTTATTTCGGCGAAGACGACATCACCCGCTATCAGGATGATTATCAGCGGAACTAAAGAAGCGCCGCAAGCGGCGCAATCATCGAACGCGAATCGAGAATCTCAATGAGACCCAACTCTCGAGTCGCGAAAATCACTTTAGCCTCGGGGAATTTTCTCAGAAAACTATTTGACGAGCGAATTTGAGATAAATTCGGTTTCGGATCAACTAGAAAATGAATTCCTAAAATCCCCTGCAAATGGGGCGATGCCCCTTGAATCACGAGTGGAACACGTGCCCCATCAGCGGTCCAATAGGAGGAATATTGCACCTCAGATCCGGACACGTAATTAAACTGGGCACGAACATTTCGATAAAAGGCTGAAAGTAGCTGAATTTGGGAGGGAAGCTGCCCCCCACTGAGGGAGAATTCCTCAAACTGATCCTCCATTAATATGAGAAAACCCTTACGACCCAAAACAGGGATCCGACGAATCAAATAGATCGACTCCATCGCAAAAAGTAGGTTTTTTTGGGTCTCAAAAGCCAAACCAGTCTCTCGCCTCACCCTTGAAGCGTTCCAAACCTGCCCAGTCATTCTTGCTAGTTCACGCAGAAAATCCTTTAAAACCTCCAACGAAAGAGTGGTTTCTAAGACCAATCTCAAGTCTCGGTCTAGAATCGTACTTAACAAATCATTAACGAGGTCATTGCGAATGCGAGCATCACGGGTAAAGGCAATTTTTGGAAGTCCACCCTGGGCCAGATATTGATCAAAAGTCTTCTGAACGGTTTTGAGAGCCTTCAAATCTGGCAAGGTCTCTAAAGTTTCCTCCGAAAACTGTTTCAATCTAAGGAGACCTGGAATCGTTAAAGGAAGCGGCCTTGGCTCAAGCTCAGACAAGACGAGTGGAAGCATTTCTACAGTCGCTATTCGCCCTGTCAGCGACTCACGGATTGCCTTTCTACTGCTAAATCTCACTGACCCTGTGAGCACAAATTTTCCAGGTGCGGGATGAACTCGGACATAATCCTTCAAGGCAGGGAACAGATCTGGCTCAAGCTGACACTCATCCAAAAAATTAGGCTTCCCTTTAAATTGAGCGACAAACCGGTCTGGATCCTTAACGATGGCCAGTCTTGTCTTTCGTTGATCGAGAGTCTCGTATCTTCCCCCCTGGCTCTCACAAAAGGTTGTTTTCCCAACCTGCCTATGCCCGAATAAACCCACGATTGGACTATATTTTAGGAGTTGATTAAAAACTGACTCACAGTGCCTATTTCTGAGATGCTCCATATCTCTTAAAATAACCGGTGAGCACAAATATTACAATATCCTCTTAAAAAAGAGGCCTATGTCGAACTCAAAGAAGGATTCAAATCAACCGGATAAGTATTCCCCTCGAAAAACTTAAAAATCACGGTAAACTAGGAACTGATGCCAAAGCTACCCAAAATCACACCCAGGTCTGCATGGTTGATTGCGGCGACACTGATTTTAGCTAGAAGCTTTGTTTTCGTTGTCTTTGAAGGTGCATACTTTGATTCTGACCAAGCAATTATTGGACTCATGGCAAAGCACCTTTCGGAATTCAAAGCTTTCCCCCTTTATTTTTATGGCCAAAGCTACTTACTTACGATCAGCGCCTGGCTAGCTGCGCCATTCGTCGGAATCTTAGGAGCTTCTGTCTTCGCTCTAAAAATTCCATTATTATTACTAAATCTCCTATTTGAATGGTTGTTGCTTCGTATCTTAATCGTAAATTGTGGTCTCACAGCAGGTCGAGCTTTGACTACAACCCTATTTTTTTGCCTTGCTCCCGTCATTACCGCCAGTCGGCTCGTCGAGATGGCAGGAGGAAACATTGAGCCTTTTATTTTCATCCTTTTGCTCTGGATCCTAAGAGACCGCCCGTGGCTATCCGGAATCGCTATGGGTCTCGGCTACCTGAATCGCCCCTTTGTTCTCTACGGCATCCTTGCCGTCGTTTTTTTGCGGCTTAAAAAAACCCCGTCGTATTTTTTTCAGCACCCAAAAAACCTCATCAGAGGACTCATCCAATTTTCATGTGGATTTGCTGCAGTTTACCTAATGATCCTCTTTCTCAAGCCATTCTCCTCGAATTCCTTCGGAGCCGCAGTTCAATCGTCGCTTCACTTTTCTTGGGAGGATGTGCACTGGTTATTTACCGACAACATCGCCACTCTTATGGCCTACCGTGACGACCTACTAAGCAACTATGCTATCCATAGTTCCCTGACCTCAGGTCATTCAATTCTGAACTCCTCAATTTACCTAAGCTTGATCGCCATCGCAATTTCCATAACATTTAAAACAACATCAAAAAAGTTCTTGAAAAATGCCTCTATCTCCCATTCAACTGAGTTCCCAGCCTACCTCATCTGCGTTAGCCTGTTTTCAGCACTGGGCTATATTCTGATGGCTCCGCTGGTTCGGAACAACATGCTTATCCGGTACAATCTACTTTTTACCCTCCTACCGATTGGTCTAAGCACTTGGATTTACCAGAACAGGATAAAGGGGTTGACGGGTAGGAGCCAATCTATTTTGACAGTTGTTATCATCCTATGGAGTTCAATACAGAGTTACGACCACTTTAGGCTGGTACAAGAATATCTTATAGCTCCACCCTCTAACCCTCACCGCAATCTCGCCCAATACCTCGAAGATCACCAGATTAATTGCGGGCTGGCTCCCTACTGGACTTCCTATCATATCGATTTTCTTAGCAGTGAGCGGCTCAAAATTCAGTCTTACGAGTATGTTAGAATTCCAGAATACTCTTCTTTTGAGCACACTTGTGCACTCATCACGCCTGTAGGAACACCTCCTCGTTGCCCAGCACCCGCAAAGGTCGACGATTGGCAAATCTGTGTCGGCAAACTCACCTCGTAATAGGAGTAGTATCGACCGATCTGGGTGATAATTTAAAACTGGACTTGGAGGCAAATTCAGAGCCTACTCTGCCCCGTCCCACTGATCTGACCGCACCATCGCCCCACCCAACGACCGCACCTGTTTTTATTTGTCGTTGTTAGTGTGTTTCAGAACTCGCGTCAACCTGCTTTGCATCTCTTAGTTTGA
>CANHSO010000147.1 GCA_947463705.1 Bacteriovoracaceae bacterium
GGTCAAGCCAAGGTACTCTCCAACCCCGAACTCGTGGTCCGAGCCCCAGGCGAGGCTGAACTTTTCGCAGGAGGAGAACTCCCAGTCATTCTTCGGACCCGCCTTTCTCAATCGATCAACTGGAAACCATACGGACTCACCCTTAAGCTGAAGGTCACCCATGCTGCTGGTCAACGTGTTCGCCTCGATGTTTCCACTGAAGTGAGTCACCTAGGACCTGACCTGACAGGAGGAGGAATCCCAGGAATTCAAACGAACAGGATGACTACACAGGTGGACGCTCAGTTAGGAGTCCCTCTTCTCATGTCTGGATTACTCCAAGACAAAATCCGAGAGGAGGCTCGTGGCCTACCCATACTCAGAAGCATCCCCGTCTTGGGCACCTTATTCGGATCAGACGACTATCTCAACGAGCGATCCGAGCTGGTTGCCATTCTTTTTCCCCGAATCACACCCGCACCCGTTTCAATCCAAAGCCTGAGACGAAATTTCCCTACCCCCTCCCTTTATCGCTCAGACCGCACGAACTCCTGGAGCGAAGAATCGGAAGCAAAGACATCCAAAAACTACCCCTGGAGTGCTCTCGAATGAATTCACCCACTCAATGGCTCGACCAAATCCTCAATGACCTCTCAGTCACCGACATCTGCATTAATGGAACCCACTCGGTGTATCTGGATCGCGGACAGGGACTCGAGATCTTTCCCCGTGAACCCGAATCGACCTGGAGCGAGGCTGATTTAAAAAGCTGGCTGCTGGACCAGCTCTCACAAATCGGTAAGACCTGGGATGCAAAATTTCCCTTTATCGATGCCAGCATTCCTTCGGGACATCGAATTCACGCGGTTTTCCCCCCCCTAGCTCAGCAGGGCCTTTCGATCTCACTCCGAAGCCTGCCGCAACGGTATGCAACCCATCGCCAAAAAACAGGACCTCAGCGCTGGATTCAGAGCCCTTTCTATACCCTACTCAAAGAGGCCACCCTGAGAGGGGATTCAATTCTCATCTCAGGCGCGACGGGAAGCGGAAAAACCACCCTCGCAAACGATTTACTCTCCCAAGTTTCGATCGGCGAACGAATCATCGCACTCGAAGACACCCCAGAACTGGCCCCCTCTCATCCTCACTTTTTAAGTCTGGTGAGTCGTCCAGCCAATGCGGATGGTTTTGGTGAGGTGACGCTCCGCGACCTCTTGAAACAGACTTTAAGAATGCGCCCAGACCGAATCATTCTGGGAGAATGCCGAGGCGCCGAAGTCCTCGAGCTACTCCAAGCGCTCAACACGGGGCACCGAGGTACACTGGCCACGCTCCACTCGAACTCCCCCCGAGATGCCCTACGGCGGGTAGAACTGCTTTGTCTTCTCGCATCCGAGGGCAGACTGCCTCTCCGGGGGATCCGAGAACTCCTCAGTCTGGGCATTCAGTGGGTGGCTCAGGTCAAAAGAGTGGGAAACGACCGAAAAATTACCGAGTTAACCAAGATCGAGGGCATGGAAGGGGATACAATTCTTTTGCGGCCAGTGGTAGACTGTGAAAACTATGATCATTAGTCGTCCTCTGAATACGATCGCTGCCGAAACGACCTCGCCTCTTACAGGGGCCCTCCAAGAAAAGTGGTTTCTCAAATTCAACGACCCCACCCAGCCCCGTGCGGTGTGGTTGGAATGGGACCTATTGACCAGCAAAAATGGCTTCAAAAGAACCGCAGACGTCTGGGCAGCCTTCTTTCAACGAGAGCCTCATCAGGAAGTTAAAAAAATCGCTCTCAAGCAATCCCTCGATATTCGTGCTTTTTCGAGAGGCAAGGAAGATCAGATTCAGATGGGTGCTTGCACCCTGGGGAGCAACAGCACTCACGGTAAGATCCATTCCAAAGGGCAGACGATTGAATGGAAACTTTCGTTTAAACCCGTTCGCACTAGTTCGTTTAATTTAGTCCCCCAGGCCCTCTCAAAATATGGCCTGTCCAAACACCTCGCCGTCACGCCTTACGAAGACTTAGTTTTTACCGGTGTCGTCACTGTCAATGGAGAGTCTTTCGAGTTTAAATCCGCCAGGGGAATGCTAGGTCGAAGCCTGGCTCCGAAGAACTGGCACTCTTGGGTTTGGGGACACTGCAATCTATTTAAAAATGAAAAAAACGAGTTGGCAGACTTCATTTTTGAAGGCATCACCACTCGCTCTCAAATTGGCCCCTGGGTGCTCCCAAAGTTTTCAACTTTTTACTTCAGATATCAGGGGAAAGACTATCTTTTTAATCACATCCGACAGGCTTTCTACATTAAATCGAAGGCATCTCTGAACGAGTGGGAGTTCCAAGCTGATATCGCAGACCTCTCTTTTCGAGGACTGATGAAAGCGGAGCTGAAAGACTTTGCTGGACTCACCCTCGAAGACACGAATGGATCGCTTCTCTATAGTGCAAAATCAAAACTTTCGGACCTCAAGATCTTGGTCTACCGAAAGGGCAAGCTGGAGGCCAGTTTCAACTCGAACGGCAATTCAGCGTTTGAGGTGGTCTCTCGCCAGAAAAACCCTTACGTGCCCCTAATGATCTAATCCAGGTTTTGGCGGCGGCCGGAAACCTCCAAGGAACCCCATCCAGAGCGAGCGCAAACAAAAGAACCATGAACGCCCAACTGAGAAAGAACCTCTCAAAACGAAATTTGACCGACATTTAAATCTCCCATAGCAGCTAAACCGATCATCCACAGAGCAAAGAAAAGAAGCCCCAAGATTGACGGGGCTACACACAAAAATAGCGGAGCAAGGGCGCGAGTGCCTGCCAACGAAAGCTCTCGATCGATCTGGGACCTAAGATTGGCACGAAGGGTTCTAAGCACGACCTCAATCCGATCCAAACAAGGTCGTCCTTCCACTAAAGAGGCTTGGGCTGCACTCCGAATCGAATGGCCTGCCGCCACCAAAAGCGCTTCTGACCTACCGTTCACGCAGCGATCACCTGGTTGTACCCACACGGTTCCCCCCCAAGCCTTTGCTAAATCAGGGGTCTCCGACTCCAAGAAGCGAGTCGTTTTGATCCAGGCCAAATCAGCGGGTAACCCTAATCGAACCAAGGCTAAGAATCGCTCCCCTGCGCAATAAGCATTGAGAATCCAAGGTCGATGCGCCAAAGGAAGCCCTCCCCAGCGGGCCAACTCCGCCACCCTCAGCATCCACATCATCCCTTGTGTCATAAAAAGTAGTGCAACCAGACAGGCTCCGAACCAGACTTTTGCCTTTTCTTGAAGTCCAGGCAGGACGACATAAAGCGCGCACCCAACTAGGGGCACCAAGAGCGCGCAAACTAGCGATTGAGCGATGGCTTGAGCTGTTTTCGCTTGAGCATCTTCTAAAGCTACCGATTGCTCCTCAGCAAGCCCCCTGAGTCGCTGCAGGGTAGGCAGTAGAGCGCCTCCACTCTCCTTGAGTTCGCTCAAACTCTCCGACGCCAGTCGACCCCAGGGTCTCTGAAGCCCTTTGAGCCGGTCCCAACATTGCCGATCTGGCACCACCCCCGAAACCAGTCGATCTTCGATTTCTCGAAGGACCACAACCACCCGGGCCAAATCTTGGCGGCTTCTGCGAACGCCCAAAAAAGAGTCTAGAACCTGGTTCTTCTCGAAAATGAATTTCAAGCCTCGGAGCATGAAAAATGCACTCATCACCCATAAAACGATCATCCAAAAAATGAGTTCAACTTAAATGCCACAAGGCAGCAGCGACGCTCTCAGAGAGGGCCTGTTTTTCGGATCATTCGACTTTATTTCGAACCAGTCAGAGCTGATTCAACTCGATAAATCATATCTCCGAAGGAGTTGAGAACTTCCTCGACTTCCTGCTCAAAGTCTGGGGGTATCCTCAATTCCAGATCTCGGTGCAAATCGCCTGACTTGAAATCGAGTGTCGAGTAGCTCGTAATTCCCTCATAGGACTCTAAAATAAAATAGACGAAGGCTGAATCTTCCTTTTTTACCCGAATCACTTGTCTTATTGAATTCAAAACCATACAAATTGAGCCCAGTATTTTTTAAATAAAAAATTGATACTTTATCATCTAACTGTCTTGATGAAATTCTCTGTTCCTCTTATCCTAGAAGAAGACGTGAATTCAAAACTCTATTACCCTATTTTGTTCCTAATCGCCATTCCATTGGCGCTTGCTACTGAAGGCCCCCCAAAGCCTCAGATGAGTCAGCCTCCCATTGATTCAGAAAAAATCTTCAGCTCGCTGGCTGACCGTCTCCAGTCCCTCGAAGCCAAGACTACGAATCTCAACAGCCGGATTGAGGAGCTTCAAATTCGACTCGACCAAGTCATCAGCAAGCAAAAGTTGGAAATCACTGAGATTAGTGCCCCCGTGACAGATCGAATGCCCGCTCAAGTTCACCCGCTTTCGGGTTCAGCGGAAACTGAAGGAAGAGACCCAAATCCAGGGGGCGTGAGCTTATTCAGAAAAGGACTCATGCACTTCAGGACCGAGCAGCTCTCAGAGGCCATTTTGACTTTGACTGAATTTATCGAGAAAAACCCGGATCATATTTTAGCTGGTTCAGCACAGTTCTATGTTGGGGACGCTTATTTTAAACAAAAAGAATATCGCCTAGCCATTCAAGAGTTCCGACAGGTTTTAGCTGCTTATCCCTTCAGCATTCATGTCTCAGAAACCCTCAATCGACTGGCGTCCTCCGAAGATGCTCTCAAAAACCCTCAAGAAGCCATGCGTTATCGCCAGCTTTTGACCTCAACATTCCCGCAATCTCCCGCTGCCGCACAGACTCGTCCGGTCGTAGATCTAACCCACGAACTCGGTGTAAAATCAGAGATGAGAGCTGAAAGCCCCCCGCCCACTGCACCATCCCTGACCAAAGACCCATAACGAGATGAATACGATGCGAACCAGAAAACTCATTCTACTGACGCTCTGTTTATCTTCCGAACTCAGGGATACTTTTGCATCAACTCTTCCCATTGAAACATCCTCAGATCAGCACACCGAAAACCATAAGAAAAAGCTCCACCCCAGATCTAAAGAATGGAAACAGCTCTCAC
>CANHSO010000148.1 GCA_947463705.1 Bacteriovoracaceae bacterium
ACTCACGCGGCGTGGCTGCGTCAGACTTTCGTCCATTGCGCAAGATTCCCCACTGCTGCCTCCCGTAGGAGTCTGGACCGTGTTTCAGTTCCAGTGTGGCTGATCATCCTCTCAGACCAGCTACCCATCAAAGCCTTGGTGGGCCATTACCCCACCAACTAGCTAATGAGACGCAGGCTCATCCCAAAGCGAAGGGAATTGCTTCCTCCCTTTTCCGAAAAACCCAATTACGGATTTCATCGCTCTATCCAGTATTAGCCCGCCTTTCGGCAGGTTATTCCAGACTCTGAGGTAGATTACCTACGTGTTACTCACCCGTACGCCACTTTACTCAGGATTGCTCCCTTTCACGTTCGACTTGCATGTGTTAGGCACGCCGCCAGCGTTCGCTCTGAGCCAGGATCAAACTCTCATGTTTTATTTTTTATTCACTCAACAAGGAACACCCGAAGGTACTCACTCATTAAGTTCAATATCAAACATCGACTTTGAACCTCACTCAATTCTTTCTCTGGCTACCTATTTGTTTTGCTACGAATT
Source organism: Bacteriovoracaceae bacterium (assembly GCA_947463705.1). GTDB lineage: Bacteria > Bdellovibrionota > UBA1018 > UBA1018 > UBA1018 > CAINWE01. The sequence goes on from CANHSO010000148.1 coordinate 541, forward strand.
ATGTTCGTATCTACCTATAGTTAGTTAAACTTCAAAAGATTGATTCGAGGTTTTCGACATCACTTCTTGCTACTGCAAGAAGCTGCCTGCCTACTTACCCCCACTTTCTCTTTCAAAAAATTCATCCTAGTTTTCAAAGAACTTAAACGATTTCAGCTAGTTGCCGTCTTCGCTACTTCAGTACCGCCGAAGTGAGACTGGTTCTATAGCCGTTCTCATTTTTGCGCAAGAGTATTTTTTAAAAAAGTTAACTTTTTTTTTAAGAACAGACGTTCGACCCTAGAATCCAGCCGGTTGGAACTGCTTAAATCTGTCGGTTTTAAGCGTTACCGATGCCTGCATTGAAGCCACAACAAAGGATCTAGAGCTTATGGCTGAGCATCTAAATCGGCTCGACGAAGAGAAATCGAGCCCACTTCACTGAAGATCCGGAAAAGCTCACCCCCGTCTCGAACCCGACCTAAAAGCCTTGCTTCCTGCGTAGGACCGGAGGCAAAAGTGTCGCCGGTTGGCACTACGGGGTACTTTACCTCTATGGATCCCTGCTTACTCCAGAGGTCCAAGTTTGCCGAAAACGAAACAGGAAGCAGAAGCTCGACACTTGCTGCCACAGTCTCAATAGTCGCTTGATCTTTAGGCGCCCACCGATTCACTTGAGCTTTTACCGAGCCTTTTTCTAGATACCCACTCAAAAATCCATCTAGCCGCTCTAATGATATATTTGAACTTTCAGCGTTAAATTCGACTTTACCCTGAAGGACGTCTCCCTGGATTAGGCCAGACCGAGAGGAATAGAGCTGATCCCCGGAGACATCCTTGGCTTGAATGGCCCCATCGACAGTTTCCACATAGATTCGCTTACCACGAACGTGACTCAGCTCCGAAATGCCCTTTCCGGTCAGACTTTGCACTGAACCTTTGACGTGACTGAAACGAGCTGAGCAAGACTCACAGATCAACGAGATCTGCTCACCCTTGAATTGATCTACCTTGACCCCCCCGGAGCGCGAACGGAGATCAGCGCTCCCCGCCCAATTCTTTACGCTGAGCTGACCGTCAACAGCCCAAAGATGAAGATTTAGACGAGAGGGGGCAAAAACTTGGATTTCTAGGTGAACATTTGATCTTCCCCTCTCTTTAAGACGCTCTTCTATAGTTAAGCCTTTGCCATACTGACTCGAAATCTCCAGAATTGCGCCGTCTGAGGTATAGCGATAGTCCATTGTGCTCAAAAGACGAGTCGCCAGAATCGGACTCGAAGTCAGAACCTTCTTTTTCAGTTTAATTCGTAATTTATCTAGCGACCATCCTTGGACCGAAATGTCACCCCTAACATTTGTTATATGAAGCGGTTTAAGGTGTTTAAGAGAGTAGTCACGCTCAGTTTCTTCGACATACTCGTAGTGTTTTGGTAAATCTGAAGCATAGACCAACGACCCCAGCATGAGAATAATTAGAACTGAAATGCAATAAAATACACTTCTACGATTAACTACCAGTCTTCTTGTCATTAAAACAATGTTATCTCGAAAAGAGTTAAATTTGGAAATAATGGTTAATTTTTCAATAAATACAAAGTACTTATAAATTGTGCTTGAATCAGTCAACACTCAGCGTTACACTAGGTATATTGACAGAGTGAGTCACAGACAACGAATGAGAAATCAACCTAGCCAAAACAACATTGAAAGCTCTCTGACTAAAAACTGAAGTTACGACCCACGGAAACGGGTCGCTAGAAGAGGTGGGTTAACTCACAACCCCCTTTGAAAAAGGCAAACTGATCGAAAGATCAGGACGCAAAGCCACGGGGCTACGAACTGTCCTACCCCTACAGTTCTTGCCAGCCGAGCTGCCAAAGGAGGAAAGCAAGGACCAAGCAGGTCCAATTAAAACTTTCAAAGGGAGCTCCCTTCGGACTCCCTCTTCATCTTAAGAGGCCTCAGTCGCACGCAAGAGACTGGGGCCTCTCCTGTTTTAGAGGTCGACTCGGGGGTGAGCGAGTGGTAAAAAGTGGCGCTTATGGGTTTTGATGGATTATTAGTTTCAGAGATTTTTCACAGCCTCCAGGGGGAAACCTCCCGATCTGGCCTTCCATTTATATTCATCCGCCTTACGGGATGTAATCTGCGGTGCACCTACTGCGACTCCGCATACGCATTCAAGGGCGGACAGCGAATGGGCATATCGGAAATCATGAGTAAAATTGCTCCTTTCAAGACACGGCAAGTCCTGCTTACGGGCGGAGAACCCCTACTTCAACGACAAACTCCCCACTTGGTGACAACCTTGAGGGCGGCTGGATACGAAGTCAGTATTGAAACTCACGGTGAAATTTCAATTGAGACAGTAGTGCAGTCCGCCAGAATCATTTTAGACATCAAAACTCCAAGCAGCGGGATGTGCAGAGGCGGATTTCGAAAAAACTTACCCCTCCTTAAGGCTACCGATGAAATCAAGTTCGTCATCGCGTCTCAATCAGATTACGACTGGGCTAGATCCATTGTCACTGACGAAACGCTCCCCACTCAAGAGATTCTCTTTTCCCCGGTTATTTTAACCAAGAACTCTCCAGGCACTTTCCCCGGCATAGAGCCCCAGTGGTTGGCTGAACAGATCCTCTCGGACCAACTCCCCGTCCGGTTTCAGCTCCAAATTCACAAATACATTTGGGGTGCCGACCGATCAGGCGTTTAGTAGATATGACCGCATCTCAAGATAAAATGCAGATAGTTTTGGCGAACGCCCTCGGATGGAAATTCTTTGGTCACGAAAAAGTGAGTGAACACTTCAATCATTCCCTTTCGAGCTTCGGCATGATGAGAATCAAATTTTAGTACGAGTGCTAAAAGAGTTTCGTAAGCAAGATCTTCCTGATTGAACTCCACAGCATCCAAGAAAGCATCAAACTCAATCGAATCGACAGGATCCACTCTGCGCGAATCCGCACTCGAGATCCCATTTACCCACAGTCCCGTCTGGCCGTTGCCTTGAGCAGTCGAGTAGAATTTAAACCCGTGCCCAGAAGCGGTTTCTTCGACCCTGCCGTACATTCGCGTGAGTTCCTGAATTCGACCCTCAATCCGGTTTCGAAGCGTGTCGATTTGCTTCTGTTCCGCTGGGGTCACGCTTCGAGACTGAAAGACTGGATTAATCCCCTCGTGGACGGACTGCAAACGCTCGTCACCAAGAGCCTCGTGAAGAAGATGACGGTGTGCTGAGGTCTCAATTTCCTTTTGGGTAAACTTTCGGCCAACCCTCACTCCTAGGTTTCGGGCCAATTCCCCATCGCGCACCATATAATACCGGTTTTCAGGCTCAACTGTTGCAGAAATTGAAATCTTTTGTCCACGGAAGTCAAACTCACTCAAAAAGCTTCGGTTACCTTGGAAATAACGAGTCCGATGAGTTCTCAGTGCCTCTGCCTCCGAGCCAGCATACGACCGGAAGGCAGCGTGCGTCGACCGAGAGGACAAGTCCTGAACAGCAGAAGCGGGAGTTGGGAATCCTGGGATTTCGCACGGCTGAGTTACTGACGGTTGAGGTAACAGCGGTTTTGGAAGAAGCAGAGGCTTAGGAAGAAGCAGAGGCTTAGGAAGAAGCAGAGGCTTAGGAAGAAGCAGAGGCTTAGGAAGAAGCAGAGGCTTAGGAAGAAGCAAAGGCTTAGGAAGAAGTAAAGGTATTGAAGGAGCTAAGATATCTTGAAGGGGTGCGCCATTCCCAACAACGCGTTGACCTTGAAGATCCTGATCAGAAGAACCCGCCACCTGTGGCTGACTCGATCGAGACGGAGTAGCAAACCAGTTAGGCCAAGCCTGACTCTGAGCGGGACATCCGACGTAAATGAGAACTCCCAAAAAAACAGATTTGGTTACATGCCGGACGAAAACCCGATTTGAATCTTGAATCTCCACAAAAACCGCCTCTCAAGCTAGGTAGGGGTAACCTACCGAGACGACTTCTTATATCATTTTTATTTATTTAAGTCAAATTTTACCTTTAAAATGGAGGGTCCTTACCTACAACGGCTTTGACTCCAGGCAATCCCTCGAAATCAGAGGTGCGATACCCGGTAGCAAGAAAGACCTCAGTGAATCCCTCCTGGGCGAGCTCCATAGCAAACTCCTCTCCCCTCAGATCGCCGCCCAGGTTAGAGTCGAGATAAATTGGTGTGGAACGATCCAATTCGGACATTTTTTCGCGAAAATCGGCGACCGAGTTACAAAGCAAGATCGACTTGCCTTTTTGCTGGGCTACCATTTTCCAAGACATCCGAACTAAAGGATCATCATCCACCAGGACCGCATCCAGAGCACTCATAGTTCCGACTCATACCGCAAGTTTTGAGCGAACTAAACTAATTCTTACTGCAAAGTACAAATATACGGTTCATAAGTAATTGAAATCACAGTACTGATTTCAGGTTTTATTTATAATAATTTCATTTAAACTGAAAAGCCTGGGTTATAATCGCTCACCCTTTG
>CANHSO010000149.1 GCA_947463705.1 Bacteriovoracaceae bacterium
GTTCCTACCTACTCGAGAAGAACGGTGCAAAAGAATTGTTCTTTCAGAGTCTGATTTACGGCCTGAAACACCGGGGATCAGACAATTCGGTCCAGATCCACTCATTCTGCCTCATGAGCAATCACGTTCACCAACAAATGAGTTACCAGAACGGAGCCTCCAAACTCTCTCACTTCATGCGAGTTGCTCACGGCACCTTTGGAATGCGCTTCAATCGCGCCTTTAAACGCTCGGGCAAAGTCGCCAATGAACGCCCAAAGACTCCTCTGATAGGCGGTACCGAATCCGAAATGAGGGTTCATTTTTACATCGAAGCAAACCCCATCCGTGCAGGGATGGTGAAACTCGAGAAACTCAGATACTTCTTCTGGAACTCCTACCGCTTGTACGCTCATGGGATACTTGATGAATGGACCAAGCACCTCACGCCTCCTCAGTGGTACGTCGACCTAGGAAATACCCCCGAAGAGAGGCAGCGAGCTTATCGAGTCCTCTTTCGCAAATACCTCGAGCAATTTGTCGTCAGCTGGACTCAGTTCTTAAGTCACTTCATAGGTGATGCTGTGTGGGTCAGAAAAACGGAAACACACCTGAAGGAACAGCTTTGCGCCAAGAATTTAGCCATTGCCCGAGCCTCACCGACCTAATTGAAACGCCTCAAAACTCAACCCGCCCTACTTTTCCTCGGCTCTAGACTGGGGAAGGCTTTGGTGCGCCTAAATTTCATAAAACCAGATCAAGATTGCGACTATCTTCATTAAAAATTCGCAAAATCGCGGACCTCCCTAGAACCCAGGAGATTCCAGCAGTCGAATTCTCAATGCTTTGTCCGCATCGTTTGCCTAAGAGGCTTTTACAAACCGAATTTAGAACGCCGAGTTGGCTAAGTGCTGAACACGAGACCTAAATTGGCTCCGTCCCTGTGCACAAATTGGCTCCGTCCCTGTGCACTGTCCCTGTGCACTCTGTGCACTAATCCGGGCGAACGCCAAAAGCCGTAGGATGAATGCTCGGTTGCTCTGTGGGGAAGATGACCACTTCCTGGATATTCACATGCGCAGGGCGCTGCACACACCACAACACGGTGTCTGCAATATCTTGTGCCGTTAGGGGGGTTTTGCCAGCATAAACGGCGTCAGCCTTTTCTTGGTCTCCTTCAAAGCGCACTTGGCTGAATTCAGTCTTGACCATGCCAGGAGAAACTTCGGTGACTCGAATTCCACTCCCATGGAGGTCATAACGCAAGGATTCAGAAAGCGCCTTAACCCCAAACTTGGATGCACAATAGACGTTGCCGCTTTGATACACCCACTGCCCGGCCACTGAACCGATATTCACAATATGGCCACGCTTCTTTTTGATCATCGAAGGAAGAAAAACCCGGGTGACATAGAGCAGGCCCTTCAGATTGGTATCAATCATCAGATCCCAATCTTCGGGTTTTCCGTTTTGAATCACGTCCCTGCCCTTGGCCAATCCAGCGTTATTCACGAGAACATCGACACCTTCGAAAATTTCCGCATGAGCGGCGGCCAAGGCTTCAATTTTGGCCCGATCCCGGACATCCAGGCCAAAGGTATGGACCTTCACCCCAAATTGAGTCCTCAGCTCTTGCGCCAACTCCTGCAGCCGGACTTCGCGCCTCGCCACTAGAACAAGATCTTGATGAGCTGCCGCAAAGGATCTTGCACAGGCTTCACCGATTCCACTGGATGCACCGGAAATAAAAACTGACATTGATTAGAACTCCTCGATCGAGGTATGAAGCTAGCATGAAAGCCGCAGAAATTCGTTCCCGTTTTTTGAAGTATTTTGAAAAAAACCAACACACCATCGTCGAAAGCTCCTCGCTGGTGCCTCAAAACGACCCGACACTCCTCTTTACAAACGCGGGGATGGTGCAGTTTAAAGACGTCTTTCTCGGCAAGGATCGCCGGTCCTACACCCGTGCCACCACTTCTCAAAAATGCGTCCGCGCAGGCGGTAAGCATAACGACCTCGAAAATGTTGGCTTCACAGCCCGACACCATACTTTTTTCGAGATGCTGGGGAATTTCTCCTTCGGCGATTACTTCAAAAAAGAAGCGATCCGCATGGCCTGGGAGTTTGTCACTCAAGAACTCAAGCTCCCAAAAGACCGACTCTACGTGACCGTTTTTGAAAAGGACGACGAAGCTGCCGAGATTTGGCACAAACAAGAAGGCGTCCCGACGGACCGAATCTACCGTTTTGGAGAAAAAGACAACTTTTGGTCCATGGGCGACACAGGCCCCTGCGGTCCCTGCAGCGAGATCTTTATCGACCGCGGCGAAAAATACAGTTGCGGCAAGTCCACCTGCGCCATGGGGTGTGATTGCGACCGCTATATGGAGTTCTGGAATCTCGTATTCATGCAATACGACCGCTCTGCAGACGGGAAACTCTCCCCTCTCCCTAAGCCCTCTGTTGATACCGGTGCCGGTTTAGAGCGAATTGCCTCGATCCTTCAAGGCGTAGACACGAATTACGACTGCGACTTATTCCAAGAGATCATTTCCCGAATTGCAAAGCTTGCCAGCAGACCCTACGACAAGGACCAAGGAGACGCCGTTTCATTCCGTGTCATTGCCGACCATTCGAGGGCCGCAACTTTCTTGATCAGTGACGGAGTACTCCCCTCGAACGAAGGCCGCGGCTATGTCCTGCGCCGCATTATGCGCCGGGCTATCCGCCACGGTAAAAAGCTAGGGTTCACCGGACCCTTTCTGCATCAGACAGCAAGTTACGTCATTGAACAAATGAAGGATGCTTACCCAGAAATCGCTGAAAAGCGCGCCTTCATCGAAAAAGTAATCATTGCCGAAGAAGAGCAATTTTTCAAAACACTCGAAAGAGGACTGACCCTCCTCGATGACGAAATGCAAAAGCTCCACAAAGGACAAACCCTGGCTGGAGAAATTGCTTTCAAGCTCTACGACACCTACGGGTTCCCTCTCGATTTGACCCGCGTCATCTGCGCAGAAAAAGACATCGCGATTGACGAAATCGGATTTGAAAAAAGCATGGATCGCCAGCGGAGCGAATCGCGCAAGCACTGGAAGGGTTCAGGCCAAGAAGCATTAAATCAAATTTACTTCGACCTCACCCAGGAGCTACGCACTAAAAATCAGCTCCCTAAATTTGTAGGGTATGATGCCACCCAAGCGCAATCGACTTGTCTTGCCATCCTAGCGAGCGATGCAGAAGGCATCAAACGCGTTGAGAAATTTGAAACTCCCTATCTTGCGGCCACTGCAGACAGCGCTGAGAAATCTCCAATTTTAGAGGTCCTCTTTGCTGAAACTCCATTCTACGGAGAAAGTGGCGGACAGGTCGGAGATCGCGGCCGGGTTTCAGACGGAAAAGGATTTGAAGGCGAGGTCATTGATGTGCAAAGACCGACTCCCGAGTTGATTTTGGCCCATATCCGCCCGCTCAAAGGCACCCTACAAACGGGATACGTTTACAATCAGGAAACGGACGAAGAACTCCGCGCTCTCACTGCAAGAAACCACACCGCCACCCACATGCTCCAATGGGCATTGCGCGAAGTCCTCGGCAGCCACGTGAAACAAGCAGGATCTTTAGTCACCCCTGACTTATTACGATTTGATTTCAGCCATTTCCAAGCCATGACTGAAGACGAACTCACTCGCGTGGAAGACTTGATCAACCAAAAAATCTGGAGCTCCCACCCCGTCAGTAAGGAAGAAATGGGCAAGGACGAAGCAATCGCAGCTGGAGCCATTGCATTTTTCGGTGAGAAATACGGTGAAAAAGTCCGTGTTGTAAAAGTAGGAGAATTCTCGACAGAACTCTGCGGCGGAACCCACGTTGACCTGTCATCCGATATTCATCTTTTTAAAATCGCCAATGAAAGCGGCATTGCAGCCGGCGTACGCCGAATCATCGGTTTCACTTCAAAAGGTGCATTTGACTACCTCCGTACAAAAGATTCAGAAATCAAAGCGGTTCGAGATCGCCTCAAAGCGTCATCCAGCGATGAAATCTTGGGCAAGCTCGATAAAATGACTGCCACTGAACGCGAACTCCGCAAGCAAATCGAACTCCTCCAAGCCAAAAGTGCCAGCGGAGAAGTCGACGAGATCCTCGCAAAGGCTGAAACCCTGGGCGCCATCCGATATGTTTCTGGCCTCTGCGCCCCGGATGCACAGGGCATCAAACGCCTCCGTGAACTCGCAGATCGGATCAAGCAAAAGGCTCCCGATTGCCTTTTAGTCTTAGGAATGAAAGACCCAGCAGAACCGAAGGCATCGATCTTAATCGCCACAGGTCCTCAGGCGCCCAAGGGAATCAGCTCGAATGAGATTCTCCAAGCCATCGTTTCGAAAATTGAAGGCCGTGGGGGTGGGAAGCCAGACTTAGCGCAAGCAGGAGGAACTCGCCCTGAAGGACTTGAGGAAGCCCTAAAACTCGCAAAAAGCTGGGTGATCGAGCGCGCCGCGAAATAGGTGCAATCCTCACCTCAAAACTGAAAGAGCAGCTTTTTCTCACTCTGAATTTGCTGCGCGTATGGCAAATAAAGTTGCTCGAGCGGGATTAGATCAACCTTAAAGGGTAAGTTACTCTCCTCCAGTTCATGAGCTAATTTGGCTTGGGTCGAAAAATCAATCGGAGGCGCCGCTTCTAGCAACAGGTCGATGTCGGTGAACGTCCTCCTCTCACTGAAGTGAGAGGCTTCCCGTCGGAGTGCAACGTCCTGCACCGAAATTGAAGATATTTTGGGCCGCGTTGATATCTCTATCATGTTCAGCGCCGCA
>CANHSO010000150.1 GCA_947463705.1 Bacteriovoracaceae bacterium
ATTACCTGGAATCTGTTTTGTTCGAGATTCACGTGACCGAAAAGATCTAATTGAGTCCCAGCTCGATCTCATCTTAGATCGAGATCTCCGACTCGTTTGTGAAACCGAGGTGCCGCTTCCTCAATTACGTAGCCTTGCCCGACTCATTGCGCAAAATCAGAACAAACCCTTAAACTTCTCTGAGATCTCGAGGAAGTCGAGAATCTCGACTCCTACCCTTAAAAAGATTATCAGAGGTCTAGAATCAATTTTCTTTGTCCGGATCTTAAGCACACATGGAAACGAGTCAAGACCGGTGGTTTTTTTAGAGGACCAAGGAGAGGCGACTTACCTCGCCCAGGGAACCTACGACGAAATCGACGATCTGGAACGAATCTGCTTCGCACACATCCGAGTGCCGCTCGCCTATGAGCCTGGTCTTAGCTTTGAAATCCATCAGTATCGCCAGCAAGGTGGTGCTTACCTTCCTTTCATGGTCCAGAGCGAAGGAAACGTTTTAGGCTTCATGTGCTCCACTGAAGAGAAACCTTCACTCGGCGCAATTCGAAGCGCCGACTCATTTAAAAAGAACTTTCCAGGGGCAAAAGTGGTTCATCTCCATACTGGCACACGAACAGAAATCATCGCGCCAGACGAAATGACTCTCCCGATTGAACTCATCTTTTAAACTGAGTTTTGAGATCCCAGCAGGACCTACTTAAAATCATCTCAAGATGACTTCTTCCTCGGCAAATCACCGCCCTTAGAGCCGTCGGAGCCTACAGCTCTATTTTTTGGGCGGGGCGAAATTATTGCTCCATCTTCCTGGAAGAAAAACGATAGGCAGTTTGTGAACTCTAGCAAAATCAACAGCCTCTTTCTTATGTGAATCTGGAGTATCTTCTTTTATGAAAACACCAATGATCTCACTCTTCTCACCACTGAGGCGATTTGTACCTTCAACTAGGATTTCGTTGTACTTGCCACTTGTTTTTTGAAGAATCTCTTGAGGACTCATTAGGCGTGTCTTCCTGCTGACATACCTTCCGTTGCTTGCGAAATTCTCAGGACTAGCATGTGTGATATTCGCTCTGGGAACTCTTAAAATGAAGCCTGTTGGGGCAAAAGTTCTAACTTCATGAATCGCGGCTTCTTCATCGATACCGATTAAAGTTGCACAGATTCGCTTTCGCTCCATGAATCCCTTGGGATCTTCAAACGCTGACTTTGAGAAAAATTTCCCCAAATTACTGCCTGCTGGACGAGAGGCATCCGTAAGTACCCCATGAATCAAAAACTTGAACTGTTTCGAATCATATCCTTTTGGTTCACTCAGGTTCCAGGCGTCAATTTCAGGGCTAGTATAGGGTGTCATCAACTTCTGCAAAACTTCAGGAGGTGGAACTTTGACTTTATATTTCGTCAAAAGATTAAGGGCCTCATGGCTAACCTTTGGATTTTCGCTCGAAAGTCGATCACTCAGCAAAGCAATAATTAAATTCCTTTGCGGATTCTCCGATCGTCCATAAATCTCATCAACTGCCTCAATTACTTTTAATTTCACGGCATTCCCGCTTCCTGAAACGGCAGTCATCAGCCCGGGAATTAAGTCCGCTTCATGGCCAAAGAAAACTTTAGAGTTCAAGAAGGCGTGAATTATATTAGCTTTCGGATTTACATTATCAGTCAGGGCCTTTTTTAATTGAGCACTTGTGCTGCGATCCTCACGGTAGGCCGGACTTAAGAAGAGGCTCTCTAGCTCGCTCTTCTGAACTGGGAATAGACTAAAAACATAGTTTGGATCATCAAGTCGTCTTTCATCGTATGCTACTTTCGGTCGAAATTTCTCTAAATTATCCTTGACCTGTTTTATGATTATACTTCGTCCATCGAGTCCTGGGCTTATGTTTGAGCCTCTGGCACTATCGTTTGAACCTCGACCGCAATTGCCTATATTCGCAGGTTTCATTTCGGCCAAATGACTCAGCTTGGCAGCTACTTTAGGTAAGGAATCTCGAGGGCAATCAAGTAGGTTACCCATTTTTTCGTTACCTAGTTTGCACTCCCTAATAAATTTGCAGTCAAAAACTGGGTCAGTTAACTCTGTGCAGCAAAGTAGATTTGCTTGATTTTCACAATTTGAAAAAGCACGTGGCGAAATAAAAATTTCAAAAAAAATGCTGAAAAAAATAAATTTAATTAAGTATTTATCCATTTTTAATGGGCATTCTATATATTTTCATTAATTGAATACGCATTTAGTGATAATAAACTAAATTTAAATTTTTAAACAAAATTTCAGGCCAGCAAACCTAAATTATATCCTGAATTTTAGAGCGAAGCTATTCTCGGATACTTCCGATCTCATTCCTCACCTACAAAAATCACTTCTTCCTCGAGCTCAATCCCTAACTCCACTGCTGCACGAGACTGGGCAAGGCGAATGAGGGCAAGAACATCAGAGGCCTTTGCCCCTCCGAGATTGATAATGAAGTTCGGATGCTTTTCAGAAAACTGAGCTTTACCCTCGATGTGGCCACGTAAGCCGAGCTGGTCAATGACTTGCCAGGCATTCTTGCCCGAGGATTTGGGATTCTTGAACACACTGCCGCAAGATGGGTAATCGATGGGTTGCGTTAATTTTCGTCTTTTCAAAGTTTCGTCGATGAGATTTTTAACTTTTTCGGGCTCGACGTGGTCCATTCGCCAGTCAGCGCTCCAGATGATGTGCCCTGGCGGTAGAAAGAGATTTTTGCGGTACTGAAACTTTAGGTCTTCACCTGTAAAAATGGAAGGACCGAAACGAGTCCCGCGCTCAAGGGAGTAAGTCTCTACCCTCGTCAGACGATCTTGAGACTCGCCTAGATGTGTACCGGCGTTCATGATAATCGCGCCACCCACTGATCCAGGGATGCCCGTCCAGAACTCAAGCCCGGACCAGCCTTCTTGCGCTGTTTTTCTCAAAAGACTTGAAATCAGAACACTCCCACCGGTCCTTAGCAGAAAACCCTCGCTGTCTCTAGAGTCTGAGGCCTTCTCAGACTCAGTGGTCTGCACCTCTAAATTGAGCTGATGCGTCCGAATCACCAGGCCTTCAAAACCTTGGTCCGATACAAGCAAGTTAGAACCTTTGCCCAGAATAAAAAAGGGTACGCCTGTCGCTTCGACCCCTTCTTTGAGCAACTTCAAATCCTCAAGACATTTAGGCGCAGCCAAAATCCGAGCGGGCCCTCCGATTTGATAAAAAGTGTAGCGCGCCAGAGGCTCGTCAAAGAAGAGAGCCCCCGTAAAACTACTCGCATGATTTTTAAACCACTGAGCCCAGTTCTCTTCAGATTTTTGTCTTTTATCCATGATTGATCGCGTCATGAGTTTTTAAATCTGAGATGAGAAGATCAGGGAGCTTCGTGATGGTCCCTGCCCCGAGGCAAATCACCAGATCACCTTGAGATAAAAGTCCGCTCACAATTTTTTGTGTCGACTTGAGATCCCCTGCGTAAATCACCGTCTGATTTGGATGGGCAAGTTTTTTAATCTCATTTGCTAGAGACTCCGCATCCACACCTGGAATAGGCTCCTCACCCGCTGCGTAGACATCGGTTAGAACAACGACGTCACTGAGTGAAAAAGCGGACAAAAACCCATCTTTGCAATGAAGAGTTCGGGAATATCGATGCGGCTGAAATACCGCAACCACTCGCCCAGGCCAAACTTTTCTTGCAGCCGAAAGCGTGGCCGCAATTTCAGTTGGATGGTGACCATAGTCATCCACAATCATTCGCTGAGTCTTTGAATCCTGCCAGCGGATATCAAATCGTCTACGAACTCCTCGGAACTCTCTCAACGCTTTTTTTATTTTTTCGAGTGGCACATCGAGTCGAGTTGCGATTGCAATCGTAGCTAACGCATTGAGTACATTGTGCTGTCCAGGAACAGAAAGGTGAAACTCACCCAGCTCTTCCTTTGCGCCCTCGGGACCATTACGATGAATGACCTGAAATCGTGAAGCCAGACCTTCGCTTGCCCATTGAGTGGCATAGAAATCGGAGTTTTCAGAAAATCCATAAGTCAGATACGGTTTGGTCAATCGACTCAAGCAGCGCTTCACGCCGGGATCATCTCCACACAACGCAACTAAACCATAAAATGGCAATTTGCCTACAAAACCGATAAATGCCTCTTCGATCGTTGCGAGATTCCCAAAGTGATCGAGGTGATCATTATCAATATTAGTGACTACGCCGAAGGTTGCGGGCAGATGGAGAAATGACCCATCGCTCTCGTCAGCCTCAGCAACCACAAATCGTCCTTGGCCCAGTTTAGCATTTCCACCTAGAGAATTGACTTTACCGCCAATGACAATCGTCGGATCAATCTCTGCTTCCATGAGAACACAAGCCAGCATCGATGTGGTGGTCGTCTTCCCGTGAGTACCGGCTACGGCTATCCCTACCTTACCCCGCATGAGTTCGCCCAACATTTCAGCTCTTGGAATCACAGGAATTCGTAGGCGTTTTGCTTCCAAAACCTCTGGATTATTGGCTTTGACAGCCGAAGAAATCACAACAACACTCGCTTCATCGACGTTCTCAGCTCGATGACCGATCGACACCTGAATGCCCAAGTCGGCCAGGCGTCGGGTAGTCTCAGACTCTGCTAAGTCGGATCCGCTGACTCGGTATCCTTGATTTAAGAATACTTCGGCAATGCCACTCATCCCAATGCCGCCAATACCCACAAAGTGGAGCCCAGTTTCCTGTTTAATATGCATAGGCTCGGGACGTTAC
>CANHSO010000151.1 GCA_947463705.1 Bacteriovoracaceae bacterium
CCAGCACCTACAATGGTATGAATCTCGTCAATAAAGAGAATCGGATCCTGTCCCTTTTCGCGCTGACTCTCCAAAGCCGTGATCACCCGTTTAAATCGCTGTTCAAAATCACCCCTGAACTTAGCGCCCGCAAGGAGCGAGCCTAAATCAAGTGAGTAAACGACTGAATTATGAAGCAGATCTGGAACATTCTTCTCTACAATTCGAAGGGCAAGCCCCTCGGCCAAGGCAGTCTTCCCTACCCCAGCTTCACCCACCAGAAGCGGATTATTTTTCCTTCTTCGACAAAGTACTTGTAGGACTCGATCCAGTTCCTGAGTCCGTCCAATGAGGGGGTCAATATCACCCGTTCGCGCTCGGTGATTCAGGTTCACCGCATAAATCAATAGAGGATCATCTGCGGTCCGCGGCGATGCAGTTTTAGTTTGAACTTTTTCCTCCCCCTCTTCAGGAGAGGAATTTTCCCCAAAGTCATCTTCAGAGGGGTTGAGACGCGGAGGCATCCTTGAATCTTGACCCTTCCGAATCCCATGGCTGACGTAGTTCAAAACATCGAGGCGCTCGATCCCTTGCTGAAGTAACAAGAAGAGAGCCTTGGAATCCTTGGCTTGAAATAAAGCCACCAACAAATCCTCTGGTTGGATTTCATCCTTACCTGCTGATTGAACATGGAAAAGTGCACGCTGAATGAGTCGCTGAATACTCAGCGTAGCAACCGGATGTTCTATTGAATTCTCCTCATTGGATGAATCAGAATCAGATGGGCTGTCCGAAGGCGCTGCAATTCCGTTTGATGGATTGGGAGACCGGGCTGCTTTAGGAACTTCAGTTCCCAGATAAGACTCCAATTGAGTCAGAATCTCCTCAGGATCACCCCCGCAGGCCACTACAGCTTCATGAACGCCGGAATCCTTGAGTAAACTCCAAAAGACATGCTCGAGCGTAAAGTATTCATGCTCTTGCTCGACTGCATAACGAACGGCTCGGTTGAGGATAGCTTCAGCTTTTCGACCAATCATTCAGTTTTCTCTCGCAGCATCTATACCCTCTTTCCACTCTCTCTGTACAGCGCGAATCGTCATAAGACCGGTTCAATGAAGGAGATTAGAGGATAACCCCGGGTTCGTGCATATTCGACCACCTGCATCGCCTTAGTTTCAGCAATTTCAAAATGGTAGATTCCAGCGGTACCTCGCCCTTTCTGGTGTATTTGGAGCATAATTTGTACCGCTTCCTCCTCCGTTTTTTGAAAAAATCGCCTGAGTACCTCTACCACAAACTCCATGGTAGTGTAGTCATCATTAGCAAGCAAAACGGCGTACCGCGTCGGCTCCTTAGGAATAGGCCTACCCTCCTGAACTGCAATAGCGCCGCCCTGCTCCTCATTCATCTCTTCTCTCGGATTAGTCATAGATTTCATCAAGAATACCATGACTCTCTCGCCTCTAACCCAACCCTCAAAAAAAAGACTTGCTGTTCTTGATCAAAAGTCAGATAGGTCATCCTCATGAACCCAGAATCTTTAAAGCACCAACTTGAACTAGCTCGTTTTGAGCGGGCATTAGACGTCTCAGAAAGCCTTGCCGATCATCGAGCACTTCTGACAACGACTGAACTCGCTAGACTGAACGGAATACTCACTGGAAAAACTCATGACCCATGGCGTCATGAGTCGGTCACAATTCAGCTTCCTTCTGGGCAAACCAAAAGTTTGGAGCTCATGATCGATCCAGTGATCACGGCCAGGGACCTCCTCCACAGAGCGGCTGAAACGGGAGAGACAGGTACAGCCATCGATGCCGCCATCGATATTTACGTAGGATTAGTTCTTGCGCATATATTCAAGGATGCCAATCGAAGAACAGCGGCACTCGCCAGCAACTACTTCCTTCGAAAATATAGAGCTCCCATTTCTGGAACGGCTCTATACGAGCTAGGTCTAGGTGACCTCAGGCAAGCCGGTCAAATCGATGCGCTGCGCGAGAATGTTCGGCAGCTCTGCTTATTTACCGAGAAGAAAAAATAAGATCATCCACCAAAGAAATGCTAGATTTTATTTTTCAAATGAAATCAAATACTTAAAAAATTTAAGTTAAGACTATTCTAAAAGTAACCGAAACCTACTCAATGGAGGAGTCCATTTGAGCGCCGCACCCTTTAAAGAAGGCAAAATTACTGAATTGAGCCCTATAGTAGAGGCAACTTCACAGCCCTCTATTTTTGCTTTTCCTGGCAGGGCACCAAGCGATATCTACCGAGAGGCTCTAACTAAACTAGGCCAATCTCATGTAAAAATCGAAGAATTTTCAGAAAACCCCCAATTCTTTCAAAATCGAAAGAAAGTCCAACCCGCTCTATTTCTTCTATCTCTTGAAAACAGAACTGATATTCTTACGATTACAAACCTAGTCTCTGAGATTCATCAACGTGACTGGCATTGGAAATCGCAGGTCTTAATTATTTCCGGAATTGATCACCCTAAGCTTTCCGGCTTTTTTGTCAAGCGCAACTGCGCGGTGATCTCGCGTAAATTCACCAATGCTACCGCATTTAAGCACAGCATAGAAAAGCAAATTGCCTTACTCCAAATTCGGCAATCTCAAGTACAAAAGACATCAATTTTAGAAACCGCTTACCGGATCCACCAGCCAAGCCTGCGCTTTTTAATCCAGTGGAATCGTGCACTTTTAATTGAGGATGACCTCTGGTCGGTTCCTTTAGAACGTTTTGTTCACCATCACAATGGTGAATGGACAATTCTAATGCTAGGACCTCATCCATCCTCAGGCGAATGGGTCCTAATGGAACCGGCTCTTTGGAAATGGAAACCTCGATTTGACCCATTCAGTAAAAATAAAAAACTAACCTTAGGTTGGCATTTCAAAGGCGAAAAGCCAGAATTTTATAACAACCAGTGGAAGTTCTCAGGGAGCACAATCGAACTTTATTTCATCAACGCAGGCGATAGGGCCTTAATAAAATTTCAAACATCTGGGAACACTCAAATCGCCGTAGCAGCCAACTCATCCCACTTAATTCATCAATTAAATCAAACTTCTCAATCACAAGGAACCGCAGAGCTCCATTTAAACAAATCAACCGAGCCCAGAGGGAACATTTACAAGATTCAGCTTAAAAAAAATCCAATATTTCGAATGATCGATGACATCATCTTAATACGAGAATTTCTTGCTTTTGCGCTCCGAGAGCAGGCAAGTTTCTTAGTTTGGCAAAAGCACAGCAAAGTAAGATTGACAGGCACTTTAGCTTCATTTCAAACCCATAATAATAAGATAACGATTAAGCTCTCTCAAGAGAGTTGTGATTTTATAGAAAAAAACGAAGCTTGGAGTAGTCAAAATCCATTTTACGGAACCTTTAATATTGATCTGGGCTGTGTATTCTTTACAAGTATGAGTTTTTTTTTCGACCCCGATCAAAAATCAATCATGATTCAACCAGAACGAGTCTTCTTTCATGTTCAAAGGCGAAAAGATAGCCGAATTAAATACCATCCAAAAATGCCAATCAAAATTAGCATACCCGGTTCACCTACGGTATTAACCAATATCAGTGAAAGAGGAATTGGACTAAAATTTAGGAAATTCGATTTTGAAACTTTCAAGGTAGCACCTCATCGAGAAGTCATATTAAAACTTGATCATCACCTGGTCATTTGCAAAATCGCTCTTAAATGGACGAAGACAATTGGCACAACAGGCGACGAATGGGTTCACGCAGGCTTTATCCTTCAAGGACTATCCGAGCTCGACCACCAGACCCTACAACTTTTTATTTTTGAACAAAAAATCCCAAAGTAGCGAAAAATAAATTTTTTTATCTCAAAAATTAAAAAAATAACCTGAAATTAATCTTTAACAATCCGGGCGCCATCCTACTCTGGTTCGACTCTGGAGCTAAAATTTTGGCACGAATCCGCTCTCTTGCCATATCTCCAACAGACCTACCCGGAGCTAGGTCGAGCACTCTGAGGTGAATTCTGACTTGCCCCCCAGGCAGGCCATTGATAGGGTGGGGACCCAAGAAAGGAATTCCCCTATGAAACTCTCAAACCCCATAACACTGACGCTTTCAGTCGCTCTACTCGCCAGCTTTTCTCTGCCGAGAGCCCTGGCAGATGTCCAAACCAAGAGTGGGAAGGCCAACCATTCTGCTCCAGTCAAGGCCGATGCTGATGCAGTGCCCGTACTCAAACTCCACCTTGAGGCCGTAGTCAAAGATGGCACCAAATATTGGCTTCCCGCTCAGCTCAAAGCAAAAAAGGGAGATCGAATTCGCCTCAAGCTCGAAAATCACATTAGTGGACCCAATTCGATTCATGGATTCCGCCTCAAGGAATTTCACATCGAGGAGCTAGTCGATCATCAAGGCAAAGAAGTTGAATTCGTTGCAGATCATAGTGGTACTTTTAAATATGATTGTCATCTTCATCCCGGCCATGTCGGTGGTGAGCTGATTGTCGAAGAAAAATAGAAATTTAAAGCGACACCCGATGCAATCAACTCCGCCCTTCCATTACCATCTAGTTCTGCTCGAACCGCTCATCCCGCCCAATACGGGAAATGCGGGAAGACTCAGCGTAGCAACCCAACGTACTTTGCACTTGATTGAACCCCTGGGGTTTTCCATCGATGACAAGGCGGTGCGAAGGGCGGGTTTAGACTATTGGAAATTCGTAGATCTTCACGTC
>CANHSO010000152.1 GCA_947463705.1 Bacteriovoracaceae bacterium
ATTTTTTATGAAAGGACCCTGCAGAACGAGCCCTTCAGGTGGAGTACAATTCAGAATGTTCCACGTGGAACACGTGCAGTGAAACTCGTCTTATCGGCGATCAGACCGTATTAATTTAATAATTTTCCGCTCCCGGCCAGACTCCGCGATGTGGTAGGAATGGATTCCAAGAATCCTCAATTTCCCTCGATAACGGCTATTTTCAAACTGATTCCATTCCTCGTCCCAGCTAGGCCCCTTCAGTAGAATCAGAGTGTTCCACGTGGAACATTTAGAAATCCAAGAATAAATCTTCTCCACGGTCCCCACCGCCCTCGCAACAATGCTGTGAGTGGTGTGATTTTTAAGGTAACCCTCAAGTCGCTCAGCCCGAACCTGCACCTGCGCATGCAGACTCAGTTCGTCAACGGCTCTCTGAAGAAAATCAGCTTTACGCTTTTCAGATTCAACCAGCGTCCAATCGCCAGGCGCAATCACAGCGGCAAGGAGCCCTGGAACCCCACAACCAGACCCTAAATCCACTACAGGATAATCAATCCAACCCGTCTTAAGGAGCTCGAGAACATCCACCAGATGGCCGCTTTTAAAGTCTTCCGGTGAAATCAGCCGAGTTAAATTCTGTTTAAGATTCTCAGCAGCCAACAGCTCATAAAAATGAACCACTCGCCCCCGCTCCTCATCTGGCAAATCAAACAAAAGCGTCTGCATTCGCTGAGAATCGGTTAAGCTCATTTCAGTTTTCCTTGAGATTGGGCAGCAATTCTAGCTTCTGCGGCTTTCATTTTCATATGGATCATTAAATTTGCCACCGCTGCTGGAGTCATTCCCATCATTCGGGAGGCTTGCCCCAGAGTTTCGGGGCGCGTCAGTTTTAATCGGTTTTTAATCTCATTTGAAAGACCAGCCACTTCATCGAAGTTCAGATTTAACGGAATGCCCGTAGCCTCACCTTTCTTAACGACCTCTAAAAGCTCCAAGTCTCTCTTAATGTAACCTTCATATTTGACCTGAATTTCGACCTGCTCTTGAACATCTTCGGGAGCGCCCTGACCCTCAAATCCTAAGTCACAGAGCTCAGACCAGGTGATCTCAGGTCTCCGAAGAAAAAGATCCCCCGCAACCCGATCCTTCAGGAGACTGACACCCTTCTTTGCCAACGCCTGATTGGTTGACTCGTTGGGCATCAAATAATACTCCGATAAAGCACTTCTCCATCGAGAGACTTCACTTTTTTTCTCTTCGTATTTACGGAATTCCTCGTCTCCGAGCAATCCGACTTTTCGACCGATTTCACTGAGTCGCAAGTCTGCATTGTCTTCGCGCAACAAAAGTCGGTGCTCGGCTCTTGACGTGAACATGCGGTAGGGTTCATCAGCTCCTTTAAGAACCAGGTCATCAGCCATAACTCCGAGATAGCCATCGGTTCGGGAGAACACAATAGGCTCCTTACTCATCACGCCCAAAGCAGCATTCACGCCAGCAATCATTCCCTGAGCGCCGGCCTCTTCGTAGCCCGACGTTCCATTGACTTGACCCGCGAAAAAAAGCCCTGACAGATCCTTAGACTCAAAGGTAGCTTTCAACTGACGAGCATCAATACTATCGTATTCGACTGCGTAACCGTAACGTATGAATTGAGCTTTTTCTAAACCCGGGATCGTCCGAACGAACTGCTCCTGCACGTCCCAAGGAAGGCTCGTTGAAATCCCGTTGGCGTAAACTTCATTGGTCGTCAAGCCCTCGGGTTCTAGAAAAACTTGGTGTCTTTCTTTATCCCTAAAGCGCTTCACCTTATCCTCTACCGACGGGCAATAGCGAGGACCTACGCCCTCGATCAAGCCAGAAAACATCGGAGAACGACCAAAATTAGCCTCAATCACCGAATGAGTCTGCTCATTGGTGTAGGTAATGAAGCAGTTCACCTGAGGCAGAAACGGGAAGGGATCTGGTTTATGAAAAAAAGAAAATGGGATTGGTTTCACGTCGCCGGGCTGCGCCTCGGTTCGACTATAATCAATTGAATCTTTATGGAGTCGAGGCGGCGTTCCAGTCTTAAGTCGCCTCAGCCGAAAACCGAGATCAATCAAACTTGCGCTCAAACCAATCGACGACGAATCTCCTAAACGTCCACCTGGTGTTTTATCAAAACCAGTGTACATCAGGCCCTGCAAGAAGGTCCCAGAAGTCAGAACAACAGCTCGACACGAAATCTTGGCCCCATCCTTGAGTTCAATTCCAGTCACGCGACCCGCTTCTGTCAAAATCCTTGCGGCTTCGCCTTCAAGCAGCGAAAGATTCATTACCTGACTTAAAAAGTCCCTCATTCGAAACGAATAGAGGCCTTTGTCACATTGAGCTCGAGAGGAACGAACGGCCGGCCCCTTGCTGGAGTTGAGACGGCGATATTGAATCGCTGTCAGATCAGTGATCCGCCCCATCACCCCACCGAGCGCGTCGATTTCTTTCACCAACTGCCCCTTCGCCAACCCGCCAATTGCCGGATTACAGGGCATAAAACCAATGCGATCGCGATTGAGCGTCAAAATAGCCGTCGAGCAGCCCATTTTTGCAGCAGCGTGACCCGCCTCGCAGCCTGCATGACCGCCTCCAATAACTACGACATCAAAATGGTTCATGGGAATTTTGCCTTTTTTTCGCCTGATTCTATGTAACTCTTGCGATGAACTACTACCATTAACCCCCTCAAAGAGTCAACTTCTCGGAAGCCTAACTTAAAAACAATCTAGAACACGCGCCTGAAATATTGAGCTGTGTTATCCTCCAAGCCCTATGAGCTCTCAAGACCCTCCACGCCCCCATCAACCGTTCAGTATCCTCGCGCTGCTCAGGGCCAGATGCCCTGCCTGTCACCAGGGAAAGGTTACTAAGGGCTTAATCGGAATCCGCCCCAAGTGCGCTACCTGCGAGTATAATTTCTATCCGGAAAGTGGTTTTTATCTCGGAGCCATCGCAGTCGGATTTCTCCTCACTGCTGCACTGACCATCCCACCCATGATTGCCCTCAAACTCATGAACGTCGAGATCGAGATCCTACTAGGATTTCCCCTGGTTGAATTTTTGTTTTTGGGAACGTTTTTGACATTTTATTCAAAAATTCTCTGGCTGCACCTAGAGTACAAAATGAGCCGAGGCCTCGAGTCACTTGACAGAGGAATGAACCGAGAATCCAACCCATCCGCGAGCACTCCAAATCACCCATCGGCGATAAAAAAAGTTCCATAAACAGATCAAGCGTTTTGTCGAGGCTATTCTACTAGCAGAACTTTAAGAAACCTTTCCTTTTGCGCCTGATTAAGACGCTCGCCAGCCTGGTAAAACTCAATCGAATTAAGGATCGAAGGACCCTCGCGATATCGATCCGCAATCGCTCGAAGCTCGTGACTCGTATAGCTGCCGTAATGACGCTGAGTATTATCATTTGCATGGCTCACGTCAAAACCGTCCAAAACGAAATGAATTTTTCGCTCCTCTTGAGCAGTAAAGAAAATGGCCAGAATACAGGCCTCCCTGATAAAGTCGTCTGACTTCATTCTCTGCTTTTCTACTGACATTTGTCTTCCGAGAAAGAGCAAGTACCTCTCAAATCGGTCAGCATCTGATTCATGAAGCTTGCCACGCTGAACTAGATCAGTCAAACGCTCCCGAATCGAGCTCGTATTAGTGTTCAGCCCTTCGCCCGGAGCCCTAAAATGCTCAAGAATCAAATTATTAAAGACATCGACCGTAAAGGCTTTCCTCTCCGGATTTTCGCGTTTCAATGAACTCAGGGTCGCCTCGCGGCTCGCCTGCAATCCGTAGAGAAGGTCGCCGTCCTTATATTCCAGTGGAACATAGTCCTTTGGAGCAGGGTAAGGTGGAACTCGGTAATCAAAGACATACCCCAACTTAGTAGAAGTTTCACGATTCAACTTTCTCGCTGGAGATGTGCCGACCGAAACACTCCCCTGACCGCCTGAACCCTCCTCTCGCTTTCTTTTGGTGCCCCGATTGTTGCAACGGGAGACAGGACTAAGGTCTTGGGCAGAGCGTTGAAAGCCTGCTGGAACCTCAATCACACTCTTCAAAAGATCAACAGAGACCCTGCCACCGGCATCTGTCGTAGCTTCGTCACCTTCACCCGAAAAGCAAAGAGTGCTCAAGCAAAGCAACGTCAATAAAAACAACCAAATTTTCCATAATAAGCGGTTCATGAGCCCTGAATACACCTCGCTTATCATTTCGGGCTAACCCTAATTTGCCTTTAGCTTTCTTTATGACATCGAAGTTGCATCCGAATCCAATCTGCGATACCAAAGACGGGTTCAATCTGGAATGCGGGTGTAGCTCAGTTGGCTAGAGTGCGAGCTTCCCAAGCTTGAGGTCGAGGGTTCGAGCCCCTTCACCCGCTCCACTTCGTGAACCCAGTCAGACAAAGTCAAGACGCGCTTAGTCATCAGCTTTCAAAAAGAACCCTCGCCACGACAAAAGAAATCGAAGAAAAAAGAATCTGATTTTTTCATCAATTTTTATGCATTTATAATTTTTTATTTTACTTTAATATAATAGAATCCGAGCTTAAATTTTATTGAATTACCTCTAAAAAGAATATTAAAACTCATTTTATTTAATTATAATTTATGTGTTAATCTAAATTAAAATGAGCACACTAATCTCAAG
>CANHSO010000153.1 GCA_947463705.1 Bacteriovoracaceae bacterium
AACCTCCATCTGGGTGACTGTTCCATAACACATCGAAGCGATGTTGCCCGCAAACCAGAGACCAGCGCAAGCCTGAGGGACAACTCGATTTTGTCTGCTAAAAAAAAGAGAGATTTGCCCAATCAAGAGAGTGGTCAGGGCGAGTGCCACTACGGATGGAAAATAGGCACCAAAATTACCGAAACCAAAAATTTTCCACCCCAGTAAAGTTGCCCAATATTGAAACGGCGGCTTAAAATAACTGGAATGCTGATATAAGATGGGATGAAGCCACTCACCCCGATCCCACATTTCCATCGCAGTAGATAAATAGACCTTAAAGTCGCCGGTCAGATGGGCACTAGGAAATCCGCACACCACACCAAAACCTAATAATGCCGCCAAGGCCTGAACCCAATGGACTCGATTCTTGAGTGAAAGCATGTCCATAAAGATACCAGAGAACTCAAAAGCGGGAAAGCTCAAGGCACACGTACGATTAGAAAAGGTCTTAATCAGCAGTGATCGAGCTAACTCGGCTGAGGTTTGGACGATGTCGGCGAAACTTCACTCAGGCTTTCCAAAGACTTTTCCTCTTCAGCCAGGATATCATCCATTTCGTTGGTGAATCTCGATTGACAAAGAAGGCGTTCTTCGTCGTCAAGTTCTGCAAGTTGTGAAGTTTGCTGTTCGATACTGCTTTGCAAAGACTCATTTTCAGCTTGAGTTCTCTCGATCACAAGACTGAGATCCGCTGAGCCAAAGTCATAAGGAGCTAAAGCAAGAACCTCACTGGAGAGCTTGGCAAGTTCATCTTTAAGAGTTTTAACGACCTCTTCTATTTTTTTTGTCTCAATTGAGTTTGCCATAGCGCGACTCCTTTAAGTTCCAATCAGCCCCATTTTTACAAGGACTGCCATCAGACTCGACTTCCTTCCGTTTACTTCCTCAAGAGACTTAGGCTCTTGAACCACCCTCCTCTTTAGAGAACTTACCCTGGCCGATTTATTCTTAATCTCATCGGTAAGCACTGACGAAATCCTCTTCAAAGCCACATTCAGCTTAAATAGGGACAACTTTCGATCCTCGGGAGCCTTACCCAAAGTTTTAACAAGGACATCCTTCCTTGCAACAAGCGCAGCCACTTGTTTTTGAATTCGAATCAACTCCAAGATCAGCTTACTCTCTAGGTGTGCAGAATTTCCTAAAGCCACCTCTAAAGTGAGAGCATCGTAAAAAGTAGAATCTGGCCCGATCAAAACTAAGCGACATTCAGGTGGCGGCTGACTCACATTTTCTTTTCCTTCCCCCTCAGAACTTTTGGAATGACTCGTAAAAACCTTCGAGGTCCCAGCTAGGGATACTTTTGCATCTTCAGAAAGCTCACACTGCGTGAAGTCAACATAGATCGCTCGGGTTTGAGGTCTGACGTATTTCTGGAGTCCTGCAGTTAAAATCTGAATACTTCTACCCGTAACATCTTGAGTGAGCGTGACCAACAGAGTCTCTTCAAAGGCCTCTAATTTAATTCTCATTTGCCTTCCCCCTTTTTATTCAAAAGGTTGCCGGGCTCAAATGACAACTCAAATTTCTTAAGTTCTGGTCGAACTTCGGCCGCCTGAAACGAACCTCCTCCTTTGAACCTGCTCGGATTCAACAAAATCTGCTGTGACAAAAATGAAATGGCACTGATATCAAATAGATTCACCTCTTCGCGAACGCTCAACAAGTGTGGAGTTTCTGCATGAAGGAATGCAAGTGAAAGCCCGTCAAATATCCGAAAAGCCAACGAAAGAACAGGAGCATACTCGCAATGACTTCCATAAAAACGCTTTTGAATCGCGAAATTCTGAAGAGCGATTGATAGGTTGCCTTTCTTCAGCTTTTGCAAGTCATCCAAATAATCATCATTCACCAAACCCATTGCAGCGTGGGAGGCTTGATTGAGCATGACCAGGGAAATGATGTGTTTCTCAAGAACGAGTCTTTTTCTCATCTTACCGAGGTTCAGAGCAGCTTGAGCGATCACAACTCCCTGTGAAAAAAGCTCTTCGAGGAATGTAAACCACTTCTTCTGCTTTGCTACCTCGCGCTCCTGAGTATTGACGATGGCCAAGATGTCAAAAACTAGGCCGCTTGCAAAAGCCACATTTTTATGGGGTCCGTCGTCTCCAAAGCTCTGAAGGGCTCTCACTGTGAACGAAAAGAGCTGAGAAAGCGGTGTTACCAATTCACCTGTTGTCTGATTTCTTTCAAGAATTTTCGAAGGAAAAACTTCGGCTAGCTTTTCTGCAATAATTAAAAATTTAACATTTTGAATCCCGTACAGTCGAACAGACTGATCGAGGGTCAGAAGATTGTCTGCAGTGTGCCCAGTATTTGCTTTCGCCTTAATCCTCTCTGCAGCGTTTGGCCGGACAGAAAGCTCACCCAGTAGAATTTTCATAAAAAAATCTACCCCTTCAGGCTCCTCAATCAGAGGATCAAGTTGGGCAGCACAAAGTGGCTCAACAAACATTTTAAAAATCTGATTCAAGCTCGACTTAAAGCCAGAGCGATTCAAATTAAGACTGCCTGATGACTTAGAGCCTCCATGAGTGAGGGTCTGCGATTCCGGTGGATCCATAAATCCTCCTATAACCTCTTCTCATTTTAGCAAATTAAAAAAGACGCGAACAACTGTGGACCAAGTGACACAGGTGTTACAATCAAGATAGTTGAAACTAGCTATTTTTCATCTTAATTCTAGTGATTAGGCTTTTTTAGATTTCTGATCAGATTTTATTTTAGATCCAGCCGAGCCTTGGATTTCCACCGGAACCTTGGTAGCCGATTGACCAGGTGATCGACGAAGATCCTCTCCTCGCAATTGCGTAAGATCAACACTCGTGTTCTGACTTTGTATCGGCTTAGCTTATTTGACGCATCGAACTTGCAAATCTAAGTGTGCGTACCAAAGTTCATTTCTTCCTACTGCGCTATCAAAATAGAAGTAACAAGGAAGATTCTGGTCGCAGTTCGACGGAGATCGAGTTGATGACCAGAACGGCTGACCATTCATGTCACTGATACTGTTCACATTGTAATTCCCCGAGGTGGAGCTCATCGAAAGCGCCAACGTATTATATTCATCAGAGGTGGGTAATCTGGCATCAATCTGACGGCAATAACTTTCTGCCTCAGACTGATCCCTTGCGCTGAAGGCAGAGCTCCAAAAGAGTCCACGACTGAAGTATAGTGTCCCAGTTGCCGCAAATTGCTGGGAAATACCCCCAGCGGCAATCATAGGTGAAGCTGGATTACTTAGTTCTTTCGGAGGGCCGTGTTCGATATAGGTAGTTAAATAGTCCAAAACTTTTACAGAAGAAGGTCTCTCTCCTCTCAAGAACCTAGCGAAGTGAGATTCTGTCATATCACAAAGAAGAAATCTTTTACCCTGTGTCTCTGGCGCGTAAGAGTGACCTGGGTAGAAACCCTTGAACGGGGGTAGAACGAAATATGGATCTACATCCTCTTGCCTCGCTACTGAACTCTGCCCGCAGCTAAGCGGCTTGCCCTTATAAGCGCTTGCAACTCTTTGAAGCTCCAATGGCAGACATCCAGGGGCGAGTGCTACTCTACAGTCAGCCCAGGCCCCTTCAGATCTCAGGATAAGTTGGAGACCTACAAAAGCAAGTAACTTAAAATTTTTTACGGAATTATCCATATTTCCAATTCCTAGCTCTTTAAGCCAAATGATTCTTATGCAGGTCTCCACCGAGTTCCTATTCGTTCTAACTCATCTTCAGATTTGAGTAGTTATCTTCCATCCGATGTGCAGACTCCTGCGGAATTAAACCAACCATTAGATATGGGAGAACAGTGGCCCTGCGTGAGATCTGCCCGGTCGGAGCCTGGATGGTAACAGGCTCCAAAAAACTGTAATGATGGAATTTCACATGTTAAATTCCGATATGGCCACCCTGGTTGCAGGTGATTGACAACAATTCCAGAAGTGCAATATTTGCAGTTGCCGCCCATAAAAACTAAATCACCATCGACTACATAGGTACCTGAATTACGTAATGTAATCGGAAAATCACAAGCATTGGCTGGAACAATAATAGTGTCTCCGTGTGGACCTAGAATTGTCTTAACTGAGCCAAATGTATTAGTCGCCAACATGCGATAAGGCGGAAAGCGCGACCAATCTCCATCCGAAACATTCCTAAGTGCAACATAGTTTTCCTCAACGGAGTGTGGGCAGCTAAATATTGTAGGCGCTTTCACTGTGGCCGCGAACGAGTAAGTGGTTAGTGATAGTGTCAAAAAAATAGGTAACAATGACTTTTTATTCATGTATATAATTTCCTCTCGTTATTAAACTTTAATATTATTTTTTTTAAATTTCAAATGTGTCTTTTTTGTGAGCGCTTCATGAACCTTTATAGGCAGTAAATATTGGCCTAGGGCTTTTGCTGGCATCGCCTTTTTTTGATCTATTGCTTTGAGCTACCGCGACGAGGGAGTAAAGAGACGATCGGTCAATTTCTCGTAGGCCTCGTAGGTCGACGC
>CANHSO010000154.1 GCA_947463705.1 Bacteriovoracaceae bacterium
CAAACAGATTTAGCCAACGATGACGACAATGCAGCTACTCAATCCACCCAGTCCCAAAACCCAGCCCTCGCAAACCAATGGGCCTCTTTTCGTGGCGGTGCCCACAATCCAGGCGTGAGCCAGGTTAGAGTAAGATCCATCATCAACCCGACCGCCAACCGCACAGCCACTGAGTTTGATACCGGCGGCCTCGTTTGGGCAACACCCGTGATCGACGAAAGCGGGAACGTTTACGTTGGAGCAGCGAATAAATATTTTTACTCATTTACTTCGAACGGACAAAAAAGATGGGAATTCCGGATCGACTCTAAGGCGGACTCACTCATTGACTCCGCTGCGGCACTGGTCCCTTCCATTGGTCAACAACCAGCCCTCGTCATCGTACCAGGGGGAGATGGATCGCTCCACGCCCTCAATCGAGGTACCGGGGAACGAATTTGGAAGTTCGAGGCCCATGGGGCTTCGGACTCAACTCATCAAAGTGGCGTGGTAGTGAACTCATTCGAGGGAAACGTTCAATACAGCCCGGCTCACCAACTCATTTATGCCGGCTCCGATAATGGGAGCATGTATGCCATCGACCCCACAGGAAAAGAGAAGTGGTCAAAACGAACAGGAATGATGATCTGGACAGCAGCTCTGATCAGCCCAGACCAAAACTGGATGTCGTTTGGCTCACTCGACGGTAAACTCTACCTCCTAGACCCAATCACAGGCTCTGAATTAGCTCAACCTTACCATGGCAAATCAGACATTAAATCTTCCCCGACTACAGACGGAAACGGAAATATTTATTTTGGCAACAGCAACGGAGAACTCGTATCCGTTAAGGTCGTACCCCATTCAGGCACCCGAAAGCTCGCTTTTCACCTGAACTGGACGTTCAAAACTGGAAGAGAAGTTTACTCATCGCCGGCTTACGCCGACGGAAAGGTTTTATTCGGCTCTGTCGACGGCACTTTTTATGCCCTTAAAGCTGACGACGGATCTCTTGCCTGGAAATTTAACGCCTACTCAAAAATTTTGAGTTCACCCTTAGTCACTCAAGACCATGTGGTTATTTTTGGCGCAAAAAATGGCAAGATCTACGCCCTTAACCTCGCCAAGGGCGATCGCATTTGGTCCTATCGAGCCACACTAGACCCCATCAAAAGCAATTTGGACGCATCACCTGCAATCGACGCTTCAGGCATGATCCATGTCGGCTCGTACAACGGTAAAATTTACCACATTCCGTATGAATATTGCCTCACGCACGTCTCAGATCGCGAGAGATGCGAATTCGGAGGAAACAAAGACAGCCTTGACTTTGAAATACCCAAGAGTCAATCCGACGTAGCAAGCTTATTCTGGATTCCCTCCCAAGCCAACCATCCCATCGACAGTAGCAGCCCACTGCAATTGAGACTCGTCGTTATGGAAAACAACGAGTTCATTGAAAATGCCGCAATTGACGCCCTCCCCGATAATCTCCACGTAGAGCTCACCCCTCCTGTGGATTTTAAGGCCCAGGTATCATCCGACGGCAAGTATCTCAATATCATTCCAAAGAATTTTTTTGCGCCCGACAGCACCTACAAAATCAAGGTCTCTGGACTTTACTACAAGCAAAGTCATAATTTTATTTGGGACCGCATTAACCCATCCAACTGGGTGGGCACGGCTTTCCAATCTGAACAGAGCTTCACAGTCAAACCCGCCCAAAGCGAACCTTGGTCAGGCCTGACTGCAGATAGCTCAGTCACTTGGGGCCTAAAATCCCTTTATCTTTTGCAACCTGAAGCAATGGACACTTACACTCCAGCCGCTCTTGACGGTCAGGGTTACTTGGTGACAGCATTTGGATTCGACCCCCGGCAAAAGAAGATGCTACTCATGGCGGTGCCTGCAATTCCTGAACATGACGGCGGCGAAGATCGCTTCATCTTGATGCCCGAACCATCAAAAGCATTCGTTCTCAACGGACGATTCGACAAAGACAATCTCAAGGGCCAAGGGGGATTTACTCTCGCTGCAATGGGTGGTGAAATGTCGCTGAATCCGTTTACGTTCTCAGCCTCGCTCAACGCTCAAACTGGCCATTTAGATGGTCAAATCCAGGCAAGCACCTATTGCCTCTCGATTAAAGGAAACGGAGCGAAATACACGTTCCCACTCTCTTTAGTGAATCAACTCTGTGACGCCTATGGATACTTGCACGCCATGGGCCTCTTCAAGGGCATCAGGATCGTAGAAAAACCTAATGCAGCTCGAGTCGCTCGATTCAGGAGCTCTGGCAAGGCAGAGGCTGAGATCGACCTTCGATTGCCAGCCCTCTCTGGCCCGCATCTTCTTACGGTTGTCCAGTACAACTCTAAAACAGTCTCAGTCGTTCATCATTCCACTGAAGTAATTCCGGCTCAAAGCGGAACGGATGGTCAGACTTGGACAACCAAAGTCAAACTCAAAGAAAACTGCACCGACTGCTGCAAGCGAAACAGTGATCACCCGGTCGCTGTATTCTTTGATGCTCAAAAGCTGGACCTTTCTCAACTGAATGAATGCGCAAATCCTGCCAGCGCGGCAGACCAGACTCGGCAGCAATCCCAACAACGAAACCAACAGCAATAGCACTTCCTTAGGCGTGCCTCGAACTCATCACAGAGCGGGGCACGCCAAAACTACCAGCCCTTGCCCAGGCCCCTCGATCCAATAAAAAAAGCTCCGAAGACGGGTTATTCAACCTATCGACGGAGCCTTAAACTGTGGGTCAATTGAAATTCGTTATTTAGCTTTTGCCACAATGATAGTCGGACCTGGGGTAGCAGATTGTTTTTTGCTGGCACCAGGAGCGAGAACCATAATGAGCTTCTTGCCTTCGAGCTTAGGTGGAGCTTCGACATTCCCCACGTCCTTCACCAATTCAGCAAGCTGCTTCATAATTTTGAAGCCTTGATCAGCATAGGTGATTTCTCGACCACGGAACATGATGGTGATTTTTGCTTTATCTCCATCTTCAAGAAACTGGCGTACGTTTTTGAATTTGTACTCCAAATCGTGTTCCTCAGTCTGAGGACGCAATTGAACTTCTTTAACTTTGATTACGGTCTGCTTCTTCTTAGCGACTTGCTCTTTTTTCTTCTTTTCGTACTTAAACTTGCCGTAATCGCAAATTTTGCAGACTGGAGGCTGAGCGTTTGGAGAAACCTCCATGAGGTCGAGGCCGCGATCACGCGCCATTTGGAGCGCCTCAAATGTAGGAACTACCCCTACTTGCTCTCCTTTTTCGTCAATCAGACGAACCTGTGGAACTCGAATTCTCTCGTTGAGACGATGTTCGTCTTTATTTTGGTTTGGAACAGGACCTCGCGGGAAGCGGGGTCTTGGAAATGATGGTGGGCCGGACGGGCTAGAGGGACTTGAAGGTGTAAATGCCATTCTCAGATTTGGTTCTTATGAACCTCCTTATGTACCCGGAATATCGAAATCGAAGCAGAGTGTCAAGCAACAATGATAATTCAGGAACTTGGACACTCCCACACGACCTCCAGAGGCGGCTCCCTTCATCCTAAATCTCCCATTAGTCTAGCGGAGACAGAAAGGAGCCTCACCCTGGTCGATCAAGCTCAAAACCGGAATTAAAGCGATGCGCCCAACTCAGAGTTACTCAGGGCTGATGCCTGGGAGGCTGATGCGCCTTTTCTCTTAGTTGCAACCTTGGTTTTCGTCTTTTTTACTTTTGCCTTAGACGAAGCAGCCTTGCGCGCAGGCTTGCCGGCCGCGCTCATCTTCGTGACTTGGGTCAAAAGCTTTTCAAACTCTTTACGTTGTGAGTCGACATACTTTTTGAGTTTCTTCACTTCATTTGGAATTTGCTTTTGGAAACGCGCCAGCTCTTTTCGTTCTCTTTCTAAGAACTTTTTCATTTTTTCAACGTCAGGTCCGAAAAGCTTTTTAACTTCCTTGCCCTGCCTCTTTGCATACTTTCGGGCTTCTTCAACCCAATCCTGTCCCTGAATTAGACTCTGTAACTGGGCTTGGGCTTCTTTTACTTTGGTAAAAACTTTTTTCACTTCTGCATTCATGGTCTTCATGATGATGGTGCTCCTGCTCAATGGCTCGCCGTTAATTGAACAACTTCTGGACTACGGTTAGCATAAATCTGTAGAAATATTCAATATTTCTTAGCAATTGGGACCCGCCGACCCAAACCAAAAGCCTTCCTACTGACTCTCAAAATTGGCGCCCCTTGGCGTCGTTTATACTCATTCAAATTCACCCTACGCGCTAAATCTACGACACTTCCTCGCCCAGCAGCAGGCAAAACCTCAGAGAGAGACTTCTCCAATGCTTTTAAAGACTGAGCGTCCTCCAGATACCCTTTCAAGAAGGCATCCAAGGCCTCATAAGGCGGCAGGCTGTCTTGATCAGTCTGATTGGGTCTCAACTCGGCAGAGGGAGCTTTAGTTAAAGTTCGAACTGGGATGACATCGCCTCTCGAC
>CANHSO010000155.1 GCA_947463705.1 Bacteriovoracaceae bacterium
CGGAGTCATTCCCTGAGACAAGATGTCCGTGGCATTGCTCAAGTGCCCTCGATCTCGTCAGAGCCTTCTCCTGTTAAACAAACTTGGCTTGAAAGCGAGTTTCAGCGACTTCATTCTAAGTCAACTGCTGAGCGAGTTGACTTTTGGAGCGCAGCCCTAGAGAACGGACCGCTGATTCGCACCGAGATTCGAGATCTTCTTGGTAAAAGAATGGTAAGTGACTCTGCTCCTCTCTTTCCAGAAAAACTGGATTGCACCACTTTTGTAGAAACGGTCGTTGCTCTGAGTCGAAGCGATTCACCTGCAGACCTTTTTCAACGACTGATTGAGGTGAGGTACCGAGATGCTCAGCCGAGTTTCACTAATCGAAATCACTTTGTTGAGGCTGACTGGATTCCGAATAATGAGAAGTCTCAAATTCTCAAAGATATTACGGCAGATCTAGCGACATCTGCTCAGATCCACGTTCAGGCCGAGGATCGAACTCTTCACCGCAGCCAGTGGATCAGTGATCAAGTGCATCGTCAGGGCTTAGATCGTGAAATTGCATCAGTTCCAGCCGAGACCAAGGAAGTCCGGGTTGCCTACCTTCCCTTAGAGCGTATCGAGAAAGTACTGAGTCAAATTCCGAGCGGAGCGATCATTAACTTTGTCCGAGAGAAAAGCCCAAAACACCCTGTTTTAGTGAGTCATCAGGGTATTGCAGTGCGCGATTCCCAGGGTCAACTCATGTTGCGTCATGCGTCAATTGGTGGGCGCATTCGGACAGAGTCCTTAGCCTCCTACCTAGATGGGATGAAGCAGCACAATCGAAAAATGGTCCGATGGGGATGGGTTGGACTCAATGTCAATCAGATCAGTTCCTCAAGCCCATCTAAAATCTTGCGCAAAGAAGCCATGTAATTTCTCAGAACCTCTTTGTCGTCGGTTCGCTTCCACTTGAAGCTGGGAATATTGACTACCCTTTGATCCAGTCGATATTCAAACGGTTTAGGTGGAAGTTTCTTTTTGACAGGAGGGATGGGTGGTGATGAGTTGGTGTCGGACTCGTTCTGTAGAGCAGGTTGGGCTATGCCTAAAACTTCTTCTTTTCCCGTAGCCTCTTGAATGAGTTTAGAGTGTTGATTTGAAGGCAAGGTCAGGAGCAAACGCAGCAGTGATCTGTTCTTAACTCCTGTCCTGAGGAGCTCCTCTTTGGTGGCGACAGGAAGTCGAGTAAACCCGATACACTCCGTAATGCGAGACTTTGGCTTGCCAAAGGCCTTTGATATCGCCTCGTGACTGGCGTACGCTTGCGCTTCCAATAGAGAGACGTACCCTTCACCCTCTTCGAGTGGATGCAGGTCAACACGATCGAGGTTTTCGCGCAGTGCGATTTCATGAGTGGCTTTATCGTTTGTTGAAAGCACGCGGGCAGGAATACGATCTAATCCAGCAAGCTTTGCTGCTCTGAGTCGGCGTTCACCAGCGATGACCTTATACCGATCTCCATCTTGGACTACTAAAATGGGCTGAAGGACTCCATGCTCCTTGATGGATTGGGCCAGAGCTGAGATTTCAGAATCGTCAAAGTGAACACGAACTTGAAGTTCTGAGGCATCGACTTTTTCAACTGGAACAAAGTTCACCAAGAAGGTGGTGAGATTTTTTAAGTGGGAATGAGTCGTGCCAGCTGTGGTCCGAGCCGTCGAGTAAAGTTGCTTGAGATAGCCGCTTCCCTGGCGGGTCTTAATTTTTGAATTGCCCGAATCGTCCTTTTTATTGTCTTCCATGAAAGATCTCCTCTTCTGTCCTTAAGTGAAAAGTAATTCTTCAGTGAGTGCCTTGATATCTTGTGCGGCCACTCCCTTGGCGTTGACTCCCCAAACGGTATTTCTCCGTTTGGTGGCCTCATTTAGGTCAGCACTCCGGTTCACGACCGATTTTGTGCAATGGTCCGGAAATTGAGAGCGCAACTCGCCTAAAACTTCTTGGCTGATGATTTCACGGTTGTCGTACAGATTGGGGACGATCTTAACCTCGAGTGATCGCTTGAATTCTCGCTCCATCTCTTCGATGGTTGCCATGACTAAAGACATTCCATGGAACGAGAGGGGATTCGTAGCACAAACGACATTGACCAGATCTGCGGCGACCAGCATCGATCCGTTGAGAATGGACGCTGCAGGATTAGTATCTGCCACGATCAGATCATATTGGTCGCTGACCTTGTCGAGTGCTTCGGAGAGGCGATACTCGCGTCTTGTTTTGTTGTTGAGAGGGATTTCAATATTACAGAGCCCTAAGTTTGCGGGTACAAGATCGAGACCTGGTGCTACGGGAAGAATTGCATCGGCCAGGGGGAGGTCATTGATCAGGACGTCGTAAATAGTAGGTCTTTCGTGGCCATCGAGAATGTCTAAGTTCACGGTCAGATGACCTTGCCCGTCGAGATCAATGGCTAAGACTTTTAATCCAAGGATGGCAGCCTTCATCACGTATTGAGCGGTGAGAGTGGACTTTCCTGTTCCGCCCTTGACGTTGTAGAACATTTGAACTTTATGCTTGGGAAGTCCTCCAATTTCTCCTTGGTCGCCGTGGCGACCGCTCCGGTTTTCTCTGAAAAAGCGTTGAGCCTCTTCTAAAGTTACCATTTTCCGATCGGAATTCCCCAGGCGGCGGCGGACAGTCTGGATCTGGCCGCTGGACTCAAGCGCGCCAAATCCAGATTTATCGAGTCTCGCAATAGTGGAAAATTCAGCGGGTGTGAAGCAAATATCTTTAAATGAAGCCATGTCTACCTCCGAGGATGTTGGGATATTATGACGAAGGTAATTTTCTGCAAGTTAAATATTGAACGGGCTAGAACCTATTTTTTAATTCTTAGATTAAAAAACCATGCGGTCGCCGTGGCGACCACACATTTTTTCACCCATGCACTAGAGAAATTCTAGCTACTAGCACTCTGATAGCGTCGCAATCCCCAACTCCAGAGGATCGAATTCACCACAGTAAATGCGAGAAGAACGAGAGCGGCGCCTAAGTATTCGCGAGAGTCGAGCCCATGGAGTAGTGCCCGCGCCGGTACACTTCCGATGAGTGCGAAGGGGAGGGCAGTTAGAATTAAGTATCGAATGGCCTTGGGGTAAATCGTGTCAGGTTTGGTCGCAAAAGCAAAAAATTGATAATACAAACGCGACAGAGCCCAGCTTCGATCTGTCCAGAAGATCCAAATCGAGGAGAAGAACCTCATTTGGAGGGCTGCATAGAGACCAAAAATGAGCCAGGCTCCCCATTCTAGCCAGTGCCAGCCTCCAGCAAATCCTGCTACTTCTGCATATCGATACGAAATCACAAAGCCTAGAACGACATTAAAAACAGCGGTCAGGTTCATCGACCGGGTGAGTGCAAGAAAGAGGGGGTGGATTGGCTTCGTGAGTAGAATGTCTAGCTCGCCCTTATTCACTAAGTCTGAAAAACTCCAGAAATTGCGCTGAAACAGGATCGTAAAAAGAGCATCTGAGGCAAAGAAAATTCCCAAAAAGAAATAAACCTGCTCCCTGGTCCATCCTGCAAGAGTCTGGGTGTTAGCATAAAGCACAGAAAAGAGTGAAATCTCGATCCCCATCCAGGTCAAATCGACGGTGACGGCTGTAAGAAAATTAGTTCGATAGACTGCTTCGCGGACGAAGTTGTTTTTGAGTTGGATTCTATAGACATCAAAATAACGGATGAGTCCCAAGTTTAACCCCCTAGGCTAACGTAACGTTTCATTCCTGCGCCCCAAGTGAGTCGAATGATCGCCCATCCGAACAGGATCCAGAGAAAAGAGATTCCCGTTTGAATTAAAAACTCAGCATGACTCCATCGGCCCAGGGCGTACTGAGTCGGTCCGAAAACATACAAGTAAAATGGAGTCGATTTCCAAATCCATTGGAGTGATGACGGGAATAAGTTGAGAGGAATGAGCTCACCGGATAATAGATTGACGACCATGTTTTTAACCATGAGAAGGCTATACGACTCCTCCCAGAGAAAAGCCGTCGTGGCCAGGGCTGCTCCGATTTGATAATGAATGATATTTCCCATCAAAGCTAAAAACATTGCGCCGATCATCCGAGTTCCCGAAAAGCCAAAGAACTGCGCCAAGATGACTCCGGCCGTAAGGCAAAGCCCCGCGATAAAAAGGCGTGGGGCAACTCCTCGGATATAGACAAATTCAACCACGCCGACAGGTCGCAAAAGATAATTGCTGAGTTGGCCCGAGCGGATCATTTCAGCTAGTTCAAAATCATGGTCACCCCCGCGGACCTGGGTAAAAAGTAGGCTGACCAATGTGTAATGGACAAAGTCCATGTAAGTCATGCCAGCCACCTGCGTTGCGCCACCTAGATCAAAGAGGGCATACCAAAGTACGCATTGAATTGCTGCAGGCACCAGCGCTGAGCCGAGAATTTCAAAAAGAAATTCGAGCCGGTAA
>CANHSO010000156.1 GCA_947463705.1 Bacteriovoracaceae bacterium
AAGTAAAATTAAGACTGCGGGTAAAAAGCTAATTATTTGGCTATTTTTGTTTTTAAGCTGATCAATTGCGAAGGCGCATAGGTAGGCTATCGGAAATAAAAGCACAAGAATGATTCGTGCCATAGCGCGAATCGCCGATGCAAGGGGCAGCCAGGACAGTAATCGCCATGGACTGAAGCTCCCAAGAAACAAAGTGAGTACAATCATTGTGATTAGTGAGCTAGCCATGAGGAAAAATGTAAGCGAGCGCTTCTGACTGATGCCGGCTCTAAGTCCAAAGACAGTGAGTATCATGGGCACGGCACCGATCCACAGGCGGTGCTCCCAAGGTAGCGGGAGTGTTCCAAACCAGGCCGAACTTGATTTCCAGAGCCAAGACTCGTCGGAGAAGAAGTAACTTTGCAGCCGGGGTAGCATTGGAGATATTTCTCGAAATGTTCGTTTTGCTCCGTAGAGTAAAGTAACCTGAATGTAAGGGTAGAAAAGAATAGCCATGGATAAACCAATAAAAACGACAGCAAAAGCGAATTTCCATCGTGTTAATCGAGGCCACTGCTGCCACTGAAGATAAAAATTGTTCGATAGAGGTTTTGAATTACGCTTGTCGATGGAATAAAATTTCATCGCGTAATAACCGGACATCGTACTTAGCGAAAGAAGGAGAAAAAAACCGATGTAGATCGAGCAGTAAAACTGCCAGACGAGCCATCCGATTGCCTTAATCAGATTTAACCAGTTTTTAGTCGCCAGGAACTGAATAAACGCAACTAGAGAGAGAGGTACGGCAAAACGATAATGAAGTTGTGCATGCTCGCTCTGCCCTGTTACTGGCAATGCAAATGCAAATAAGAGTGATCCGGCAATCGACGCAACTCTACTTATTTCGAGTTTTCTCAAAGCATAATAGGCAGCAAAATAGTTAATCAAATAGCCAATGAGATACCAAATTTGGAATGCTGTATCAGGTTCTCCCGAGATAGCCCGAGCGAGCAGATAAAAAGGAGAAGAACCAAAAAGATTATCGCTAAAACCTCCCACATAGGTAAAGGGGTAAAAAAAACCTAAATGAATCAAAGAGGGCGAACGCCCACGGATAAATTGGTAAATATTCTCTAAAAAATAGTTATTAAGGCGGGCGTCACCTAGATCTCCAGGCATCAGAGAGAGTAGATCAAGCTGTTTTAAGGGCCCAATTACAAACGCCACAAGTAAGAAAACGATTGCAGGCAGTAAACTCTTAAGTCTGGGCACGTAGTTTTTCATCTCTATTTTCTCTGGGTGTAAGAGATGAACATTTACTCACAAATTGCGAAGGGAGCAACGACAATTGTGCAATGAAGCTAAAAATCTAAATTAGGTTTTTAAAAGATAAAAAACTGCTTTATAGTGTCAAAAAAACTTTTATTGATCCCATTCGAATTAAAACTGAAAAACCTAACTAAATTTGTCGCTTTAGACACAGAAAAATTATGATATTCATTTAATTTAACTAATAATATTTTTTACACTTTTATCTTATTTAAAAAAAGATCATCCTAAAGTCGATGAAACCAACGCACAAGGAAAAAGTACGCCTCATCCTGAACGGAATCAGGGGATACTCTTATGGGAAATTCCGTAGCTCTACTAGAGACTTACCTATTCTATTAGGCGGGCCTGCAATCACTATAATCAACAACCGCTGCGGTAGAGCAGCGGGTGACTTCGCTATTTTGAAACTAGAACCACCCGATTCAAGGATCTGCCGTTCATACTCCGAGCATGGATGAGATAGCGCCCAGCAGTGGCTCGGCCCAAATTCACTCGTTTTGTGAAGGGCACCAAAACCTGCAAGCATTTAGCAGCTCGATCTGTCTTTACCGTTGGTTTTAAAACAAAAACGTCGGACTCCTGATCGACTTTGACTTGATCGTCCAAGACTGTACAAGACGAATTGAGAACGCCGGACAAAGTCACCTGAATATCCCGAGTCCCATTAATCACGTCGGCGACACCCACATTAGAGATCGCCGCATAGGGTAGAGAATCTACGGAAAGCGTTGTATTTGGAGCGACTTGAACCACACGTTCACCTAGACTCCGATCTGACCTTTGATAAATGAAATTCACTGAGCCCACTTCTAGATGCCCCACGGAGACTTCAGTCGTAAATGGCACAGGAGTTTTCCAATCTTCAGGCAA
Organism: Bacteriovoracaceae bacterium; assembly: GCA_947463705.1. GTDB lineage: Bacteria > Bdellovibrionota > UBA1018 > UBA1018 > UBA1018 > CAINWE01. Next base: position 2,182 of record CANHSO010000156.1, read on the forward strand.
ATGAACTGGGTCTGCACACATGCCAGAGTCTTCCCGTTGCGCATACTGCCGAACTCGGACTGTTTTTAGGTCGGCAGACTTTTCGACCTGATATTCGTCGAGACTGTAGCACTTGTTCGGAAGCTCGCCGTAGAGAACTACTTGAATATTGTTTTTTTGCTCATATCCCACGGTCGGTGCTAAAAGCGTTTCAGCCGCCACTTCAACCCGGCCTGCATACGCTAAACTTCCGCTCATAAAAGTAACTAAACCCACCAAAACTTGTTTTGTTTTTTTCATAAGTCTCCCCCAATGGTTGCAATAAAAACCAAATTAGTTGTAACCGAATTTTCTCAGGTGAACCAGAAGGAAATTAGAAAAACAATTCAACTCCAGTATTGAAGCATCGCCCCAAGCGACCGAAAGTATTAGATCTTTTACACAACTAGTACTAGGCGTTCTGCACCGATGACTCGAAGCAGACGAACTGTAAAATTCTGACCTCAACGTCAATCATCCTCACGACTTTCTAAGGATCTCCACCGTCAAAAGAATCATCAAAGGGGTCATCTATTCCGCTCCGAAGGCGAACCCCTAACAAATCAACGTTTTCCGTACCTTTGCCGACCCGGGCAGGACCAGGAATGAGGCCATAATAATCCTTCAAGTCCCCCACATAGTTTGCGGCACTTTTAGGCAGGAACGCCAACTCTTCCTCAGTCAGCTCTCGAATCACCCGAGCGGGAGAACCGTAAACTAAACTGCGGGCAGGAATCTTCATCTTCTTGGTCACCAACGCGCCTGCACCAATGATGCAATCGTCGCCAATTTCAGCATCGTCTAAGACAATAGCGCCCATTCCAATTAAAATCCGATTTCCGATCGTACAACCATGCAAAGTAACACGATGTCCCACTGTGACCTCGTCTCCAATGGTCAAAGGGCTTTTGACCCGGGTCACATGGAGCATGGAATGATCTTGAATATTGGTTCGATTTCCAATTCGAATTCGATGTACATCGCCTCGAATGACAGATTGAAACCACACACTCGATTGCTCGCCAACCTCTACATCCCCAATCACATCTGCTGATGGCGCAATAAAGGACGTCTCATGAATTTTGGGCCAACGTCCTCGATAGGCCAAGATCATTGAAGCTCTCCCGTGATGAGTTCTCCCTGCAGGGAAAGCCCTGTGGCTTCAGTGATTTTCACCTGAACAAATTGACCCACTAAACTTCGAGGCGAGTCCGAGATGAAATTCACAACACGATGACAAGGAGTTTTACCTGTCCAAACACGACCCACAATGGAAGAAGTCGATGCCATTTTTTGATTCTTGGCTTCGCCTTCGACCAAAATCTCCATCACTTTACCAACGCGGGTTTTGTAGAGTTTTTCTGCAATTTCGAGTTGATACTTGAGCAAGTGATTAAGGCGCTCATTTTTCACTTTCGCTGAAACATCATCGGGCAACTTAGCCGCGCGAGTCCCCGGTCGCGGTGAGTAGGCAAAGGCATAAATATTGTCAAACTGGACTCTGTCCAAGAGGCGCAGGGTTTCCTGGAAATCCTCTTCAGTTTCGGTAGGGAATCCAACGATTAAATCGGTTGACAATCCCACGTCCGGGCAAATTTCGCGCAGTCGGTCCATCTGAGCAAAATAACCCTCGATCTTGTGATGTCTTCCCATCTTCTGAAGAACCTGATTAGAACCAGACTGCACAGGAAGATGTAAATAAGGTGACAGGCGCGACACCCCCCCTTGAGAGGCTGGGGCGTAGCACTCAATCAGCTCGTCACTAAAGTCGAGCGGGTGACTCGATGTAAATCGAATTCGGCGCAAAGCATCACAGCGAGGATCACTGTCAATCGCCCGCAACAGTTGAGGAAAGTTCTCCTCCCCTGCACGAGGTCCGACTTTACCGATTACGTTATGAAGCTCCATTGGCTGACGATTTTTTTGGTTCGAATTACCCTTACCGAAGGAGTTCACGTTCTGCCCTAAAAGAGTCACTTCACGAACGCCTGTCGCTACGAGGCGGGCAATATCGTCCACGACTTCATCAATCGTTCGAGACTTTTCTTTACCGCGAGTGTAAGGCACGATGCAGTAGGTACAATACTTATCGCAGCCCTTCATAATATTCACAAAAGCTTGGGCTTTATGTCCAAAAACCTTTGTCTC
>CANHSO010000157.1 GCA_947463705.1 Bacteriovoracaceae bacterium
CCGAATGAACAGAAAAAAAACCGCTATTCACTTGAGGAATAGTCAGAGACACTCCTAAAACAAAAAGCGTCCATTTAGCTCTTGCATTCGGATTCCAAGGCAAAAACATAGTCCCCCAGTTCATCAAACCAGAATTCCCCGATAAATGACCACTCGTACTGGTCGTCACGACGCACGGGTTTTTTATTTCCCCTGGCTCTTTGTTGTTCTTGCACAGGATGTTCAACTCCCATGAGTTTTTCTTTTGCATCCTTGAGCATTTCTAACTTAATGAAAGAGATTTTCTCAAAATCTTCAATCAAAGCAGCATGATAGTCCATCAAACTATTTTTAACGTAGGCACCACCCAAGAGTTGAATCGTTCGAGAACGCCAGTGACTCACTTGATCCAAAAATCCAGGAAATCCGTGACCTAGCTGGTGACTCACCCCAGATTGGGCCCTATCCAATTTCCAAATTTTTTCATGCTCTTTTTTCAGCTGTGAATCGTTAAACACTAGATTTTGAAAGTAAGCCCCTCGTACGAACCGGTTGACCACGTGGTTAAAGCCATTATCCGTGTCCAGTGGAGCCTTTAAAACCTTTTTACCAAGATTGTAAAACTCTGGAAGATGAGACGAATGACGCTCAACGTAATCTTTAATCTCCTCTCCAATGGGAGTGTATTTTGTATGAAAATCCTGAATCGCCTGATTAGCATCACGATAAAGACAGAGCGCTAAGTAAGTTTGAGCCCTGAGCACATCCACTTCACTGTTGAATACAAATCCCAGCGTAGGACTCTTATAAGACACGAGTCGCCCCAACGTTCGATTCAGTTGAGACCGGCTAAACGAGTTCCAGGCCTGTTCAAATAAGATATCTGGCCAGACAAAACTCGCCTTGGGAACCCAGTCAAAGACGCGCTCAGCATCTGCGAACTTTTCCATTTGATAGAGTGTCCGAGCCTCGCCCGCCTGACACCGCGCCTTTAAATCCGCAACCTCGTGCTCAGCATTCTCAACGTGGAGGAGCTGAAGGTTCCTGCGACTCTTGATTCGAGCCGCATCCGTGGCGCACCCTTTAAAGTCCCGAATGGCTTCAAAATTCTGGCCCAATAAAGCGTGGGCGGTACCACTCAACTGCAACGAATAGGGCCAGAGAGGGCTACTTGAGTTAATGCCCTTGAGGTATTCCAGAGCCTTTACGGAATCCCCTCCAAGAAGGGCCTCTTTCGCGAGCGAATAGTAAAAAGCCCCACGATTCGTCTCATTGTATTGATCGACTGTCGTGTGGCGAACCATGTATTTTCGAATCAAGTCCGCCCCAACTACGAGCATGAGATCTTCAGACTGAGTAAGAACAGATCGTATCGCAGCCCTACTTCCCTCTTGCAAGGTTCGAATGAAAAAATACGAGGCATGATTGGGCAAGCCCGCATGCATCAGGCCCTGCGTTACCCAGGCGTAAGCATCCGAACGTAAGGAAGGATCCTCCTGAAGAGCGGCAAAAGCATACCGAGCTGATTTGAAGTAATCCTCATTTTTATAAAACTCAGAGGCCTCATTCAGATACTGGCGCCCCTGAGCTTGAGAGTTTGCCTCCGCTGGCAAAGAGCCCCCTAGGAAACTCCCTAGAACTAGAAGCCCCGTAAGGATCTTTGCGCAGCCCTGCCTGCCTGCTGAATAACCTAAATTCTCCAACCTAGCCCCGCTGCAAAATTAATATTTGAAAACATCGTACTTTCGCCAGATAAGCCACTCACGGGAGCTGAGTATACTGTTCCAGTCACGTCCCACCTAAAGATGAAACTCCGTGAGAAGTAATATTCATTCCCAGTACTCAAGGTCACCCCTAAAAGAGATTGAGGCGAGTAATTAGCAGCTGCCGAAAAGTTTTGCCTTAAGTCAACCTGGGTCGACATGCTTGCCAGCCCAACTCCAAAGTACCAGTCAAAATAGAGGATCGCATTGAACACATTTATTTTTGCGTACCAGGGAACAAAGTGAACCATGGCGCCCACCTGGCTCTGAATTTCTCGGATACTCGGCATGCCCGTTGACGCCTTGCTGAGAGCCGTAAAGGTAGAGTTCGTGCTGTTAAAAAAGTTAGTATAGAATGCCTCAATGCCCAACCACTCAGACAAATAGTAGGCAAATCGCCCGTCCACGCTATAAACATTTCGGTAAGAGTTGGACATACTGCCCCCTCCCATCACGCTGAGGATGGGGTGGCCAGTTTTTACATACTTACGGTTTTGCAGAACATAGATTTTTTTTTCGGGATCAAGCCAGCTAAAATTATACTCATCCGACTTAGACTCTCGACTCAGCGCATCAGAGTCACCCTCTGAATCAGGAATCCCTGCAGCCTCGCTCCAGGCGATGCCCACAAGACTGAGCCAAGCGATTGCAGTCGCAATTAAAAGAAGTTTAAGCCCTAGGAGTTGTGCTCTCGGGGCAGTCCCATTTTGCCAAAGTCCTTGGCTGTTATTAATGCTTTCCATAACTTAGTTTAATTTTACGCAGGCAATTCTTTTAGTGCAAGGAAAGTCTTTCATTTTAGAGAGTCGAATGGATGACGTGTGGAATTTTTTGCCAGGCTTTAGCCGGGTCGCGTTAAGCGTCAAAAAGTCGACAGAACCTGCCAGTCGCACTTTCACTTTTTGTCAGATTCATTGGCTTAAAAAGATTATACAAACCAAATTGAAAACTCCTAGTTGCCTAAATTAGTACCCGTAGCAAGCCTCAGGATCAGATAAGTGTCTCAAGAAGCCTTATGGCGGGAGCCACTCGAATTCCTTCAGGACTTAAGTAGTCCTTCTTTCCTTTGAAGTGCACTTGCCAGGCCGGCACTGCCTGGAACCTCGATTTGAGATACAAAAGGGCAGGCTGAATGGGAGCGTCCGCCAGCTTAGCCTCAACCAAGAGGATGGGCTTGTTTTTTTCAACCACAACGAAATCGACTTCTCGACCCGTCACCTCTCTAAAATACCGAAGCTCTAGTTCACGACCTTCCGTATCTTCGAGGTACTGAACCCATTTGAGCAAATGACCTGCTATGAGATTTTCAAATCGTGCACCTTCATCTTCGATCAAGTTCCAATCAAAGAGGTAATGTTTTTGTTCTTTTTTGACTGCCTTAAGCTGAGGCGATCCAAAAGGAGAAATTCGATAGATCGCATAGATGCGCTCCAAAATATCCAACCAACGAGTCATGGTTTTATGAGCCACTTGGAGATCTTCTCTGAGCGCGTTGATCGAAAGCGGACTACCCACTCGATCAGGCAATGCGCGAATCAGCAGCTCGAGTTGTGTTAAATCATGCAGATTTTCGAGCGAGGCTATATCTTCTCGGACCAACCTACGTCGATATTCAAGTGACCATCGGTTGGCCTGAGTTTTTGAACCTTCAAAAAAGGGTTCTGGAAATGCCCCTAATTGGAAGAGCTGGTCCAAATCCGTCTGAGTGGGTGAAGAATTCAATTCTCTCAATGATAAGGGGTGCAAACGTAAAAAGTGATAACGACCTTGTAAAGAATCACCTCCAAAACGGTAGAGATCCAACCGAGCACTTCCTGTCACCAAAATGTGCTGGCTCTTTTGCTTTTTATCATAGATCCCTTTAAGATAGTTTCTCCAGCGCCGATACTTGTGTACTTCGTCAAATACCCAAATTGGGGCAACCGGTAATTCACGAGCCAAGATTTTCTCCCGATCATCCTCAGCATCCCAATTCAGGTAACCAACATCGTCGCGTAGGAGACTTTTCGCAAGTGTAGTCTTCCCTGTTTGCCTTGGTCCACCTAAGAACACCATTTTTCGATTCAGATCCTCAACTACTTGCTTCTTGAGATAACGTTCACGTGTTTTGGGTTCCATATGAAACAGTGTAAAGTAATTTGGACCACAGTACAAATTACTTTACAGTAATTTTGACTACGGTCCAAATTACTACAACCTACACAGCCCACACCTCAGCTCCGCCTACCCTAGATTAGGCGTGAGCGCGGCAAGAAATAGATAGAGTAAGACCCCGGATTTCCGGAAATTTTTTACATAAAAATTTTGGAATCACTCAAAACCCAGGATTAGTAGCGAGTCGACTGGAGCCGAGCGATCCGCTCTTCCAAAGGAGGATGTGAGGAGAAGAGTGCCATCACGCCTCCTGGACGGTTCGAGATTTTGAGGTTCTGAAGGGTTGCGGGTTGAGCGCCAGCAGGTTCCACTGCCTCAAATGTCCGGCGCAAAGCTTCCAATGCC
>CANHSO010000158.1 GCA_947463705.1 Bacteriovoracaceae bacterium
CAAGTATGAACCCACAGTCAAAACCATCGGCTCATTGAGCGTGCACCAAAGTGCAACTTTAGAACCGAGGCGCTCTACGACTTTTCGAGTCATTTTACCAAAGAGCTCAGGCGATCGCTCCCACGCAAAACCACCCTGCTCTGCCATCCAAAGCGGTAGGGTAAAATGATGAAGAGTAAGCATAGGCTCAAGCCCGAGACGCTCACATTCTTCAATGAGTTCAAAATACCAGTCAAAGGCTTCATCGCTCCATTGCCCCTCTTGAGGCTCAAGCCGTGACCACTCTACTGAGAATCGATAAGAATTCAGCCCCAAATCAGCTGCAAGTCGAAGATCCTCTCGAAACCGATTCAAATGATCAGTACAAGGACCTGATCGCTCACCCGTTTCAATTTTTCCCTGACTTTCCCAAGCCCACCAATCATTTTTGTCATTGTACCCCTCGATTTGATGACTACTGGTGGCTGCCCCCCAAAGAAAGGCCTGCGTCGAATCCTTCACTGAAATCTCCGTATTCTAGGGGTGCAAGTTGCGTTTGGCTGCCAATTCGGAGCTTTTGACCTCGCCAATTGACCACATTGCTCGTCCCGACGGCAATCCAATGAGGAAAGACTGAGACTTCTCGTGCAAGCCAAATCAGGGGATCTCCAATGAAAATCCCCCCCTCGATGGCCTGAACTAAAACCAGATCGAGAATCAGCCACATGCAGAGATGAATCGAGAGAAAAATGAGTGGAGAAAAGCCAAATCGATGATTGAACGCCCATGCTCCCAGTAAACCAGAAATAAAAGAATTTATCAATATTTCAACTATAAAACCGAGAGGCGAGAGCGACTTCCGAATTCGTCCCCAACGGAGGTGGCGATCCCAATAAGAATGAACGGATTGATCTCCAATATTTTGATGGACCATTTCAGTGGTTAAAACCACTCGCATCCCTAAAGCTCTCACTTTTTCCCCAAAAATAAAATCTTCGGCCAGGTAATTCGCAAGACTCGTTAAGCCGCCAAATCGACTCGCCACAGACTTTTGGAAAAGCATCGCTTTGCCTGAGATGGCTGGGAATCTAAAAGCATTGAGCACTGCATTCCAACGGGTGAAGTGGGTATTTAAAATGAAACTTTCCAATCGACCACCCAAACTCTTCGGATTCAACCCCTTGATGTTTGATGTAATCAACCCCACCCCTGGACTGATCGCATGAACGAGTTTGCTCAAATAGTGAGGTTTCGCGAGAACATTCCCATCGCTAATCAAGATCCAATCATACTTAGCCTGCTGGTAACCCTTGATTAAGTTATCTATTTTTGGATTAAAACCGATTTTCCCCTCACCCACCAAAACCTTGGCATCCACACTGGGATAGTTGCAAATGAACTCTTGAATGAGGGGGTACCCGGGGTCTGCCTCACTCGTAAAGCAAAAAATCAGTTCGTACTTTGGGTAGTCGAGTCGAAAAAAACTCTCAACACACTCACTGACTCCGTTCTCAAGATTTTTAAGGGGCTTAAGGATCGACACTGGAGGTTGATAAGTTACCCTGCTCTCAAATCTTAAATCACCCTCAATTTGATCTTTTTTAATCAACTTCAACGCTAACAGGGTTCCCCAGATCGTGAATCCCACAACCGTGACCCATAGCAAAAAACACAAGTAGACCAAGAAAGTCATACTTTACCTCGCTCTTTTCATCCATCTTCCCTTAAAACGGTTCTGCAATAAATAAAAAAAGCGTTAGGATTTTGTCAGACCTTCTCTAGAAGCAGACTCAACTCTTCCCAGCGCGCAAGCTTTTCAGTCAAACTTCGCTCCAATCCCTTTTGCTCCTCAATTAACTGAAAAGATCGGGCTTTGTCTTCGTAAGTTGCAACATCCCCAAGAACTTGATTGAGTTCTTGCTGGCGTAGTTCGAGTTTCGAAATCTCTCCTTCGATTTTGAGCATTTCTCGCTCCCAGCTCTTAATCTGATTATTTGAGGGACCCTTATTTTCTTTAAAATCGGGAGTCGGGGCAACCTTCGTGGATCGGACCTCAGCAGGCTCGGCAGCTAGAATCCGTTCCTGCTTCTTTCTCAAGTAATCATCATACGCTCCCAAAAGCTGAATGACTTGAGTGCCCTGCGCACGAAGGGAGCTCGGCACTAATTCAAGAACCGAATCCACCAAAGGCCCCATAAACTCTCGATCATGAGAGACAATGCAGAGAGTGCCACTATAGTTCCTTAGGGCTTCGAGCAAGATTTCTTTGGACTCGATATCCAGGTGATTGGTGGGCTCATCGAGAATCAAAAAGTTTGAAGGTGATAGGAGGAGCTTAGCTAAGGCCACACGAGCTTTTTCGCCTCCGGACAACACACCACACTTCTTCTCAACTTGGTCACCCGAAAATAAAAATGCACCCGCGATTCCACGAACTTGACTCATCGGCATTTCGGGAGCCACCGCTTCTAATTCTTGGAGGATTGTCTTTTTTAAATCCAAACTCTCTGCCTGCAGCTGGGCGTAATAACCCACCTGAACTCCATGTCCAAGCTTGACTCGCCCCTGAGTGGGGCTGGCCTTTCCGGTCAGGAGTTTAAGAAGTGTGGTCTTACCTGCTCCGTTGACGCCCACAATAGCCACTCTCGAACCTCTTTGAAGGGTCCAATTGACATCCTTGAAAATCAGATGATCTCCATAGTTCATTCCCAACCCTTGAAGGCTGATGACTTCTCGTCCACTATCAGGTGCCGGCGGAAACCGAAATCGAATCGACGATCTTGACTCAGGCAGCTCAATGAGGTCCATTTTATCGAGCTGCTTCAACCGGCTCTGTGCCTGGCGCGCTTTCGTTGCTTTCGCTCCAAAGCGAGCGACAAACTTCTCAATTTCGGCGATTTTAGACTGCTGACCTTCATACTGTGCTTCCAACACAGCCAAACGCTCAGCCTTCTGCGCACGATACGAATCGAGGTCCCCCCGATAAGAAATCAATTGGCTCTGATCAATTTCCCAAACCTCCTCGACGAGACGATTAAGAAACGCTCGATCATGACTGATCATGAGCAGAGCTCCCCGAAAGCGCCTCAGAAAATTTTCGAGCCAAAGCAGAGATTCCAAATCCAGGTGATTGGTGGGTTCATCCAAAAGAAGAAGATCAGGGTCCATCAATAGAATTCGCGCAAGCGCGACACGCATCAGCCAGCCGCCGCTAAACTCAGTCAGCTCGCGATCATAGTCCCGTTCTTGGAATCCAATTCCGCTTAAAATTTGTTTTGCTCGAGCTTCTAAACGGGCTTCATCGAGGTGCTCTACTTCCTCTAGGATTCGGCCATAGCGCTCTAAAATCTCTGCATCGTGGGGATTCTCGGATAAGGCTAATTCAAGCTCTTCTTTTGTCCCAAAAAGCTCTTCTCGCCGCCCGTCCATCCGCATCACTTCGGAGAGCACTGTTTTTCCGCTCAGCCGAGGGAGATCCTGAGCTAGGTAGCCGATCGCTAGGTGGGAAGCTCGGGTAATTTTGCCGTCGTCTGGTGCTTCCTGACTTAAAAGCATCCGGATCAAAGTACTTTTACCGGCTCCATTAGGACCGATTAAAGCCACCCGGGAGCGATGCCCTAACTGAGCGCTCGCTCCCTCTAAAAGAACCTTAGAACCGTACTGCTTGCTGATATTTTGGATGTGAATCACACCGCATCCATACCAGATCGCTCGCTGCTTCGCCAGCGACTCAGATGACCTGTTTCCAACCTTAATTTATGAAGCGTACAAGTCTTGTGTTAGCTGAGGCTTCAGAGCTACTTTAGACGTCCGTGCCGTTTGATTTCGTTTTGCCGCATCTTTCGAGCGAGCTAAATCTTTCATGAGTTCTTCATGTGTTTCAGTATGAGCTTAAACTCCGTAATGTAGGTTGTCAGAATATGAGTGGTCACCTCTTGGGCAGTTCGAGCTCGGTAAGTATGACTGGTGAGATTGCGGTCGCTGAGCATCTGCAGCCAAATGTTTTCAGCAGTTGTGGAGATCCAGTGATTGGCCATCGCCCATTCAAAAACTTTTCTCGGACTCGCGAGAGCCAGTCCCTCTACACCAGCTTTTTTTTGAGCTGCCTTCCAGCATTGCTCAAACGTGAATTCGAAGGCTTGAATCATTCCTGCCTGATGGATTTCAGACCCGTCATAAAGCGACTCAAATTCGATGAGCTTGGCCAGAGCAGCTTCAAAGTTTTCAAAAAAACTGGGCTTA
>CANHSO010000159.1 GCA_947463705.1 Bacteriovoracaceae bacterium
GACCCTCTTGAGAATGAAGATCTTTCCGACCCTCTTGAGAATGAAGATCTTTCCGACCCTCTTGAGAATGAAGATCTTTCCGACCCTCTTGAGAATGAAGATCTTTCCGACCCTCTTGAGAATGAAGGCTTTTTCACAATCACGGAGAATGAGGATTGATCCACAGGCCTAGGAGTTGAATTGTTTTTTACGATTACATGTAATTTTGTCATGTTTTTTTAACCTCGAGCCACCTGAAGCGATTTAATGCCTAGCCTCGATCGAAGGAGTTTTCTTCGCAGGTGATCTCTGAATAGTATGGAGCTGATCCACAAAATGCTGATCTCGCTCAGTAACCAGATTAATCACTAAGCCCTTTCGTCCTGCTCTGGCCGTACGACCTACACGATGGATGTAGTTTTCCATCTGTTGAGGCATGTGGTAGTTAATGACACGTCCCACGTGCTCGATGTCGAGGCCTCTCGATGCTAGATCAGTTGCAATAAAAACATTCACTTTTCCATCGCGAAACGCCTTAAGGTTTCTTCTGCGCTCCACTTTGTCCATTTCCCCGCGATAGATTGAGCAAGGATACCCACTCTTGGCCAACTCTTGAGCGAGCCGATCACATTGATCTCGAGTATTAGTGAAAATCAGGGTCCCTTCCTGACTCGATTGCTTTAGCAAGGCTTCAAGGAGAGGGAATCTTTTTCCATTAATCACAGGAAGATTCTGGGTCGTAAGCGTCGGAACTAGATGACTGCTCCCCTGACTGCGGATGATCTCGGCGTCAGAAAACAGCCGATTGATTAGCTCTTGAACCGCCGGATTAATCGTCGCAGAAAAGAGCGCTAACTGGCGAACCGGGGGACAGGCACTCACGATTTGATTTGCAGCAGGGAGAAAACCCTGATCCAGCATTTGATCGGCCTCGTCAAAAACTAAGGTACGGACGTCACACAGGTTAATTAACCCTCGATCCAGCAACTTAACGAGGCGACCCGGAGTGGCGACCAGGATCTCAAAAGGACCTTCGATGTTTCTCTTTGCAATATCCAAGGTGGTACCACCCAGGATACTCCGCACGCGAAGTCGGGTCGTATGAGTGAACGGCTTAAAAACACGAGTCACCTGCTCACCCAGCTCCCGAGTAGGCACAACTACGCATGCCCGAGGCATCCCTTCGAGGTTAATGCGCAATCCTCGGTTTTCCATGCTCTTGAGCATGTGCAAAATGGGCAAGGCATAGGCCAAGGTTTTACCACTCCCCGTCTCAGAGACGCCGACAATGGAGCGCTCTTCCATGAGGGCAGGGATCGCACGCTCCTGAATCTCAGTGGGGACCGTAAGTCCCTTTTCATCGAGAGTCGTTTGTAAGGTCGGAAGTAGATCGAAATCGTTAAATGAACTCATTTGGCCATGCCCTTCAGTAGGTTTCTTAGAAATTGATTTCCGCAGTCTCGGTAGTTCCGATGATCTGGTTTGCGAAAAAACGCTCCCAGCTCAGACTTTGAAACTTTAAGCCCCGCTTTCTCAATGAGTTGAATGATGTCACTATCCTTCAACTCAAATGCGACGCGCAGTTTCTTGAGAATGGTATTATTTGTGAGAGATATTTCAAAAGCTTGAGCGGGCGCATTTTCGTTTTTGCCCCGCTTGAAAATGACCAAACCATCGAGAAAGCGGCTCAAAACTTTGTCACTGCAATTTTTGTAGCCTTCTTCTTCTTCGTACTTCAAAAATGAATCAAGATCATCTTTACTGACTTGAAAGCCGGTGAGACTGATGATTTCAATGAGCTTCGATTCGTTCACATTCAAAATATAGCGAACGCTACGTAAGATGTCGTTATTGGTCATGCCCGAGCATTCTACCACGTTTTTCTGAAATTAGCACGAAACGGTGGAGTAAACGCCCATTTCCGCTATAAATTGAATCAATTTCAATAACTCAATCGGAATTAAAACCTTGAAATCAACTTAACCTTCAACAGCGATTGTCATTCGAGACTGGGTTTCCGTCTTATTTTCTTGTTCGAGCTGAAATTTAACCATCCCCCTAAAGATTTCAATCATTTGGTCATGTTCTCGGAAAATCGGAGGTTTTCCCCAGTCACGATCCGCAAGCACTTCGATGACTCGATGTACCCCTTCTACACTAGAAAGGCAGGCTGGGTGAGGTTGTTTCTTAAACTCATACTCCGACAGTTGCTCCGTTTCAAAACTGACCCGAGGAAGAGAGCGAAGAAGCAAACTCCTCCCCATCATTGAACGTGCTTGAGTCCAGGTGCCATCGATCACAATAAAGAGTGGCCGCTTTGAGGGCGGCACCAGCTCGCGCCACGCCACTTCAGAATCGCGATTTAAGTTAAAGGAAAGTGGCCCAGGAAATAGCACCAGCGGTACTCGATCAGCGGAGTTAAGAAGCTCAAGGAACTTCGGATCTTGGTCGAGCCCTACCCCACTGCTCCGGACCCACTTCAAATTGGAGATGGATCGACGCAGAATCCAAGCTGTACCCACCGTACTTTTCACTTCGGAAGGATGCACGACCAGCGCAAAATCTGCGAAACTCGAAAATGAACGAACCAATGCGCAAAAACACGCCACGACTGGACGGTGACAGGACCAACAAAAACTTCTCATGGGCCACAGAGTATGGCCTACTCCTGGGGGGTGGAGTCAAGAGAGAAAACTACCGAGAAGCGCCTCCAGAGAGCAACCTGCGCAAGCAGGGAACCGAAGGATCAGCCTTCAGGCCAGTGAGGACGTTAACCTTTTGACTTAATTCCCTGCTTTTCTAGCAGGGTGCGAATCAACTCCCGCTGATCTCCCTGGATCTCAATCAGGCCTTCTTTGCCGTCCATTGAAAAAGTTCCACCTGAGCCACACTTCTTTTTCAAGAGCACGGTAAGATTTTTTAAAAACACTTCATTTTTTGGAAGCCTATCGATGACCGTAACCGTTTTTCCTCCGCGACCCTGTTTTTCAATTCGCAAGACCGCGACAAACTTGTAGGTTTTAATGTCCACGTCAGGGGTGCAAGTACACTCTGAGACCAATTCTCTGCATTTTTGGCACTTTTGATTCAAAGCGGGATCAGTCGAGTAAACGAGACGAGTATCTTTTGTCATAATGTTTTCTCTGATACCATACCCTAGATAGGAGCAGAGTTCCATGCTGTTGATTCGATCTGAGATCAGGATTCCGATGAATGAAATAGTGTTCACTTACGCACGAAGCTCAGGTCCTGGCGGCCAAAATGTGAATAAAGTCAATACCAAGGCCGTGCTGCGATGGAACCTCTTGATGAGTCCAAGCCTGACCCCTATGATGCGCGCGCGTCTCTTGAACAATCTCGCATCTAAGATCACGTCTGAAGGCGATATTGTGCTGAACAGTGACCGGTTTCGCGATCAGCAACGCAATCGAGAGGACTGTCTAGAAAAACTTCACAATTTACTCACTGACGCCTCAGAAATTCCTAAAGCACGAAAAAAAACTCAACCGTCTCGATCCAGTCAACGCCGAGTGAAAGCAAATAAAGCCAAGAACTCACAAAAGAAAAACCTGCGTCGATCACCCCAGCGTGACGACTAACCAGTTTTCAGTACAGCCTTAAAACGGGATTCGATCGACCATGAAGATGGCATGAATGCTCTTTAACAGAAGACTTTGAAAAGTCCCTAATGACCCTTGCTATTAACTGGTAGCGACGGAACCTTCTTCATCAGCTTGAAATTGAGCTTTTTCCTCTTGAGGCTCGGATTGACTCGGCTCGCGCATCTCAGTGCGTAGCTTTTCAGAAACGCCCTTCAATAGCTTGATTGACTTTGACTTGTCTGGATACTTTCTAATCTGAGAGAAAAAGTACTCAATGTCTGTATGTTCTTCGA
>CANHSO010000160.1 GCA_947463705.1 Bacteriovoracaceae bacterium
TCACAAAGATGAACAAGCCAGGCGGTTGCTCTGTATTGCGGTTGCGAGGCAGGCAACTCACGCGATTAGCCACATCACCGTGGCGCGGGTGGCATTCTCCCCGATGCAGCTGAAAGACGGCATTAAGGGCAAAATTGTGGGCAAAGAAGGCCGTAATGCCCGCTTTTTTGAAGAAAAAGCAGGCGTTGACCTCCTCTTGAACGAAGCGCCTGATGCTGTTTTAATCTCTAGTTTTGATGCCTTTCGCCGTGAAGTGGCTCGAGTAGCTCTTGAGATGTTGGTTCTCGACGGGAGAATTCAATCTGCCCGAATTGAGGATTGCTTGGCCCAAGCCAAGATCCAAGTCGATCAGCAGGCGAGAGAGTGGGGTGCTAAATCAGCGCTCTCCCTTGGAGTTGACGGACTTCATCCAGCCATCGTCCGAGTCTTAGGTACCCTCAAATTTAGGCATAGCTTTGGGCAGAATCAGCTTGAGCATGCTGTCGAAACCGCAGGGCTCTGTGGGACACTCGCAGCCGAGCTCGGTTTTGATGCCCAGTTGGCCCGTCGAGCGGGATTACTCCATGATCTCGGTAAAGCACTTGATCAAACTCATGACGGTGGCCATGCCGAGGCCGGAGCGGAGTTTGCGAAAAGATACGGCGAGTGCCCTGAAGTGGTTCAGGCGATTGCCGCTCATCACGAAGAAACTTCTCCCGACTCATGGCTTGATCACCTCGTGATTGCGGCCGATGCCCTTTCGGGGGCTCGTCCTGGCGCTCGCAATGGCTCGACCCAAGCGGGTTTGGAACGATCTGAGTTGATGGAGAAAATTGCACTCGAAATTCCAGGGGTCCAGCAAGCCTACGCAGTTCAGGCTGGACGGGAGATTCGAGTTTTTGTCGACAGCGCTCGAGTGTCCGATGCTGATGTCCAAAGAGTTGCTCAGGACGTTGCAGAGAGAATTCAAAGCGAGGTTCGTTTTCCGGGACAAATTCAGGTGACCGTACTTCGCGAGCTGAGAACTACGGCGACTGCAACGAGTGTAAAAGGATTAGGAAAGAAATGAAGATTTTATATTTTGGAGATACGTTTGGGCGCCCTGGGCGCGATGCAGTTCAAGTTGCGATGGCTCGACTCGTGCCTCAACATCAGATTGACTTTGTTGTTGTGAATGGTGAAAACTTTGCTCACGGAAATGGGATCTTGCCTGAAATGGCAGACCAGTTTTTCGCATTGGGCGTAGACGTCATCACCTTAGGAAATCATGCGTGGGATCAACGCCAGATTATTCCTTACATGGGCACTTCTACACGGTTGATCCGACCGGCCAATTATCCGGATCACCCGGCTTATCGGGTTCCCGGACGCGGGATGACGGTGGTTGAGTCTCGGCGCAGGCCTGGATTGCGACTCGGCGTGCTTCAAGTCATGGGGCGAGTTTTCATGGACGCTCTAGATTGCCCTTTCCGCACAGCAGAGAGAGAAGTTAATCGACTGGACGAGCTGGGAATTCAATGCATCCTCGTTGATTTTCACGGCGAAGCCACCTCCGAGAAGCAGGCTTTTTCTCACTTCATGGACGGCAAAGTCAGTGCCGTGGTGGGGAGCCATTCTCACGTTCAAACCGCTGACGAACGGGTGCTTGCAGGCGGCACAGCAGCCATAACCGATGCTGGGATGTGTGGTTGCTTTGATTCTGTGATAGGCGTGAAAAAAGAGATCACGATTCAGCGCTTTCTCACTAAACGGCCCGTGAAGTTTGAGCCTGCCGAAGGCCCAGGTGGCTATAGCGCCGTAGTGATTGACGTCGATGAGCAAACGGGCAAGGCTCGCTCCATTCTGCGGCTGCGCGAAGTCCAAGTAACTGGATGATGAACTACGTTTACGTGAGTGCTGGAGCGCTTTGAGGACAACTGAGGGTTGAGCTTTTTGCGCAGCCACCGGTGGCACAACCGCCTGTGGCGCAATTTCCGCCTCCGCAGCCGCCTCCGAGTTTTTCAAAAGTCCAGGCTCGTGGGATTTGATTAATCGCCCTAAGCGCAAGTTCAAGGCTTGGGAAGGCTTGGTACCCTAAGTACTCTCCGGTAGAATGTTGCAAGACAAAGGCAATAAACTGACCATTTTCTTCAGGGTGGGTCGCAACTCCTGCCATGAGGTCTTCATCGACGAGAAACCCGCCAGCGTAATTTTCTGGGGTGAGAGCTGTAATCGGTTCCATAGGTTTTGAAGTAGCATTTTCTGTGAAAAAATTCTGAACTTTCAGTTGCTTAATTCTAAAAAATTGCGTAATTAAGTTCTCGCTCGTTTCATCAAATTGGTTTTAAAAATGGGGTTGTAGCTCAGTTGGTAGAGCACCTGCTTTGCAAGCAGGGGGTCAGCGGTTCGACTCCGCTCAGCTCCACCATTTGATGAAGAGTTTAAGAAGCCGGAAGCTCAAGCTCTCCGGCTTTTTTCATTTCTTAACTATCAACCGTGAAGAGCCGACAGTGTCCCTTTGGATACGCGAGTCAGAGTGAGTGACAGGCAGTCCGTGATTAAGAGATGTTACGAGGCTGAATAGAAAACTATTCAGCTGGAGCAAAGGATTGAAGCTCTTCGTCCGAGAGAGCCTCCGAGAAGATCGAAAACTTAGCAATCTCACCTCCGAAGTGGTAGAACGCTTTGTGACCGAAAAACTCTGATCCTTGATCATCTGAAGCTTCGATAGCCCCCAAAGTCAACTGGTTCAATGGTTTGGTGTACCCAGCTGCTAGTACGGCAGAGCCAACGGTCGTTTGGTCAAGTTGGAGTTCTACTGCGATGGCGCCCGATTCCTGCCGCTGGGACATCACCCTAAAATAATGCCAAACCGTACCCAGTCCTCCAAAGTAAGAAATCCTCTGGGATCCTCCGTTGATATTCAGACGCAGCTCATTTTTGCCATTGTGAGTACTATTGTTGGATGTGTCTAGCTTGCGGTTAAAAATGAGAGAGAGACCACCCTGGTTCCATCCGTTGGCAAAAATGGTGCCCCAATCTCGGTAGGCTTCACTGCTGAGGTCGCTATAGGCGCTACAATGGATTGAACGAAACTTCGGCTTGCCTTCACATCGCCTAAGAGACCATTCGTCCGATTAAAGAGTTGAATGCGATTTTCATTCTGATCCTGTTCAAACATTTTATTTAAATTACTTTTAGAATAGATCAATGAGGTTTTGAGTTCTCTAGGTACGACGGCCTTGCGAACCTTCATAGTCATTTGTAAAAATCGACTGCTACTGAGAGTTGGGCTCACTGGAGCTGTGCTCACGGAGGAGACCTCAGTGACTCCTGTGAACCGATTACAAGCAGTTGTAACGCTCGCCAGTAAGCTCAACGAAGCCCCCATGGCCCAGAGATTGGACCTTGCTCGCATACGACTTCTCACTAAGATTTTTTGATTCTTCATAATTCCCCCTTCGAGCCAATTGTGCCTTTTAACATTCCTCGGATCTGAAGTGCTCCATACCTCAATGATAGTAGGGTGCGTTATGAGTTGTCTAGATGGGTCAAAATTGACTCGCCCCTCGGTTAGATTTCTTAATGAGTCTATTTAATTGAACCATCCGATCTTTGATTGCGGGATTTAAATGCCCCAACCTTGAATCCACGAGATTGGCGATTCTTAAGATCTCCGTTTTCATGAACCCGCTTTCGCCAAGCAGAAAATCTTGCGGGTCGAAGCTCCCTTCTCATTAAAGTAATCGTTTGTTCCTCATTTAAACCAAACTGGATTTGGATTGCATCAAACGGGGTGCGATCCTCCCAAGCCATTTGAATCACA
>CANHSO010000161.1 GCA_947463705.1 Bacteriovoracaceae bacterium
GGTTTTGATGAAAACCCAAGTCAAATCGATCAAAAAGACGGCTAAATCCGTTGAAGTGGTCCTTTTTGATGGCACTGCCGAGAAGAAGCACGAGTTCGAAGTGGTGCTCGTCACCATTGGCAGAACTCCTAACTCCGATCATCTCGGCTTGGAAAAGGCCGGCCTCAAGACCGACTCCAAGGGTTTCTTGACAGTCAATGCGCAAAGGCAGACCTCTGTGCCGCATCTGTACGCGATCGGCGATATTGCAGGGCAACCTCTTTTGGCTCACAAGGGTTCAAAAGAAGGGATCGTTGCTGCTGAGGCCATTGCAGGCAAAAAGACAGCTTACGATGTAGTGGCGATGCCTGCCGTGATCTTTACCGATCCTGAGATCGCTACGGTTGGACTCACCGAGGCTGAGGCGAAAGCCAAGGGCGTTGAAGTTCAAGTGGGTAATTTCCCCTATGCCGCAAATGGTCGTGCTTTGTCCGTCGCCGAGACGGATGGCTTTGTGAAAATGATTGGCGATGCCAAAACTGGGCGTTTGCTCGGTGTTCACATCGTCGGCGCCGAAGCGTCAAACCTCATCTCCGAGGCTGCTCTGGCGATTGAGATGGGTGCACATGTTGAGGACCTTGCTTTGACGGTTCATCCTCATCCGACCTTGCCCGAGACTCTTATGGAAGCTGCTGAGGCGACTCTCGGTCACGCTATCCATATTTTTCAAAAGAAACCGAGCGCTGCTCCGCACGCACAGGCGAGGGTCTGAAGTTGATTTTTCGTTCTCTCCCGGGTTTGACTTCCTACGAGGAGGCTCGAACCTTACAGCATGAGCTCGTTGAAAAACGGGCGAACGGAGAGATTTCAGATACGGTCCTCTTTCTTGAGCATCACTCAGTGATCACTCAAGGAAGGGGACTTCAGTTTACGGGGACGCCAAGGTCTCGGCACATGCCGTTGCCGGCACAAATACCAGCAGGAATCTCGTTTGCTGAAAGTGAGCGGGGGGGCGATCTGACCTATCACGGGCCAGGTCAACTCGTGATTTATCCCATCATTAAACTCGATGGCCAAGGGTTTGGGCCTCGTCATGATATTGCAGGATTTCTCAGGAAGATCGAAAAAGTCTTCGTAGATGAATTGAATGACTTAGGCCATCAGTTGAATCCTGAGTTGATTGCTGCCGTGCGCGAAGGGGCGACTGGCGTATGGATTGGCGAAAAAAAAATAGCCTCCATCGGGGTTGCCATCCGAAAATGGGTCACCTACCACGGTGTAGCGATCAATTGTGTGAATGACTTAAGCCCATTTCATCTGATTTCGCCTTGCGGGTTTAGCCCCGAGGTGATGACCCGACTGAATGATTGGGTCCCTCAAGGGGACTCCTGGCGTGAAAATTTAGAGACATCTTTGACTCGACGATTCTTGAATGAATCCACTTAAAGGAATGAACTATGGACAAGGCAGAAAAAAAACGCGCTGAAATCATGAAAAATATGGCATCCACCCTGGAGCTTTTGGGTGAAGATCCTTCACGCGAGGGCCTCTTGGATACTCCTAAGCGCTACGCCAAGGCGATGGAGTTTTTGACCTCCGGTTATGAAAAAAGTGTAGATCAGATTGTAGGTAATGCGCTCTTTCAGGCAGAGTCGAGCGAGCTAGTCATCGTTCGAGATATCGAACTTTTCTCACTGTGCGAACATCATCTTCTGCCTTTTTATGGCAAAGCCCACGTCGCCTATATTCCGAAGACGAAAATTATTGGGCTCTCAAAAATTCCAAGAATCATTGATGTTTTTTCTAGACGCCTCCAAGTTCAGGAGCGCCTCACCCGTCAGATTTCAAACGAGCTCATGCGAGTCCTTGATCCTCATGGAGTAGCGGTCATCATCGAGGCAAATCACCTCTGCATGATGATGCGCGGCGTAGAAAAGCAAAACAGCTACACGATTACCAGCTCGATGCTCGGCGTATTTAGGGATGATGATAAAACTCGTAAAGAAGTCCTGCACCTCCTGGGTGGTCTCGGTGGTGGCCGTCGTTGAGGAGTGTGGGTTTGAGTCAATTGACGCTCCTGTTGAAAATCGCGTTTGCTTTACGTGACCTGAAACTCTCCCTCTGAAAGGGCTTTTAAAAATTTCTCCACGAGAGCATCCTTGTCTTGAGGTTGAGTTGTCTTTTAAAGTATGTGGGCATCGTTCCTTTAGACCACCATGATAATCCGTCATTAAGTAGCTGAATATCATGATAATCCGCCACTCAAGCAGCCCGTGACCAGCTCGATGCTCACAGTTCTGTAAAAAGGCTTGAGACTTATCTTGGATTTGTTATCCAAGCTATATGATTTTGAGAATACTGCGACCGCTGGTGTGGGTTTTTGTTTTGTTTGGAAATTTCGCGTGGGCTAATTCAAGTGTTCAAATCGTGCAGAGTTTTCCACTTGAGACAGATCTGGCAATCCCAGGGATTGAGAGTACTCACCAAGCTTGGTTGTCTCTGATCAAAGGTGCAAGAACCTCGATTGATATCGAGCAATTCTATATTTCGTCTCGAACTAGGGAGCGGATGAGTTTGGTATTAGACGAGCTGCTAGGTGCTGCGGCTCGTGGGGTGCGAGTCAGGGTGATGGTTGACTCAAACTTTTACTCAAAGTTCTCGAATGACCCTCAAATGCTCTCGAAGTTTGATCAGGTCGAAGTTCGTATTCTCGATTATTCTAAAATTGGGGGTGGTGTTCAGCATTCAAAGTTTTTTGTGGTCGACCGCGCTCACGCCTACATGGGCTCCGCAAACTTTGACTGGCTAGCTCTCTCTCATATTCACGAAGTTGGGATCGTTTTGAGAAACTCCAGTGAAGCAGAAAACCTTCAGAAGGTGTTTGAGCATGATTGGAATCATGCTCAGGTCAAGTTGAATGAGATTTCACCCAGACGAAAAAGTTTTTTTGAAGTTTTGAGTGAAAGAAGCGAGACGTTAATCACACTTTTAGCTTCACCGTCTCAAGATCTTCCGCTCGGCTTGCAGTCGACATTGTACCAGCTCCTTTCGATGATTCAAAAGGCTGAGTCATCGATCCAGGTCCAGATGTACCAGTATTCTACACGATTCTGGAAGGGGGGGCCATCGCGGTGGCTGGTACTTCACGACGCGATTCAAGCCGCAGCTCGTCGAGGAGTTCGTGTACAGCTTTTATTGGATCGAGCCTCATTCAAAATGGATAGCGACGAGATTACCAAATTGACCGCGACCCCAGGAATTGAGGTTAAAAAGATCGAGTTTCCGCAATGGTCAGGTGGGCCACTGGACTACGCACGTCTCGCTCACTCAAAATATATGATTGTGGATCAAAAAGTCAGTTGGATTGGCTCTGAGAACTGGAGCGAAAATTACTTTTTGAGTTCCAGAAATGTAGGCGCAGTCATTCATGCCCCAAAAGCGATTACTGATTTAGATCGAGTATTCAACCGGCTTTGGTCTAGCCCCTATGCCTTTCCTTATAAGTAGCTGAGTCACAGGGCACGATCCTTTTAATCGAAGGGGTAGTGCTTGCCATCCCACGGGTAATAAGCCGTCATGTCGAGGAAGTGGTTGAGCTCTGGCTCGTCTAAAATTAATTCATTTTTTCCGAC
>CANHSO010000162.1 GCA_947463705.1 Bacteriovoracaceae bacterium
GATTGATCACGCCCTCTCTGATTTTTTGTTCGAGCTCGGGTGGAACTTCATCAACTTGAGTGAGGTGGGTCTTTCTTTTGAAGTCATCTTCAAGTGTTTTGAATCGGGAATCGTTTAAGCTGGAGACGTGTTGCCGGTCCATTTCGTGAGTGTCAGCCTGTTTCTTCATCGTGGATTGGAGACGGTCATGATCGTCTTGCACTGTGCTTTGGAGCCGTGCTGCTGCTGCTTGGTCTTGTGCTTTCTTTTCTTGGTTGAGTTGGTCAATCTGAGTGGAGTAGATTTTAGTGAGATCATTCAGAGATTGTCGGTTTTCAAGGTTTTGTTTGGACAGTGTGCCAGCTAGAAATTCATCTTTCTCTCGGAGGCTGGTTCTGAGTTGGTCTCTGTAGTGCCCATCTTTTGACTCTAGGTTGTTCTTAAGGCCGTCAAGGTATCGAGAGTAGGTGTCTTCGACTCGCCGAGTCTCGTCTTTTTGATTTTTTTGCTCATTTCTAACGAAGTTGCTCATTTCTTCGATTTTTTTTGTGGTTTCTTCGGTTTCAATTGCGGTCCGGCGCCTGCTGTTTGCATCGTATTCGTCAAGCTGTGCGGTGTGCTTATCGTGGGCGGTTTTCAGGTCGTCGCTGGCCTGACTTCGGACTTCGTTGATTCTGGTGTGTAAATCGTCCTCTTTGCGGTGAGAGTTAGCTAAGTCTTCTAGGTGTCTTCGTTCGCTTCCATCTACCAACTCTTGGATGCGCTTTTGATGTTCTGATATGGGAATTGCAGAGGCAAGTTGTCCTCGGCTATTATAACTTTCTCTTTGAAGTTGTTCGATCGATTCTCGTGCTCTTTCTCTGTCAGCATCGTTGGCTTCAGCGGCTTTGTTGCGGATATTTTCTGCAATTTGATTTGCTTCCTCATCTTTCTTGTTCAGTGCTGTCTTATAACTGGATTCGAGCTGTTGAATTTCCTGGTTATGTTGCTTTTGTCCTCGTCTGATTTCATCATTTTTGGCCTCCTCTAAGTCACGGTAGGCTTTATTGTAATGCTTTTGCAATGCGATTGAATCCGAATTGGATGAAACGCTGGACATAGTTTATCCTCCGAGGAGGATTAAGCAATTTTTATACCATTTAAGTATAAATTTAAATGGTATTTTAAAAACTTTTAGTGGTTGAAATGGTTGTTCAATTTTGATTTTTTCCGACTTTTTAAGTTTTTGCTGGTTTGAATCGAATCTTGAAGTGAGCTAAATTTTCCTAGTGTTGGATATTTTTGCCGATGTGGAGTTCAGGTTAGAAGTGGGTATTTTGGATTTCTTTTTTTGCCCGTTCATCTTCAGCCTGAGTAATTTTATTCATGACTAAGATAATCCGACCAATACGATATAGTAATGTTTTTTCTTCAACTGTGTCGGTTTCGATGAGTCGCCACCCTTCGAGAACGTCTTGCTGAACTAACTGTTCTTTGGCTACTTTGATGCGGACGCTGGGTCTTCCTTTGAATTTACCCTTTTCAAATGAAATTTTGAGACGGAGTTGGGCTTTCAGATAGGACGCTGAATCCCCAAATGGATCGACGAAATTCCTCTCTGCCGTATTGTCGAGCCATTGTGTCTGGATATATCCACCATCTCGATTGGAGACATCGAGGCGATTATTTTTTAGGGCTTCGAGAGTGGCCTGCCAGGCAATATTAAAATCTGCGAGATACGTGCGCTCGAGGATTGGAGTGGTATTGCCCCCGACCGATTTAATGTAGGCGCTCATGCAGGATGTGAAAGTCAGTGAGGCGATGAGAGTTGCGGTGAAGATACGAAGCTTTTTCATCTCCTCTGATTGTCTCTTGGGAAAAGAAGGGTCGCAAGGAGAAAGCAGGTGGGGTTGAGCTGGGAAGTCATTTGAAGTTGTGAGACAGTGTCGCTCTATGAAGCAAATGGATGTCATTTCTGAAGTTAGTCGAGTGCTCCGCTTGGAAGGCGAGTCCATTCTTAGGATGGAGCGAACCCTGTCAGATTCGTCGGGTCCAGCAGCTCAGCAGGTCAAGCTGGCAGTGCTGGTTTCGGGCCAGGCGCTAGATGCAGGTGGGAAGATCGTTGTCACCGGAGTAGGTAAGTCGGGTAAGGTGGCTCAGAAAATTGCAGCTACGCTTTGTAGTACAGGTAGCCTTGCTGTTTACTTGCACCCAACTGAGGCTTTACACGGAGATTTGGGGTTACTTGGGTCCCAGGATGCGGTTTGGATTTTAAGTCATACTGGCAATACCGATGAGGTGATTCGACTTTTGCCGTCGTTAAAAGCGAGAGGCATCAAATTGATAGGATTGGGAGGTAATCCCTCCTCAGTGTTAGCAAAACAATGCGACATTTGGATTCGAGCTGAGGTGGAGGCAGAGGCTTGTCCGCATAATTTAGCGCCTACTTCGAGCACGACTTTGGCTTTAGCCATCGGTGATGCTCTAGCGATGGCTTTGATGATGTTGCGGGGATTTAACGCATCGCATTTTGCGCTAAATCACCCTGGTGGTGCTTTAGGACGTAAACTCCAGTTGCGAGTTTCTGACTTGATGCACCGCGGGAGTGATGTTCCGTGGGTTGGGCTCGATGCGACGATGGACGAAATTATTATTGCGAGCACAGAGAAAAAGCTGGGAGCAGTCTTGGTTGTTGACGGTACAAAGCTCTTAGGAATTATTACAGATGGTGATCTAAGGCGATCACTTCAGCACCGTGAGCGATTTTTTCAATTAAAAGCCAAGGATGTAATGACTCAAAATCCTGTGTTTGCCTCATCTGAGATGATGGCCCAGGCAGCGATGGAGTTGATGGAGAATCGCGCAAGCCAAATTTCCGTACTTCCGATCCTTGATTCTGATGGAAATTGGCTTGGACTTA
Organism: Bacteriovoracaceae bacterium; assembly: GCA_947463705.1. Lineage (GTDB taxonomy): Bacteria > Bdellovibrionota > UBA1018 > UBA1018 > UBA1018 > CAINWE01. The sequence goes on from CANHSO010000162.1 coordinate 2,879, forward strand.
TTAGACTTCATGATTTAGTAAGGAGTCTCTGATTTTGGCCTTGTGCAGAGAGTTTTGATTTGCATGCTGAGCCAGACCGATTTACTCTCTTGGAGTAGACACTAGTCGAAGTTTAACTATTCTAAAGAAAATCCCTCTTGGGATTGGAGGCAATTCACGTGAGCCAGGTTTCAATCAATAAAAAAATACTACCAGTAGCTGTGGTAAGCGGTTTAGTTTTAGCCGCTTCCTTTGGCATGATTACGGCTTGCACTCAGAGTGCAAAAGCCCGAATTAATTTTGTTCATAAAGACGCTCCTAAACAAGGGATCGTTGCAAAAATCGGTAATGAAGAGATTACGGAAGAAGCTCTGATTGGCGACGATAAGGTTGATTTTTTCGACCTTAAGAAGCGCGAATATGAGCTGAGGATGAATCGCATGGAAAAGCTTTTGCTGGACAAGCTCGTCGGGGCAGAAGCTAAACAAGCTAATATGTCGATGGAAGAATACATCGATAAGAAAATTGCGAAAGACGTTAAAATTAGCGAAGATAAGATCAAGAAATTTATTGCTCAACGCAATATTCCAGAAAGTAATGTGAACCCTCAGATTAAGGAAAAGATTGTTGCTTACCTTAAATCAGCTGAGCGCCAAGAGCAGATCAACGAGCATCTGGCAAAACTCACCAAGGGTAATCCGGTTGAAGTCTACTTCAGCAAGCCTCGCATGACTGCCAACGTCGA
>CANHSO010000163.1 GCA_947463705.1 Bacteriovoracaceae bacterium
GAAAGCTTTCGAAATGGAAATTCAACGGTAATTGCTTTCAAATTGTTCTGTCGAACTCGGTTCAAACGGATGGATCGTTGCATGATTGTCTAGAGGTTTGTCAGATGTCTAAAAGTTAGACAAGTTCCAAATCAGTTTTCTGTTCGCTTGAAAGTCAAAATCTTTAAAAATCAAAGTGTTACATGAGTGACTGAAGTTGGCACTGCTCTTGCTCATGCAGCCGGGCCTAGAGCAGTGAAGCTCGGGTGGGAGCACGCTGGACCAGACGTCTAGCAGGCTCCTTTTAATATTAGGATTATTTTTAAGACTTGAGTAGTAAAGCGAGGAATAACCATGCAGAAATTCATCTATTTTTGTGGTGGATTGATGATTGGCGTAATGATTTTATCGATTTCTAAAGCATCCGTACCTCCTGCTGGTGCTGCTATTGATCAGCGACTTTCTGAAATTCGGGTTCCGAAAGAAGGAAAGATCGACTTCGATGCAAGTATCAAGGAGTTGAGTCAGGAAGAAAGTCGATTCAAAGAGAAGCTCCCAACCTTCAGAGACTCGTCGCGTCTCGAAGGGCCAATGAAGCGAATTGCCGCGAAAAAGTACCGGCACTAGCTTCTATTAATCGTGAGTGAGTAGGTGATTCAGCGGCTCTTCTGAAGGCTAATTCTTGGCTGACAAGAAGCTAGTCCTTACTCGCTCACGACTAAAATTTAGCGACAGATTTCTGGAAGAATTTGCTCATCTGTATTAGAAGGCAGTCAGAAATGAAAAATTCCTTAAGAAGTCCTTTAACTTCATTAGTTTATTTTTTTGGATTTGCTATCTTTTTGCTGAATAGCGATATCGCGGGTCGAGGGCAGCGCCAGGCGTTTGCAATGGACTGTGAGCGAATTGACAAAAAGCGGCCTCATCTAGAGTATGAATCTCAGCTCGGACCTGAACAGCTTTTTAAGGAACTGGGGGCCTCGTTTAGTTCCTCGTCGTGGGCAGAAAAAAGGCGCATCTTGGTTTGGAGCGGCGTGGCCCCTAGTTGGATGAGTCAGCGTGGAGCTCAAAAGTTTTGTAGAGGTCGTGGAGGTCGCCTGCCGACTCGAGAGGATTTTTGGGCGCTGAGTCGAGATTTGGGGGTCAGTGACCCTGAGCACGACCACAGCAGTGACGGGGGGCTGTTTTTAGACAAATTTAAAGGTCATTTGTTTCCGAGAGATGGTGCCAGTTGGTATTGGTCAAGCTCGGAGTTCTCGGAATCACGAGAGTTCGCCTATACTTTTTATAGCCCAGGTGGCTCGATCGGTTTAGCAGATTTGAGACAGAAGCTCGCCGTTCGATGTGTTTATGATCTCTGGCAGAAAACTAAGCGACGACATTCAGAACCTTAACTCATTCCGTAAACTTAATAGGTTGGTGGTAAGCCGATTGCGAGCTTGACAGCCAAGTACTCAGGATGAGGGGCGCCTGTGCTAGTTCTGATGGTCAGTGGCGGCTCTGCCCACGTCTGTTTGCGAAAGTGCTCTGGCAAATGTTCAGAAAGGACCATCGCAAACAGTCCAATCAGGGGTTTTTCGCCCTCTTTAAAAACAATATCTCGTCGGCGGATGATCGAGAGGCCTGCCGCTTGAGCCGCGTCGATGACTCGTTGATTCTGTTCGTCTGGGTTGACGGGGAAAACACAGGCAAATACTCCACCCCAGTTGAGGTGGTGAGACGCGGTTTGACAATAATCGGCGATGGTACCGCGAACTTCAAATCGACAAGCTACTTTCTGAGGGTGGTCGCCCAGAATCCCTGCATCGAGGGGAAAATAAGGTGGGCTGCCTAAGATCAAGTCAAATTTTTCATCTGCGCGCAGAATATTGGGATCTCGTAAATCTCCGTGGCGGATTTCGTAGCGACTTTCGAGTTGGTTGAATTTCGCAGATTTTCGAGCCAGTTGAACACTGATGTCTTGCGCTTCAATCGTCACGAATTGAGCGCCTTGGAGTCTCCATGCGGCGGTCATACCGACTGATCCAATTCCGCTCCCTAGGTCAAGGACGCGACTTGCACTCGGACACCAAGTCGTACCGTACCAAGCTGCAAGGACATCGTCAGTTGAGTAGCGATGTCCTTTTTTGAGCTGGAAAATACGGTAGTGCCCCGATAAGGCGTCTAAAGTCTCGTCCGGAGTTGCCTGAAGAAGAGGATCAGTAGAGGGTTCGATTACAGGTCCAGGCTTGGCCCAGCCTTTGAAATAGGGAGACGAGTTAAATTCAGGTTTCACGTTTGGTTCTTTCGTTTTTTAAAAGCGCATTATACTATTGTTCGCAGAATTAGTAAAAACTGTTTTTCTACTAAGATTGTGAGGGTTTCTTCTGTGAGCGCAGCAAATAGACAGTCTTTCAAAATGATTCAGGTAGATTACCCTGAGCCCCACCTGGCAAGAACCCAGAAAATTCTAAAAAACCATCCGGAAGTCAAAAAGTTAATCGGAAATACTCCTTCAACCTCTTTGTATATTTTGGGGATTGTAGCACTTCAAATTGCCTGCGCAGTGGTTTTTGCAGGTCAACCCTGGTGGTTGATCTTGCTCGGTACCTACACCGTCGGAGCGGTTGCTAATCATGCTCTTTGGGTTTTGATTCATGAATGCACACACAATCTTGTCTTCAAAGGCGATCTAGCTAATAGTTTGATGCAGATCTTTGCTAATCTGCCGATTATTTTTCCTTCTGCAATTTCGTTCCGGATTTTTCACATTAAGCACCACCTGTATCAAGGTGAGTTGGACCGCGACGCAGATCTGCCAAGGCCATTCGAAGTTCAATGGGTGGGGAACTCGACCCTCAAAAAGTCCTTGTGGTATCTTTGTTATTTTGTGTCTCAGCTGCTTCGAGTGCCCTACTTGAAGGGGATTGAATTAATGAATCGCTGGGTTGCTTTGAACTACGTTGTTGAGCTCTCCTTCTTGTTTGCAATGACTTACTTTTTTGGCTGGGGGGCTTTGGCTTACTTGATTGGTTCAAGTGTGTTTTCAATCGGTTTGCATCCCGTGGGTGCTCGCTGGATTCAAGAGCATTATGTTCTTTTTCAAAAGCAGGAAACTTACTCTTATTATGGACCTCTTAATCGTCTAGCATTCAACGTGGGGTATCATAACGAGCATCATGACATGATGCGGGTCCCATGGTCCCGACTTCCCCAGTTAAAGGCGTTAGCGCCAGAGATGTATGACACTCTTTTTTATCATACATCTTGGTCTAAGCTCTTGTTTCAGTTCTTAACTGATCCAAAATTAGGGCTTTTCAGCCGTGTGACTCGCTTGCCAGCAATGAGATCGAAGGAAACATCTAAGCCCGCGCAGAGAACAGCGCCGTCTGAACGGGTCCTTCAGTCTCAACTCTAGCGAGTCGCTGGCGAAGCAGCGAGCGATTTGGTAGGCGGATTGGGTACGTTTAGGATAAGAGTTGACTCCGTAGGGGAGGAAATATGAAAAGCTCAACATTTTCTGCCGCCTATCACGCGCTTCCAGACTCGATTAAAAGTCTAGTTCAGCGCATGATTCACGACTTCAACCCCGACGAAATCATTCTTTTTGGATCACGTGCACGCGGCAATCACAGAGTC
>CANHSO010000164.1 GCA_947463705.1 Bacteriovoracaceae bacterium
GTTTCCATTTTCTGTTCAAAGTGAGTCATAATCACTTCGCGAAGCCGTTTGACGTCTTCGTCCCGAAAAGCTGAAACCGCGACAGACCCAGGAGCAATCAGACGGAGCTGATTTCTAACTCCAGCGCTAGATACTTGATCCATTTTATTGAGTACGGTGATTCGAGGTTTGCCGTGAACTTCAAGCTCCTCCAAAACTTTTTCAGTCACTTCCCACTGCTCTCGTGCCTGCGAGTGGCTGGCATCCACTACGTGCAGTAAGAGATCCGCATCTTTTACTTCTTCTAAGGTTGAGCGAAATGAAGCAACGAGCGACGGCGGAAGTCGATTAATAAATCCGACGGTATCAATTGCCACCAAAGGCGGATTGCTATCGGGATTCAGGGCCCGAACACTGGCGTCCAAGGTTGCAAAAAGCTTATCCTCGGCACGGACATGACTCTGCGTCAGGGCATTGAGGAGAGTCGACTTACCTGCGTTAGTGTAGCCCACTAGGGCAACTTTCAAAACATCCTTGCGCCCCGCTCGCTGAACATTTCGTTCTTTTTCGATCGAACGAAGGCGTTCGCGCAAAGTGGAGATTCGGTTTTTCACGAGTCGTCGATCGACCTCGACTTGCTTTTCACCCATCCCGCGACTCCCCGTCCCCCCCCCTCGCTGCCGCTCAAAGTGAGTCCAGAAATGGCTTAAGCGAGGCAGCAGATATTGCAAACGAGCCAAGGCCACCTGGGTTTTTGACTCACGGGTTCGGGCGTGCTGAGAGAAAATCTCAATAATCACCCCTGGCCGATCAAGGATGGCCAGCTTCAACTCTTTCTCGATATTTCTGAGCTGATTGGGCGACAACTCGACATCGAAAATGACTGCTTTTGCAGAAAGCTCTTCGATCAGTTTTTGAATTTCTTCGATCTTCCCCTTGCCAATATACGTGGCGGGATTAATCCGCTTCGAAGCAATGAGAATCCTTCCCACCGGCTCCACCCCCAGGGTGGTGAGCAATCGGTCGAGCTCATTCAAGGAATCCTCTTCTAAACCCACGCAAATAACTCGGGATTGCCCATCATGAGATAGCCCCGGTAATAGCGATTCTGTATTTTCTAACATCTCATCCACTCCAAACTAGCGATCTTGATCCACATGAGCATATAACAGAATCCTAAAGAGCAGGAGTCTTATGAGACAAAAAAGGCAAAAAGCAGCCCCTTCAAAGCGAGTTCAACCCTCACGCTCCCTCGGCATGCGTCCCCCACTGAATCGAATGAGAGATCTCATTCTTGATGCAGCCGAAGCGGCTGGCAAAGTCTTGCGACGCCATTATCGGAGTAAACTTCGGATCTCCGAGAAGCCGGGTGCAGGCCTGGTGACCAACGCCGACTTTGAAGCGCAGGATGCCGTAGTCAAAATCTTAAGAAAAGGGATTCCTCAATTTGGGTTTCTCACGGAGGAGGCAAAACCTGAACAGGCACAGTGCCCAGGACGCTGGATTATTGACCCACTCGATGGCACCACCAATTTTGTTCATGGTTTTCCCATGTTCTGCGTATCAATTGCGGCTGAATGGGATGGAGAAATCGTAGCCGGTACGATCTATCACCCCATCCTCGACGAATCCTATTTGGCTTTAAAGGGAAAAGGCGCCACTCGGAATGGTCGAAAAATTCAAACTTCTTCTACCTCTAAGATTAAAAATTCTTTGCTCACCACCGGGTTTACGTACCAGAAAGAAAAACTCCTTCACAAAGAGATGAATGCCTTTGAAAAACTTTCGGGTGTTGCACGCGCCGTCAGGCGCCCCGGAAGTGCAGCACTTGACCTAGCCTATACTGCCGCGGGTGTTTTTGATGCCTTCTGGGAACGAAATCTTTCACCCTGGGACGTTGCTGCAGGATCGCTCATCGTTCAAGAGGCTGGAGGGAAGGTGACGAATTTCCGAGGAGAGCCTTTTCACTTAGAGGACCGAACACTTCTGGCATCCAACTCAACTTTACACGCCGCATTACTCCACGAGGTCGGTGAAAAGTAGGTATTTATTTTTAAATAGACTGGCAGCATGATTATTTCTACACTAGTACAGTATGATATCATGGATCCACGTTCTTGCCCAATTCACTCCTGAAGCCCTGATCATCGAAGCAGGTGGTATTTTTATCCTCATCTGCGCCTATGCGGCCTTTTGGATTCTTCGCAAACGAAAGTATGGATCGATCGAGACAGATCTTCCCTCTGGACCAGTGAAAGCTTACCTGAATGAATTAATTTTTAGCGCGGAACAACTCCGAGCCCAGCTCTTCGGCCTAAACGCATCCAAAGATGCGCCCCATTTTACCTCACATAATCACCCTCCGATGGGAATATCAGTAGGGCATGGCATTTCAGCAGCAACCCCGAGTGCTGGCATCTCGAGCGACGCCCAAAGTCAAATTGAGCTCCTTCAACTCAAAATTAATGATCAAGCACAACAGATCAATGCTCTGACGCAGGCAAAGGCCGAAGCCGAACAGAAAGCAGACACAGGAGGAGGAGCTGACGCAGAAGCCTTTAAACAGCTCCAAGCCCGAGCAACAGAACTGGAAAGTAAACTTCAAGAATACAGTGTCATAGAAGACGACCTAGTGAACCTCAGCAAACTGATGCGCGAAAACAAGGAAATGAAAGCGAAGCTCGATCAACAGTCGGGATCAAGCTCAGCTGGAGCAGCGCCCCCTCAATCGCCCGCAGCCTCTGTTACGCCAGATCCAGTCGCGGATGAGGTCATTAAGGAGCTATCAGCACTTAAGGAAACAGTCGAAGCTACGACTGCGGCAGCCGACGTCGCTCCTTCAATCGTCGAAGCCTCACCCCCAGCTTCAAAAGTCGACACTCAGCCCGCTACACCTATTTCAGCTGCACCTGTTCCATCCGAGCCTACCGAGCCTGCTCCAGCCAGCGGCGCCACCACCGAGCAGGTAGCACCTACTCAGGCGGCCGCTCAGGCATCACCAGAGACTCCTCCTGACACAGACCTAGTCGAAGAATTTGAAAAAATGCTCAACGCCTAATTCTCTTCGCAGAGCAAAAAAAATGGCGATCTAGGACTCCTAGATCGCCACTCAAACCAGAAGTTTTAAATCAGAGTTTAGCCCTTTTTATCAGCTAGTTCTTCTTCAATCGCTTCAACGAAGCTTTCAAATGGAACTGCTCCTTGAAGGAGTTGTCCGTTAATGAAAAAAGTAGGAGTCGATCTGACACCCAATTTTTCACCATATTCTAAGTCCTTTTGAACATAGCCAGCGAATTTCTTAGACTTCATGCACTCTTCAAATTTCTTGGCATCTACACCAGAATCTTTTGCAAACTTTTGAAGGTTTGCTTGATCACCCAGGGATCCCTGATTCTTGAAAAGCAAATCGTGGTAAGACCAAAACTTGTCGGCATTTTGATCATGAACACACATCGAAGCTTCGGCAGCACCCTTGGCGTTTGGATGCATCGGAAGTGGGAAGTGTTTGAATGCTAACTTGATCTTATTTCCATACTTCTTCTTCAGCTGAGAAACAGTTTCTGCAGCCTTAGAGCAGTAAGGGCATTGGAAATCAGAAAAC
>CANHSO010000165.1 GCA_947463705.1 Bacteriovoracaceae bacterium
AGTCTTTTTTAAAAATAACTCATTTTTGATCTGTGCTTTCGCTTGAATTTCTTGACTGTTTTCTTTGAGTTGTTGAATCGACTCACGATTCTCTTGATCAATCTTTTGTACTCTTTGCTGTGAATCCTCACGGATTTTGCTGATGCTATTTTGCGCTTGAAGCTGGATTGCTTGAAGCTCGTCCTCACTTTTTGCTTTTTCAAAATCGATTCGATTAGTTCTTTCGTTGAGGGCCTCATTGAGTTGGGTTTGACTTGCGGTGTTTATATTTCTGACGGCAGCCCGAGTTTCTTGTTCGGTCTTCTCTTGGTAGTTCTGCCCCTCCCGAATGGTGCGATAAAGCTCCGCCTGTTGGGCTCGTTGCAGATCGCGAATTTGTTCGTATCCCCTCATTTTTTGGTCTTCGAGAAGTTCTGTATGTTTGGAGTTTTGAAGCTCATAAGTCTTTTCGAATCGATCTCGGAGGTGATCGATTGCGGAACTTTCTTCGACTTCAGTTTTTTGAATGAGATCTTGTGCGGTTTTTACTCGAGCTTCTGCTTCCTGTTCTGCTTCGTGTGCTCGATAGGCGGGATAATCATCCGAATAAGTGCCTCCGCCGTGAATAGATGACACAGACATGAAATAATTCCCTTCTTTGGATAAGATACCCCTATTCCTAAGGATATTCGTGGAGTTACAGACTTGCAAGACGGGCAAAATTTTCCCTGTGTCAATTAGGACACCAAGTTGGTTTGACTCCTTGCGGAACCCCCAAGTACAATTATGAGATGAAGCGAACTTCTACAAAAAAAGGCATGGAACGCCGTAAAAGGGTACGGAATAGACCCACAAATTCTGCCTCGCGTGCACTGACTCAGCGTGGCGAGCATCCAGGGGATGCAGGAGGGAGTGACTCGTCTCAATCTTCAAGGAGGGCTCAGTCTCCAAAGGTGGTAGGTCGTGTGCGGGTGAGTGGGGGGGCCTGTTTCTCCTGTCATCAGAAGTTAGGTACGGATACCCGGGTACTTTTTGTCGAAGAAGAAAAAAAACGGACGTTTTGCTCCGAAGAATGCATCTCTGAGTTTTTCTCTCCTCAAGTTGAGAGACTAGAACGGGATTACCTCAGTCGAGTGACTCCTTCCGATTTTTCGATTTCTGAGCGTGAGGCCTTGTCCCATCTCCGTTGGGTCACCTTACAAGAGCCAGATGAGATTTGGTGTGAACTCGTGTCGTCCGGAGACTTAGTTTATAGCGTGATTTCTGAGTTTAATACTGGGAGCAAAAAATCCTGGTGTGTTTGCGTCTGTCTCTACTTACGAGGTGAACCGAGTTTCCTTTTTGTTGCTTTTCCTACCCGCGATCCGATGCTCGTTGATTTTTTTAGACGGGGCAAAAAGTTGGATACCCTCGAAAGTGCCCCCGCTGCGATTTCAGACGAGCTTCAAGCCTCCAGTACAGATGGCCTGGCCGACTCATGGACTGAAGATGAGACCATTCGCGCCCAGCTAGGGCAGGACAGAAAAGAAGACGACATCTCGCCAGAGGAATTCGAGCTTTACCAGGGATGTATGGATGCGACTCTGCAGACTCCAGACGAGGTCTGGAGCATTGTGCTTTTTGAGGAAGATGAGAGACATCTCTACCATTTCATCAAATACTTTCCGGGCGAGGAAGGGAATATTTGGTATTTGGTGATTGCGCGTGAGACCGCAGATCGCGAGCAGATCGAGATTCTTGAAGCATTTCCCACCCGAGACACGAACCTGGTCAAGCGATACCGAGCTGGAAAGCAGGAGTATGGAAGCAACGACAATTCCGAGCATCGAGTGATTCACTGATCGTTCGATTAAAGTGCGCCAAAGGAGTAAGGTGGACAATTTCCGGGATTCCGTGCCCTAAGGCAAGCAACCATTTGATCCTCTGACCCTTTTTGAACTGTAAGGGCAGCGTTCCATGGGCCACGTCCTGTGCTAGGGAGCGCAACAAATGCCGGAAGTTGGCTGACATCCACACAGCGAAAGAGGGGCTGGGTCGGGTCAGCAGGGTCAGAGACCCAAGTGGGTCTGAGCACATGCCTTCCGTTAGATACGGTGGTTTCTTGGTTAGCGGCAAAAATGCAAATCTTTGGATTGGTTAAAGACACTGCGTTCGCCTGCGCGATCTGTAAAAGAGTACCGGTTGAGGTATCTCTATAAGGACAGACTGTGAAAAACTGAATTGATGCCTGGTCATTGGTTGGAAGGATATTCGGTGAACTGGGACAAATGTAATTTCTTGGGTCTGAATCAGGAGTCGGGTTATATGCCGGAATATGGGCGCCATAAGAGCCCGAAGGGGCTGAGATTCCGTTCGGGGTCATCATTGATCCGCAGCTGGAGAGAATGCCTAGGATATTAAGCAATAAGAATGGTTTAATTAGCTTTTTCATACGAGGGGTCCTTACTCAGGATTCAAAAACAGGTAGTCCACCCATCCACAGGACTCAACACCCTGTCTTCAAAGCAAGTCTAATGCCATAGTTTATACCACTGAAATAAAACGTTTTTTTCGTATTTTTAGGACACTTAGGGACCTAAAAAATGGAGATTTTTTGGTCACCTGACTGAATCTTGGTTAGACAGTGGGCTCTCCCTCATATTTGTGTAGATAGCAAAATAGTAGGTTAAGAAAATTGAGAAAATTTTGATCATGTGGGCAGCGCGCGGGGGGTTGGGGTCGTCTTATGAATTGTCAGTTTTTTTTGAAACTGTCTAAAACTTCGTCAACTCATTTAAAGCTCAAGAGTTCAATCACTCTGTAAGTTGCTGAATTAAATAGATAAATTATAAATAAAATTGGGCACGAATTTTGCTCTCGATTTAGTTAAGTAATGCACTGTGTCTAGATAGATCAGTGATCAACTTATGAGCAGGATAAAATTAAAAAGGGATGGTTATGAATCGAATTTTTGAAACTCTAAGAAGACAGTCTGAGGCCTTCAAGATTCACAGCCTAGTCATTCTTGCCCTGCTAGGCAGTCTGACGGCTTTAAATCCTGCTTTTGCTAAAGATAATCAAAAATTCTATTCAGATAATTTAATTAATTCTTTGAAGAACTGGGGGATCTACAGTTCGAGTCGGTCTCATTTAGGCGTTCCGCGTGCCGATATCAGTGCGGTCGATGCTTGGCGAATTCAAGAAGGTAAGCCCGAAGTGGTGGTTGCTGTAATCGATACGGGAATTGATCTCAATCATCGAGACTTGGTCAAAAACCTTTGGCATGATCCCGCTCAGCCCAAATCGGGTATCTTTGGGAAGAATTTTGTCAACCCGGGCAAGAATCCGATCGATGATCACGGTCATGGTACCCATGTAGCTGGAATCATTGATGGTGAACTCGATCCTGGATTGGGAGTCAGTGGTGTTGCTCATCATGTTTCGATTATGCCCCTGAAGTATTACGCCGAGGGCGCTTCGGGAATGGTCAATTTAAATCCTACGATCGAGGCTATTCAGTACGCTGTAGATCAC
>CANHSO010000166.1 GCA_947463705.1 Bacteriovoracaceae bacterium
GTCTCGGTCAACTGATACCTCATTTGCTCTAGCCACGAATTTTGATCGTGCCTTGGAGCAAAAGCAGGCTGAGCAAAAGTCTGAACAAAGAGCTGAACAAAAGTCGGAGCAAAAGTCGGAGCAAAAGAGCGAACAGAAATCAGCGGACGCAAAAACCAAGGATCGCGGCCCAGCCAGCCAGTCTCAATCTGCGACGGCAGCTTTGTCACCGCCAACGGCTGGAGCAGCTCCAATTGCAGGTTCCGCTCCGAGAGCAGGGTCTGGAGGAGTGTTGGACATGATGAGCAGCCAATTGACCCAGTCTTTGCCTCCTCCGATTTCAATGACGATTTCGAACTTGGGGATTTCGGGCGCTCCTACCAACTCACAGGTTTTAAATCAGCAGTCGAGTGTTACTGCCTTGCCTACTGGAGTGACAAAAAATCTCACTGTGAAAGTGAGTTGGTGAGTCATGAAGATTTTAAAATTCATGAGAATAAACTTAATTCCTCAATATTCGATCGGGATTGCTCTAGTCTTAGTGGGTTCAGGTTGTTCCTTAGCAGTTCCTGAGACACGGAGGTTGACGATTGCCCTTCCCGATTCTGTGGAAACTATGAGTCGGTCGTTTGACCGTTCTATGAATCGAACCTCTTGGTTGCCCACTTCGCTGAGTGAATTCAAATGCTTTGGAATTAATATTTCTGGGCCTGGTATTGCTTTAAATTCTCAGATCAACAGTTGCTCTGAGAGCGGTTCTGCTCCCGTGGGGATGATTGTAGGTTTGGCGTCGGTGGGAGACAATTCGCTGACTGTTGACGTGCCTGTAGGTCCTTCGCGGTTGATTCAACTTTTTGCGATGACGAGCTCAGTAGGATGTCCTAGTTTTGCTACGGTTGAAAGTGGGTCGGAATCACTGAGAAGTGGTTTGGGGGATCCTTATGAGCTTGCGCGAACCACGGTAGATCTGATCGAGGATGTTGAGGTGGAGATGCGCGCTGTCTGGGATTCATCTCGTCCAGTGCGGGCATTTTGTCCTCCGGGTGGGATTGTACCTGCTATTCCTGAGGGAATCCATTTGACTTTCGCCAACAGTCCATCTTTCACTGGAGCTGAGGTCGATGGGGGCGCAGTGAAGGTCCTTGATGGACAAGATCAGTTGAGCTCTTCATTGGACTTCAATTTAGTGTACTTTAGTTACTCTTATGATTCTCAGTGCAATGATACAGTTTTCAAAGGAGGAGACTCTGGACTTCATTCTGCTGTTATTCGAGAAGGTTATGCCAATTATCCTGCTTTTCCAATGAATTTCACAGGTCAGGTTTATCTGCGTGCTCAAACTGAGGGTGCTCAACCCGCATGCTCAGGGCCTATGGTAGCTCCGTCAGGTGGGCCATTCAGACTTGAGCTTCTCGGGCCCAAGTTCATTTATGCATCACCCTCTCCCGCTCCCTTGATGTCACTGCAGCTCTTTGATCGGGCAGGCGCTCCGGTGTCTTGGGACAGTTATTCTCTCATGGAAATTTTTGGGTCGGCCCCTACCTTGAATTATTCGTTAAGCTCTAGTTTAGCTGCAGGCTATTACCCAATTTACCTCTTGGATGGAGCAGGAAGTCTACTCCAGCCCAGTCCAAGTTCGATTCCTGATCTTTCGAATACTTTTATTTTGGGTGATCGCAATACGGTCCAGCACCGAGTGGATTTAAATTTCTCACTCCAGCTGAGTGGGTTAGACCCTATTGCCTCTCATTCGATGATTCGGGTCATTAATCAAGCGACTTCGCCGGTATCGATTCACATTCAAGGACTCTATGATGCGGATGGGAATTTGGAACGAGGGGGACGGGTCGGTTTATGTAGTGGTTCATTTGTCGTTTCGCTAAAAGATATGAGTCAGAACTCGGCGACGCTTGCTGCAACTGACTCGTTCCAGTTGACCCTTCAAGATTCTGGACTCACATCTGGGGGCGCCCTTCAGTTTTATCAGGATGAGGCTTGTACGACCCCCTTGAGTTCGGCTGACTCTTTAGTTTCACTAGAGAGGCAGAGCTTCACGTTTTATGTGAAGTCAGATAGTCCAGGAGTGTCAATGATCAAAGTCAAAGATCCTTCTGGCTGGCTTAAAGAAGATTCTTATTTGATGGCATTTTCGCAAACAGCACAGTCGCCTCCAACACAAATCATCCTACAGACGGAACCGAATTATGACTTGATAGACGGAGGGGTTTGTCGTCCCGTTTGGATTGGCTTGACCGACGAGTCTTATCTCCCTGCTCCTCTTTCAAGTACTTTGGCGGTGTCACTGAGTGCAAATTCGATGGCTGATACTAATATTGGAGCTTACTCGCCGCAGTTTTACGGAAATTCCACATGCAGTGGCAGCTCGATTTCAAGCTGGTCCCTCCCTGCCGGAAAGAGTGTGAATCAGGTTTGGGTCAAAAAATTGGGGCCTGGCTCTTGGAGGTTGAGGGTTTCCCCTCCCTTGGGATCTGCTTTGCGAACCGGGGTCGCCGATTTTTACTTTTAGCCGATGACGGGGTTTTGCCACTCTAAAAGGAGTTCTGGGTTCGGGAATGTGACTAAAGCAGTGAGTACGGTTTGAGCCTGGTTTGGGTCGTTGGTAAAAAGTACGCCCGAACGAATGCGGATTCTCTCGCCCAGGGATTCTGTGACGACTGGATACTGGTTTTGCATTGCCTCCACAAAACACTGCACTGAGGAGTAGCCGAGTTGAGGGAGTTCGCGAATGGGTAGAAACGCCCATGCTCCCCGGACGCCGGGAGCTAGGTGCTTTTCAATTTCGAGGGCGATTCGGCCCATAGTCCAGCGTGGATTTAATTCTACGAGCGGTTTTAAACGGAACTCTCCTTGAGGGGTTCTCCATAGGAATGCATCCACCCCGGCGGGCCCACGGTATCCTAGCTTGCGAATGGCTTGCCCTAAGTCGCGGAGGAAAGGTTTCCACGCGCTGATCGCCTCGTGCAAAAAGCGGAGGGCGAGTGGACCGAGGTGGAATCCTTTTGCACCGACTCGTGTTCCTCGGTACTCGTGATGGATGCCCGTCATAAATTGACGAACCTCGAGGAGAATCGTGTCGTTTTCCTGAATTTTGAGTTGAATTGACAAATCTGCGATTCGGTTGAGGTAGGGCTCAATAATCATTTTTCCCTGAGTTTTTAGAATCCTTCGAACCCATCCTCCCGTCGGACCTTCAAGTTCGGAGAGCTGCGTGACTCGTTTGACTTGCATCCCCGATGTTCCAAAGGGGGCTTTGATCATGGCTGCTGGATGAGTCAATAGCACGGACTCAACGGCTTGCATGACTGAGTCCCAGTGCGTGTGGACTTGCCCGGCATCAGATGGATTTCCAAAAACTGGAGTGAGATCAGGATGCTGTTCCAACCAAGTTTGCAGGAACTGAACGCTCCATGCTTTCGAGTAGAGTTGTCCTAGTTCCTCAGGGGCAAAGCTGA
>CANHSO010000167.1 GCA_947463705.1 Bacteriovoracaceae bacterium
AGATTCCTTCGAGACTGTCTTCACCGACTGTGAGCAAGTAGCACGAGCTCATTTGAGGGTGGCGGGTCCCGGAGTTAAAAAGGGTTGGGGTGGCCGGCATGTAGTAGAACTGGCTGATCATGTCATAGAAGTCGATTGCTTCTTGGATGGTCTCAGAGAGTCCCAGAGCAACGCGCATGAACAACCATTGGGGGCGTTCAATGATCTTTCTCGTTTTAGGGCTTCGAAGAAGGTATCGGTCTGCAAGAGTTTTTAGACCAAAATATTCAAACAAATCATCACGTTCGTGGTGAATAGCGTATTCGATCGCACGAAGGTCTTGGTTGGCTAGAGTGAGGACGGATTCATGGAGAAGTCCGAACTCAGCCGCATTTTGAACGTAATCACGAAAAGCAAAGTCGCGACCGACTTCTTTGCGGATGCCTTCAGCAAGCATTCGTGCTGCCACTTTTGAGTAATTAGGTTCATCAGCCGTGAGTAGCACGGCGTTTGAAATAGAGAGTTCATCTAGTTCTTGCGTAGTGCTTCCTTGATGGAGCCCATTGATCGTCCGTTTCGCGATCTCTAGAGATTCAACTCCCTCAATACCACGACAAGCGCGGTTCACTGCGTGCAAGATTTTTTCGATCTTAACGTCCTCACGAGAGCCATCTCTCTTGATAACTTCCATGTCAAAAATCCTTTCTATTGAGGGTCAAAATGAGATCTTGAATCGGCGTTCTGACCGACTCATTGCGATATCTGCGTTCGTTACGGCTTATGCAAGTCAAGCTAGACGATCCGCCCGCCCTCGTCAATTTCTTTAAATTCTTTAAAACAAATTTTTTGTTTTGCGCTGGAATGATCCTTGCTTCCTCGATCGTTCTAGTTGCTGCTGGTTTGAAAATCCATGCAGTTGTGCTTGAACCGAAGTCGAGTGAGGGGCAAATTCATGATACCAACCCAAATCAGTCCACAAGAATTTCATCTTTTTAAAAAAGAAGTTGAATCCTTAGGAGAAGATATCACTGAAGAGAAGCTCGAGCGGCGCCTTCAAGTCAATCATCTCAAAGTAGAACTTGAAGTCATTAAACAAGTTTTAGCTCAGCATTGGCCCGATTTTCTCGAACAGTGTGAGAAGACTTACTCCAAGATCCTTCTCGAATACAATCCGGAAATGAACTCAAGTGAAACTAGAAAAATAGGCTGAGGCTATCTCACGGCCGGAGAGTTGCTTTATCTTCTCTTTGAGACGAGCGGAAGCAATTTCTGGGCGATCGGGCGCAATGCGAGCAAAAGCACCAGAAAACCGACAGCACCTATGCCAATCTTTTCAAATGCTTGACTCAGGTTGGCGGCCCCTCGACCAATATGTCCACCGATGCCGATCAACAGGGGGATGTGGATGCACGATGCAAGAAAGTCGACTTTAGAAAAGCGAATTGCGCCAATCTGAGCCACGCCGGTTGCAAAATAGATCGGCCCTCGAATGAGTGGGGTGAAACGGGTGAAGAAAATCACCCAATTGCCGTAGACTCGTAGCAGACCTAGGTAATTTTCAACGGTTTCCTTTTTGAAAACCCATGAAAGCGGCCGGACTTGAAGAGCTTTCAACCCAAAGAATCTACCCAAAAATGCAGGAAATGCGTTGGCGGGGATGAGTCCAAAGAGGACTGCGACCCAAGCCTCAAAAAAATTAATTTTTCCTTGGCTCCAGAGCACTCCGAGTGCAGTGAGGATGATTTCTTCGGGAAAAACCGCCCCGATCACGCCTTGCAGGATTAATCCTGTAGCGATGAGTGCGATTTGCCAATGTTCGAGACCATTCAGTCGGTTGAGCAAGTTTTCCATATAAAATGCAGGGTCGAGAGTCATTATCTGATTTTCTCACTGAAAGCAAATTGAGTTTGGTGGCACGGCGTTTGAAAATAGCGAGTTGATCATTCAAGAATCCAAACAGAATCCTAGAGGAGATTTATGAAAAAATTATTCGCATTTTCGATGAGCTTCCTGCTTTTATCTGCTACCTCGATGAGTCGTCCTGTGTTTGCTGCCGAGCAAAGTCCGTCTACTTCGCCTACGGCTCCTACGACTCCTACGACTCCTACGACTCCGGCGACCGAGCATGAGATGGAATTACCCATGAAGTTGGATAAGTGTACCACCGATGTGAAGGAGTTTTGTAGTGACATCACTCCAGGTAAAGCTCGAGTGCTATTTTGCTTGAAGTCACATGACGACAAGATTAGCCAGACGTGTAAGGATCAAATCCATGAAGTCATGAAGGAGATGAAGGAGCTTCATCTTGCTTGTAAAACAGACATTCAGAATTTTTGCAAAACGGTTCAGCCAGGCGAGGGAAGAATTCTGGCCTGCCTGAAGCAGCATCAAACTGAGCTTTCGACCGAATGTAAGAATGTTGTTAAGTAAACTCCCTCGTAAGTCTGTGCTCAGCAGCCAGATTTGAGGAGTTTGAGACGGGGCTCTTTGAGCCCCGTCTCTCTGTTTTTTTAGGTCTTACTTCGTTTGTGATGGGCGAGGGCTAGGTGCCACGTGAAGTCTTTTAAAGAAGGCATCGCTATTGGATGGTCTGCCCAAAAACTGGGTGAGCAGTGGCTGAATTTCTTCCATGTCACCTTTTTCAAGAATGAGCTCCCGATACTTTTTCCCCGTTTGAGGGTCGATTAGGTCGGTATTTTCGAATGCCGTGAAAAGATCGGTAGCATAAACCAGAGACCACAAATATCCGTAATACCCGGCATCATACCCGCCCATCAGATGGCCGAAGCTAGCAGGGAAGTGTCCTCCTTCAACTGGGCTGATCCCAATGAGATCTTTGAAAATTCGATTGTAGGTCGCGGCTGTGTCGACGGGGTCGCTGGTCGTGTGAAATGCCATGTCAGTGAGTGCGAGTGTCAGCTGGCGCGTAAAGAAGTACCCTTGCTGGTAGTCTCGCGCCTGGAGCATTTTTTTTAGAGTCTCTGTGGGGAGCTTCTTATTTGGATTCTGGTAGTGACCTGAAATTAGGTCTAGAATTTTTTCCTGCCAGACCCAGTTTTCTAGCATCTGGGAAGGGGCTTCTACGAAGTCCCGGGGTACGCTCGAGCCGGAGAGACTTCCATAAGGTGCGCGAGTCAGGGTTTGATGCATAATATGCCCAAACTCGTGAAATAGGGTAGTTACCTCGGTGTGCTTGAGCAGGCTAGGCTTGCCGTTAGAGGGTGGGTTAAAGTTTCCAACAATTGCCGAGATCGGTTTACTGTAGCCATCGGCGATGGCTCGTCCCTTTTGCAAGGTGAAAGCGGCAAAGTGCGAGTATTTTGCAGGACGAGGGATGAAGTCGGCATAAAAATATCCAATCGTCTGATTCGTTTTAGAGTCGATGATTTGGTAAACTTTGACGTCTGGCGACCAGGTTTTCACTCGATCCATAGACTGGAATTTTACACCCAGGATTTGAGAGTAGATTTTA
>CANHSO010000168.1 GCA_947463705.1 Bacteriovoracaceae bacterium
TACATTGAAGATCAAAACCGCCCAACCACCGCTGCACAGTTAAAAACTTCAAAAGCAGCCCATGCGAGATGGAAGACCCATCAGCTCCGCTGATGCTTGCATTCATCCTCTTGTTGAAACAAGAGGGATTCTGCTTCGACTGGCTAAAATATTTCTTAGATCCCCTCTTGAGTAGCCCTCAGTCTCCAAAATCTCAAGACTCATGAGATCGATTGAGGCACTGCAATCGCGAACAACGGCGTGGCAATGAGGTCGTCCGATATGGTTTCGTTCTCTGTATCTCACCTCAATGCGTATGTTCTTGAGCCAAACGACAGTTCCAATATAAATACAATATATATACAAAATCTTGCTAAGTCAATAAAAAAGGAGAACCGCTGACTGTTCCGTCCCAGCCAAACGAACGCACCGGACCGATAAGTAGTTGCCACGGCTGCTGTTGCTGACGTCGCCGTCATCACCAAGGAAGACGAAGGCGCAATCATCGTTCTGAGGATGCACTAAGGCCGACCAAAATTATCTGCTATTCATGTCTGGTATCAGGTTTCGGTTGTAACCAGCAACATCAAACCCAGGAGCCTTGCGGTCAGGCTGCCTCGAACCCATGGCTCGACATCAGTGCGATGTGCTCATCTTTCGTGAGCAATCTCGCGCCGCCACCCAGGCCTGCGCAGTATGCCACTGCGTCTCTTTGATTCATATTTCGCGGTGCTACACCGCTCCAGATCAAGCCTGCGAGTTCGTACATATTTCCTAGCGCTCTGAAAACTGGACTGAGCTGATTGAATCGGGGATGATCTTCCAAGATTGGCGCGATGCCGTGCGCTGCGACTGGGTGAGGTGCCTCAGCGACCCGAGCTACAGGGGCCAAGATTTGCTTGAGTTGTGCGACAAGGACGGGGCCTGGTGCCGGGCCCGTTCGACGTTACATAGAAAGTGTCGAGCTATTTTTGGGCAAGTAGGTCATCTGGGTGTTGTTGGCTTTCAATTCGATTTTGTGGGCGATTTGCATAAAGAGCTTTGCTTGGTCAGTTAAAGTCTCAACCTGCGAAAAACTAACTCCGCAAAAAACTAAAAGCAAGCGCCTCGCAGGACGCGTCCCACTTAATTTGCGACTTTTTTGCGAAATGTCCGACTTTCGGTCGCTTCATCACAATTGCTCCCTTTAAGACCGTTCTGTAGGGCGCTAGGTGAACATAATATTCGTCTAATCTTAGGTCCCAACCAGAGTTCTGCTCAAAACTTACTCATTTTGAGCATTTTTAGATAGGTTTAGCTATGTTTTATAGATACTGCTTCTAACCCATTTTCTTTCCCTGCTTGACAGTTCTTGAGGCAAGTCCTAAAAATGTAGGCGTGACAAAATCCACTTTAAGTAAAAATTTCGATAAATTTTGGCTTTACTTCCTGCCATTATTGGCAATTGCCTCACTCAGGCTCATGTACTTAGCCCAACAGAATAGCCAGGATTTTTTTGTGTACTGGAGAGCCAGCTTAGAGTGGATTCAACGAGGAAATTCCCCTTTTGGAAACTACCTGGAAGCCGCAGGCTCCAGCTACAAGGGCTTCGTATTTAAATATCCCCCTTGGATTGTCCCACTTTTTTTACCCCTTGGGTTTTTAAGTTTTCCTTTTTCAAAGATATTGTGGTCCAGTGGAGAACTTTTCTGTATCGGTTACACTGTCTACTGGCTCTTGGGGCAAAAAGTTTCTCGGGGAGTGGCGATTCTTTCCCTAGTCTCGTATTGGTGGGTTTGGCTACCTCACTTTCAATCCGGGCAGATAACGCTTATTTTGCTTGCAACAGCTCTGTTCTGGGAAAAGAATCGAGAGTCCAAATTTAGGTCAACTTTATTGGTTCTCGTGTTTTCTGCTAAAGTGTTTTCACTCAACTCCCTGTTTGGAGGTTGGAAATTTTTATTTCGTAAATCGGTAGTCAGCCGAGTTATTTTGTTCGTAGTCGCTTTGTGCGCACTAGTCATCGGGGTACGAGGCCTATCTAGTCAGTTCACGTCTTTTCAGGAGCTCTTTCAGTCCTGGTTTCAAGCGGCTTTCTCTGGGGGGCAAGATCTCCCCGAAAATGTGGTCCGCGGTACTAACAATCAGGGATTTACCGCCCTCATACTTCGTGTCTTTAAGGTGCCCCAATCGTCAAGTCACTTCGATATTCTCGTTTTTTTGGGTTTAACTGCATGCCTTACACCGATTTGGGCGCGGGTCTCCAGAGGACTCCGATTCTCCGAAAAGTGGGCAGGGTATCTCGCGCTTGGTCCACTTGTCCATCCATTGGGCTGGGATCATTCGTTTGTGCTGGCATTTCCCGTCGGAGCCCTTGCCTTGGGTGCAGCGGTAAAACTAAAGAAAAATCACTGGATCGCTCTTTCACTATTAGCCCTAATTTCTGTTGGCTGCTTAAGCGCTAATATTTTCCCCGACTCTTGGGTTCCTGTGATGCAGCTCTGCAGTTTGCGATCTTGGGGGGTTTGCCTTTCTGCAAGTGTTCTCGTCGCATGCGGCGGCCTAGAGACTCGAACTGAAATTGGGGACGGAGCACAATTTAGTGTCTGAAGTCGATGTGACCTGTCCATTTTGTGGGGAAGAGTTCTCGATTGTTGTAGACTGTAGCGTTGATCATCAAAGCTACGTCGAGGATTGCTTTGTATGTTGCAAGCCTATTCAGTTTCATTTGCGATGCACAGAAGGTGAATTCCTCAGCGTTGAGACCGACCGTCAGGGCCAATAGCCAGCCTCAACTAGATAAGTAGATCTTGTTTCTTCTCTGTACGCCGTCCAAACTTTCGGTCTAAAAAATTGAATTCGAATCCCGTAGAGTGAAACTATCCACAGATACCGCTTTTTCTGAACTTAAGGTCATAGTTGACACTCCTTTTCTTCGATTGAAAAAAGAGTATCAAATCCTGATCTTGAGTCGATTTAAAGAGGTCAGAATCGCTGGGTTTTAACACGCGGTCGCGGGGGTGATCTCAAAGTGACACAGTTGAAACCATTTCGTTTTATTAGATAATTAAATCATGAAACCCAAAAAGGCTGCTCAGTTCATGATCCGCTTATCAACCTTCGCCTTCGGTGCATCGGTTTTTGGAGTGCTCCTGGCGTTGGGGGCTTGTGCTCCTGTATCTGTTATCAGTCCGGCAACCACGGCAAAGGTTGCCGTAGTCTCGACCTTAGCTGGGGGCGGTACAGCAGGCTTTGCCGATGACACCGGCACCAAGGCAAGATTTAGGCTCCCCATTGGGGTCGCTGTGGACACCTCTGGAATTGTTTACGTTGCTGATACGGATAATCACCGGATTCGTAAGATCACAAAAGATGGAGTCGTCTCGACCTTAGCTGGGAATGGTATACCAGGCTTTGCCGA
>CANHSO010000169.1 GCA_947463705.1 Bacteriovoracaceae bacterium
TCTGACTCGTTCGGTTCTGGCTGGATTTTCGGATCGAGTCGCCCAGAAAAGAAAATTGGGACCAGGGGTTGCTCGCGGAAAAGCTCATGAGATCGAGCTTGTGCTCTCATCCGGGGGGTCAGCCATTCTAGAAGAGACTCCCTCCATGGCAGGGGAAGAGTTTTTTATCCTCTTAGACTTACAAGAGCAGCAAAATCATGACCAAAGAAAGTCCAACCTTCGCGTTCGCTCCTGGCTACCTATGGCTGAGGATTGGCTTCTGGATGTTAAGCCGATTGGGATTGAGGAAAGTGAAGAATGCACTTGGGATGTTCAGCGGAAAAAGGTGATCAAATTATCACGCCTCAAGTATGGAGACCTGGTTCTCTCCGAGTCCGCCTCGAAGTCAGGCGACTCAAAGGAAGTGACCCGAGTACTCATGAAAAAGGGGCTTGGGATCGATCCTGAAAGTGCAGCGATTGCGGATTGGATCTCAGTCCTGACGCCGCTGACGGAAGCTCCAGACGCCAGAGAGATTGAGTCTGCTTTTGCTCGCGCTAAAATCTACATGGATTATGAAAAACGTGAGCCCAGGGATCTTTGGACGCATCTCTCACCTCTTCTGGGTGAAAAATCGTCCCTTGCAGAGTTGAGAGACGTGGACTGGCCCTCTGAGGTTCTTCAGGCTCTCGTCGGAGACGACGTTCATCGTCTACGAGAGGTTCTCCCGACCCAACTCACTTTGCCTTCTGGGAGAAAAGCGAAAATTTACTATCCGTTATCCCAATCTCCCTGGGTACAATCACGCCTCCAGGACTTTTTTGGCATGAAAAAGGGCCCCGTTCTTCTCAAGGGTCGACTCCCTTTGTTGATTCATCTTTTAGCCCCCAATCAAAGGCCCGTCCAAGTCACTAGCGATCTTGAGGGGTTTTGGAAAAATCATTATCCCAAGCTCCGACCAGCCCTGAGTCGTCGATATCCTCGCCATGCTTGGCCTGAAAATCCAGGCGAAAACGGGCATGAATGAGCTGAAAGACCGATCGTCTACTAATTCTATTGATGGGACCCTAAACAGTTCAGTAATAAATGAATTAAACCGAGTCCTAAATGGACTTTTTTGGCTTCAAGAGCTATAATCGGAAGCTTTATCCGAGGCTCGGTTTTTTCGCCGCAAAAAGCATCATTGATGAATCGAGTAGCCTTGGAATGAGTAAGAGTAACTCGCGTTACGAACAGGAAAAAAATGATTAGTACTTCAGGTGTGTCTCTTAGTTATGGAAGTAACAAGCTTTTCTCAGATGTTAGTATCAAGTTTGTGCCGGGCAACTGCTATGGGCTGATCGGAGCTAACGGCGCAGGGAAGTCTACTTTTTTGAAGATTCTTTCAGGCGAGAATTCCTCTTATTCTGGAACAGTAACGATCACTCCGGGCCAGCGAGTTTCCTTTCTGCGTCAGGATCACTTTGCTTTCGAAGAGAACGAAGTCCTTCAGACCGTAATTTTGGGGCAGCCTAAGCTGAATGAGGTCATGATTGCGAAGACTGAGCTCTATGCAAAGCCAGATTTTTCAGATGAGGATGGCATACGAGTTGGAGAACTCGAAGGGCTTTTTAGTGAATTAGGAGGTTGGGAGGCAGAGAGTGATGCGGCCACCCTGCTCGGTGGACTGGGAATTGGAACCGAACTCCACTCGAAGAAAATGCGAGAACTTCGCGACACGGACAAGGTGAAAGTGCTTCTCGCCCAGGCGCTCTTTGGAAATCCAGATATTTTACTTTTAGATGAACCCACCAATCACCTAGATGTTCCTGCCATTCGCTGGCTTGAGGAGTTTTTGGCAGAGTATCCCAAGACCGTGATTGTAGTTTCTCACGATCGCCACTTTTTGAATCAAGTCTGTACCCACATGGCAGACATTGATTTTGGAAAAATCCAACTCTACAAGGGTAATTTCGATTTCTGGTATGAGTCGAGTCAGCTCGCACTGAGGCAGATGCAGGAAAAAAATAAAAAAGCTCAGGATAAAGCCGAGGAGCTGAAGGCCTTTATCGCTCGGTTCAGCGCAAATGCTTCGAAGTCCCGCCAAGCGACGTCGAGAAAGCGTCAGCTTGAAAAACTCTCCATCGAGGATATTAAGCCGTCGACTCGGAAGTACCCCTTCGTTTCGTTCAAGGCAGCTCGTGAGGCGGGGGACCAATTACTCCGCGTTGAGAATCTTTCCAAAACGATCAATGGAACGTTAGTGCTCGATCGAGTGAGCTTCTCGCTGAAAAAAGGAGATAAGGCAGTTTTTATTGGGGACACCGATCTTGCCGTCAGTACTCTTTTCGAGATCCTTGCTGGCGAAATGGCGCCCGATGCCGGCACAGTTCATTGGGGCATTACCACCTCACGGTCTTTCTTTCCGAAGGATAACTCCCGATACTTTGAACACTCCGATGATTCGCTCATTGATTGGCTCAGGCAGTTTTCCTCGGATCAAAACGAGAACTTTGTTCGAGGATTCCTGGGGCGAATGCTTTTTTCGGGTGATGATGCTACCAAGAAAACGAAGGTCCTCTCCGGTGGCGAGAGGGTCAGGTGTATGTTGGCTCGAATGATGCTCAGTGAGTCCAATGTTCTAATTTTAGACGGACCCACGAACCACCTCGACCTAGAGTCGATCCAGTCGGTGAATAACGGTTTGATTAAATTTGCAGGCACGGTCTTGTTCTCGTCTCACGATCAGCAGTTCATTCAGACTGTCGCAACTCAAGTGATTGAAGTGGGGGTGCAAGGGATTCGACCCTTTGAGATGCCTTATGAGGAGTATTTGGGATCAAAGCTCTCTGCTCGAGTCTGAGTTGGGAGTTCGATCGGATTTGAGTCGGTCGCTCTTCCGGTGGTAAAAATTATATTCTAAATTTTATTGACACCGAGCGTGGGTATTGATCATCTAGCTGAGAAATAATTTCAATACCAGCCCATGCACACGAGGATTTAAAAGTGGATATTCAAGAAGAAGTGCAGATCGAGCGAAAGCCGAAAAAAGCATCGAAAGACCTGTCTCAACTGAGCGGCTCCAATGCTTCATCTCAGTCTTTAGAAGACAAGAGTCCTTCTGTTAAAGTGAGCTTTGAAGGGGAGGTCGCTCGAAGAATTCTTAAGTTTGAATTAGAGTTGAAAGATCGACTTTCGAAACCCGACATGGGTAAGGTGCTAGGTGCTGAGATTTTAAGTTGGAGTGAGAAAAGATGGGCGGAGCTGCTCGAAGAACATACAGACATTGAGTACTTTTTCTCTCAGATTAGAAAGTATCCAGACAAGTCAAAGTCAATCAAGCTATTGAAGGGCGTTTCTGAAAAGCTACGCACTGAGATGCGCGAGCCGAGTCAATCCGAGCCTCAAGAGGAAAAA
>CANHSO010000170.1 GCA_947463705.1 Bacteriovoracaceae bacterium
TTAAGGGACCCAAGCCCATGCTTTTGATGGAGTTACCGACCTACAAGTGGCCTGATGCCAAGAGTATCGCTCTTGGGCTTTTTGAGCGTGCCCGACTTTTTGTGGCTCGAGCAGGTACGGTGATCTTATCTATTTCAATTCTTCTTTGGTTCCTATCTTCTTATCCAAGACCCCCGCAAGGGGCTGTGGAGCCAGCTATTTCCTACAGCTATGCTGGGAAAATTGGTCAGGGACTTGAACCTCTGGTGAAGCCGATTGGATTCAATTGGAAAATTGCAGTCGCTTTGATTCCTAGTTTTGCTGCCCGAGAAGTGATGGTTGGCTCACTCGCTACGGTGTATGCCGTGGGTGATCAAAAAGAGGGCGCAACGGAACTTCTGGGGGATCGCTTGGCTCGGGATTGGAGTTTAGCCACGGCTCTCAGCCTCCTTGTTTGGTATATTCTGGCTTGCCAGTGTCTCTCAACCTTAGCGGTAACCCGCCGGGAAACTAATTCATGGAGATGGCCTGCTGTGATGTTGATTTACATGACTACGTTGGCGTACCTCGGGTCTTTTGTGACTTATCAATTAGCAATGTATTTGGGGTGGGGTTGAGGAAGTAGAAATGACGCAAGAGTGGATTGCCCTTTCGGTTGTTGCTTTGAATCTCCTTTGGCTTTTGCGCCGTTTTTATCGGGGACACCTCGCAGAGCCGCTGTCTCAATGGTTTTTAAAGCACGGGCGAATTAAGTGGGCGATGCAAGTGCGACAGCATCGGAGTGTTCAGTCAGGGTGTGATCAATGCAAAAACTAATTAAAAAAGCCATTGTAGTTCATTCGGGGGGAATGGATTCGAGTATTTGTTTAGCTGAAGCCATTCAGGAATTCGGACGGGAGCAAATACTCAGTCTGACGTTTTCTTATCAGCAGAGACATTCCAACGAGATTCTCCAATCACGCTTGATCTGTGAACAGTGGCAAGTGGATCACGTAGAGTTAGATTTGAGCTGCTTGAATCAAATTACAGAGAATTCACTGACGCGGCATTCGATGCCAATTGAATCTCAGCCGGGCCAGCCGCCTAATAGTCTTGTTTTGGGGCGAAATGGCCTGATGGCCCGACTTGCGGCTATTCATGGGCACTCCCTCGGGGCGAGGGTGATTTATATGGGTGTCATCGAAGTCGAGTCGGCTAATTCAGGCTACCGAGATTGCTCGCGCCTGTATATGGATCAGATGCAGCAAATTCTCCGAATGGATTTGGATGATTCGAATTTCGAAATTCGTACCCCTCTGGTTTTCATGACCAAACGACAGACGTTAGAGCGGGCCCATGCCCTCGGAGTTCTCGAGTTTCTCCTCGAAGAAACAATCACCTGCTACGAGGGCCAATCCAAAGAGGGCTGCAGACGTTGTCCTGCTTGTTTGCTGAGAAACGAAGGGATCGCTGAGTTTCTCCTGAGTCACCCGGAAGTGCGATTTTCTTACCGAGCTGCGCTGACGGGGGCAGGAGTTGTCAGAACTGTTTGAGTGATTGAAGGATTTTCCAATCCATGGGTATCATGAGTATCCTGGGGTTTTTGTTCTTTTTTCCACCTTACAGCGACGCCCTGAAGCAGGATTTGTCCTTCAAACCCATCATCTGAGCACTCGGCCGTGGGATAGGTCTCTTGGCGGCCATCTTCGAGAAATACGACCGATTTTACGTCGACCACGGCATCAGCACCCTTACTGAGCGCCGCTTGAACGAGCTGCCGCACTGCCTTGTTGTAGTAATTTTTACAAAGCGCAGACTCTTCCCGGTTAGGGTCGAAAGATTGGAAGTTAACTTTTGCCTTTACCCATCCGAGAGGCTGAAAAGGGCGCTTCACCGCCGTAATAAAAGCGTTTTTATGTGGAAATTCAAACGACTCATACCTTGCCTCTGGAATGGTTCCACAGCCTATCAGCGCGCAACTGAGGAACCATACTAGGTGTTTAGGGTTCAATGTACTCAAAGGTTTGCTTTCTAAAGTTTCGCAGTACCCATTTCTTGCCCTCGTGCTTGACCACATACTGGGGCAGTAAGGGGATCTTTCCACCACCGCCGGGGGCATCGATGACAAAGTGGGGCACTGCCATTCCGCTGGTCCAGCCTCTCAAGTTTTCAATAATATTGAGGCCGGTCTCCACTGACGTTCTAAAGTGACTGATACCCTGTGACAGGTCACATTGGTAAATGTAATAAGGCCTGACTCGCATCATTAAGAGTTTATGATTGAGCTCCTTGACGATTTTCGGATCATCATTGATTCCCTTGAGCAAGACCATCTGATTATGCAGAATGCAGCCGGCGTCTGCCAATCGGGCGCAGGCGTCAAAAGCTTCCTGGGTGCACTCTTTGGGGTGGTTAAAATGGGTATGAACAAAAACTGGATGATATTTCCTCAGCATGTCTGCAAAATTTTGGGTGATTCGCTGAGGAAGAGTAACCAGATTGCGAGTTCCAATTCTGAATATCTCAATGTGGTCCATTGCTCTCAGTCTTGAGAGGATGTACTCCAGGCGATCATCCGAATTGGATAGTGGGTCGCCTCCGGAGATCACCACGTCTCGGACCTCCTTATGGGCTTCGATATAGGCGAGGCCGTCTTCGAGTTGCTTGTTCGCTGCAGATGAGGATGGATCAGAAACTTTTCTCTTACGAGTGCAGTGCCGGCAATACACTGGGCAGTTGTGTGTGGTGTAAAAGAGGACGCGATCGGGATACCTGTGAGTAATACCAGGTACCGGCATGTCTCGTTCCTCGGCGAGAGGGTCTTCGAGGTCGCTCGGAAGAATCAGAAGTTCTCCCTTCGTTGGCACAGATTGGAGTCGAACGGGGCACTGAGGGTCATTGGGGTCCATTAATGAGGCATAGTAAGGAGTGATGCCCATATTGAACATCTCGTGGGACTGAGCAAAAGCTTCGCGTTCCTCAGGCGAGACTTGAATGACTTTTTCAAGTTGCTCCATAGTTTTGATGCGCTTCTGCTGCTGCCAAACCCAGTTGTTCCAGTCTTTATCTTCAACATCTTTCCAAATTTCAGGGCGAGGAGCACTTTTGAAACGATCCCGAACTGTATTCTTGGTGACGATATTAAAAGCCATTTAGATTGATCCCCCTCAATCGATTCAATTTTGAATTTGCCAGAATTGCAAAATGAAAACAAGGGTATGAAGAATTAGGTCTCAATTTAAATTAAAATTGTTAAATTTTATGGCCTTGAAAATGACGCACTAGGTTGAAAAAGACACTCTTTAATCGTACAATTTAATCAAGTATTCATAAAACCTTGCCGATGTTAGGAATGAGGAACGAACGATGGAACCTATTCATGTGTTAGTAATTGATTCTGAACAAA
>CANHSO010000171.1 GCA_947463705.1 Bacteriovoracaceae bacterium
ACTCGCTCGATTTGATGCTCACTCTGACTTATCGACAGTTGCGAAGTGGATTCATTTTCTGAGTTCGGGCAAGTCGATTGCGCTGGTAACCGACGCGGGTACGCCGTCTGTCAGCGATCCAGGTTCTGCTCTTGTTGCGGCGGCTCACGCCGAAGGGATTCGGGTGACTCCAGTACCCGGTGTTTCTGCGGTTTCGACATTTCTTTCTGTGGCTGGCTGGGTTGGTACCACGTTCACTTTTGGTGGTTTTTTTCCTAGAAAGAGTTCTGAGCGATCTCGCTTGTTGAGTGCTGCGCACCATTCGGCACTTTCGACGATTTGGATTTGGTTTGAGAGTCCTCATCGAATTCAAGAAACCCTGCTTGAGGTCGAGCATTTTTCACGTCAAGCTCAGATTGAGCTTAAAGTGGTTGCTGTAAAAGAGTTAACTAAGCTTCATGAAAAGATTTTTTCTGGAACAGCGTTGAATGTTTACACTGCCGTAGAAAAGGAAATCACCTCAGAGGGTACTCTAGGGGAGTGGTGTTTTGGAGTTGAGTTTCCGAAGTCAAAGAGTGAAGCAGAGGATCAAGTGGGGACAGACTCTCAGGATTCTGCGGCGTGGGTGCTTGCACTAGGTTGTTTAATTGAGGAAGGAGTGAGTCCTTCTCGAGCTGCGAAACGAGTGAGTCAGACCTTCGATGTTCCGAAGAATCAGGCCTACGAACGAGCGATTCATCTCAGTGCTAAGAATTAATTTTTTTTGTGTTGACCCAGTACAGAACCTCCGTAGACTTAAAGATGTGGTTGTGGAAAGAATCCATGGATGGGTTCGAGAGCGTAGGATTTTTCGTGGGCCTCGGTGGAGTTAGGATGACTCTTAACTGGGGCGTTAGCAACTTGCTGATCTCCTTGTAAAAAACCTCCGATATCCACTGCTTATAGAGATTCCGATCACGGATTGATCGGTGACCTCAAGATGAGGTTGGGCAGGAGGCCCATGCCAGTCAAAAAAAAGAAGGTGACGCCTTCTCGGAGTAAAAAGTCCTCTGAAGCCCTCGCTAAGATTCGTAGCCTCGAGTCAGAAATTTCAATTGTTATTCAAGAAATGGAGCAAACCGTTAGGCATTTTGACTGCCTCAGTCAGTTTGCGTCTTTGGTAGCTTCCGATGCGAGCCGTGAGGATTTAATCCACGGAGCGCAGAAATTGGCATGTGAGCTTCTCCAGTGTGAGGCTGCGATTGTAGATCTTTTCGATGTTCCTGTCGCTGTGGCCCTCCAGGCAAAAGTAGAGGAACGTCGAGTAAAGTCCGTTCTTCAGATTCCCTTAAAAATCGGTCAAAATACTCTAGGCTCTTTGCAGGTGATGAACAAGGTTGCCCTACTCGCTGCTGTCAAGCCGGGGAGAGCACTCTCATCGTTTGATCTGGGCGATCAGCGACTTTTGGAAGAGTTGGGTAAACAGCTCGCAGTTGGACTTGAAAATTCTCGTTTAAGACTGAAGCTGAAGAAAAGCTTTGCGGAGACTGTGGATGTCTTGGCTGAAGCTATTGAAAAGAAAGATCGATACACAGGCGGCCATACCAAGCGGGTTGCCTATTATGCCGTTCTTATTGCTAAACATATGAATCTGAATGCCGAGCAGAGTGAGATGGTCAGGTTGGCGGCAATCCTTCACGATGTTGGGAAAATTGGAATCGAAGACCGCGTTCTCAAGAAACGCGCTCCATTGGATGAGGCAGAGTGGGTTGAGATGAAAACTCACCCTCAATTAGGATTTGAGATCATGTCCCGAATGGAGGGGGCTCAAGAGGCAATCGACGGCGCTCACTATCACCATGAGCGTTGGGATGGAACGGGGTACCCGCGAGGTCTAAAGGGGGAGGAGATCCCCTTGACGGCTCGAATTGTCTCACTCGCTGATGCTTATGACGCTCTGACGAGCAATCGTCCCTATCGAGACGGAGTCGAGCCTGCTCTCGCATATGAGGAAATTTTACGCAGTCGGGGAACTCAGTTTGATCCTAGGATTGTGGATGCCTTTATTGAGGCTTTTCATGTTGAGAAAATGGGTAAAGGATCAGGCGGTTCGAACCGCTAAACCCTCGTAACCTCAACTGACTTTCATCTGTGTAAAGATTTGCGGATCAATTCTTGCGTCCTCGCAAATACCCTGTTAAGTTTTCCGTTACATGGCATGGTTCGATGATTTAAAAACACCTAGGATTAAGACTCAGGTCTCTCAACGTACCTCCAAGGTGCCCGAAGGATTATGGGTAAAGTGTCAGGAGTGCGGTGAGATCCTGCAAACTAAAGTTCTCAAAGACAATTTTCAAGTTTGTCCAGAGTGCTCGCATCACTTTAGGATGTCTGCAGCAGAGAGAATTGCGCTCCTCACTGATGAAGGGAGCTTCGACGAGTACGCCGAAGATTTGGTTTCAACCGACCCACTCGAGTTCGATGATCTGAAGTCCTATAAGGCGAGACTGCGTTCAGCAGCAAGCTCGACCGGGATGCGGGACGCTTTCGTAGCAGGTAAGGCTCGACTTGGAGACTTGCCTTACCACCTTGGGGTTTTTGAGTTCAAGTTTATGGGTGGGAGTATGGGAACGGTCGTAGGTGAGAAAGTCACCCGAGTTTTTGAGGCCGCCCTTCAAGAGAGGTTGCCCGCCGTGATCGTTTCGGCCTCAGGAGGTGCTCGAATGCAGGAGGGAATTTTGTCCCTGATGCAAATGGCGAAAACCTCTGGCCTCATTAGTCAACTCAGAGAACAAGGTATTCCTTACATTTCAATTGTGACTGATCCAACTACCGGGGGCGTGGCTGCATCGTTTGCTATGCTGGGAGATCTCATCTTGGCCGAACCGAAGGCTTTGGTGGGATTCGCTGGACCGCGGGTGATTCAACAGACGATCCGGCAGTCATTGCCAGAGGGCTTTCAGAGAAGTGAGTTTCTGTTGCAGCACGGTTTCGTAGATCGAATCGTGAGCAGAAAAGAGCTCGCGAGCGAACTGCGCCAATGGATGTGGCGACTGGGGCGACTCACATGCCGGTTTCCTTCGGGTATTTAAAATCGATCCTGAGTGGAATGAGGTCTTTCGGACTTTTTAACATCGCTTTAGCCCTCATTTTTGGCTCTATGGTAACGTCGTCAGCTTACGCATTGAAGGAT
>CANHSO010000172.1 GCA_947463705.1 Bacteriovoracaceae bacterium
AGCATGTAATGGGGAATTTCTTGCCTAAATTTTTGTACAAAAACTGGCCTCTCGGGTCTTGGTCCGACCAACGACATTTCGCCCACTAGAACATTCCAAAGTTGAGGGAGCTCGTCGAGGCTTGTACTGCGCAAAAATGAGCCAAGACCTGTTTTTCTGTCATCGTTTTGATTGGCCCAGACTGCTCCAGTTTTGGACTCCGCATCGACCTTCATTGAGCGGAATTTTAGAATTTTGAACGTGTGTCCGTCCAAGCCCATTCGCTCTTGGCTGTAAAAAATGGGCCCTCTTGAGGATAATCGGATTGCCACAGAGATGACGAAAAAGAGTGGGAGTAATAAAATTAGAGCGATCCCAGAAATGATTAAGTCAGTGACTCGTTTAGCAATGGAGCCCCAACCGTTCAGTGGCGAGTCGTTGATTTTTACAATGGGCAGCCCGTCAAAGTCTTCCACTTCACAGCCAAGGGTGGTGTATTCATGAATATCGGGGACGAGTTGTATATCGATGGTCTCGTCCTTTAGTAGAGAGAAGAGTCGATCCAGGTCAGTATATTGATGCCTCGGGAGGGCGATCAGAATTTGATCTGGCTTGTACTTTTGAATAATCGAGTGGACTTCGCTAAAGTGCCCCAGATTCGGTTTTTCCGCTACAGAGATGGTATTTGAGTTCTCGTGAGAGATAAATCCCGCCACCCTGAGTCCTAACTCAGGGAAACGTTCGATTCGTTTGAATAAAGTTTCAAGCGCGGCGCCTTCGCCAATTCCAATGACGTACCGGAGATTAAATCCTCGACGTCGCACAGAACGCAGGGTGTTTCGCAAAAGGAGTCGAAATGAAACGATTCCGATAGCCCCTATCAAGCCAAAGTAAAACATCACGATGCGCGAATATCTGTATTCACTGAAAAGATAAGTGAGCGCAATAAAACCCAAAATGGCGGTGAAGTGGGCTTTAAGTAGGAGTTGTACCTCGTGAGTGCGTCTGAGCATTCGTTGTGAATGATAGACTTTTAGAGAGGAAAAAACCGTGGACCACAGGATGACCACGAGTGGTGTCAGTGCCGAATATTTTGAAAATGGTGGGAATCCGCGGGTGACCTCGAACAGGGGGATATGAAATCGAATCCAATAGGCACCTAACCAGGCTAAGCCAATGACGCAGGCGTCGACCAGTCTAAAAATGCCACCGACAATGTGGTGATAGCGCTTCAACATAATTAGGCCCTATGTTAATTAAATCTTATCGAAAGGGCAAAGACCGAAAATGTGGAAATTACCTTTATTAGAAGTTCGAGCAGCAGTGTCAGGCAAAGGGGATGCGGACTTAGTGGTCATCTATCAGGATTCGGCCAAAAAGGCGGTTCCTCCCCGAAAAAGCTTCTCTCAACTCGTTGAGAGACTCAGAAAGGAAGACGTCTTTCAGGCCAGGTCCGGTTCGGTTCAGTTCATCCGATTTGCTCCGGTCGATTCGCATGGGTCAGTTTTGGCGGTAGGTTTGGGACTCGTCTCCGACCTGACCGAAGACAAACTGAGAGTTGCGGGCGGGAATGCCTGGTCTAAGCTGGTTTCCGAAAAGTGCAAGGAAATCACTGTTCATGTGGATACCTTTTTTGAAGGAAAGGACGCCTCAGGTCATTCCCACCTTCCCAAGGTTGACTCTCCTCGTCTCGTGCGTGCCTTTGCTGAGGGCTTAATACTGAGTGCGTATCACTTCGATAAATACAAAACAGTCAAGGACAACGAGCCTAGCGGGCCTTCAAGAATCGTGTTTCTCGTCAGCGATAAAGGCTTAAAAACCCAGCTCGATCGTGAATTAAAAGAGGTTACGGCGGTGGGCGAGGCCGTTCGTCTGACTCGAGATTGGTCCAACGAGCCTTCGAATGTGGGGACGCCCGAGTACTATGCTGGCGAAGCTAAAAAGTTGGCGCGGCAATATGGGCTAAAATGTAAAGTTTTGACTGAAGCAGATGCCGTCCGAGAGAAAATGGGGCTCTACCTTGGCGTAGGTCAGGGTGCAGAGCGCGAAGGCCGAGTGGTGGTTCTCGAATACGTGCCTTCTGCTAAGAAAAATCGAAAGACTGTGGCCCTGGTTGGAAAAGGGGTTACTTTCGATAGCGGCGGAATTTCGATCAAGCCCGCGCTCCGAATGGAAGAAATGAAACACGATATGACAGGTGCAGCAACCGTCATGGGGGCAATGATTCTTGCATCCCAGTGGCAAGTGCCAAATCGGGTGATTGGAGTGATGGCATTCACTGAGAATATGCCGTCTGGTAGCGCGATTCAGCCTGGAAATGTTCTCACTGCAAGAAATGGCAAAACCGTTGAGATCATTAATACGGATGCTGAAGGTCGATTGGTTTTGGCCGATGCGCTCGATCTTGCTCAAGACTACAAGCCCGATGCTGTGGTGAATATTGCGACTTTAACCGGGGCGGTTTCTATTGCACTCGGTAAGCAGTGCTGTGCTGTTTTGGGGAACGACGATACTTTGATCGACTCCGTGCGAAGAGCGGGCGAAGTGAACGGCGAGAAAATGTGGCAGCTGCCCCTATTTGACGAGTACTTCGATGATATGAAGTCGGACTATGCCGATATGAAAAACTCCGCTAACGACTCCAACGGTGGGACGATTCGGGGAGCAATTTTCTTGAAACAGTTCATTCGCAAGGGAACTCGCTGGGCACACCTCGATATTGCTGGTGTCGCTTATAATCTCACTACGCTTTCGTACATGCCAAAAAAAGGTGCGAGCGGACTTTATGTGAGAACTCTCGCGCAGTTTGCAGCCGATTTTTAGATTAGGACTACGGGCCGGTGTTTGATTCCGGCCCGATTTTTGACCCCGATTTTGAATAGGGGTTTTTGTAAGGAGCAGTACACATGGAAACCCCTCAACGATTTTATATTGAAGACGCTGGTCAATTTGATGGTCAAGTCGTGACGATCAAGGGCTGGGTCAATCATAAGCGGAGTTCTGGAAATAAAATTAAGTTCCTCGTTCTGAGAGATGGCACTGGATTGATGCAATCAGTACTTTTTCAGGGCGAGACCGCTCCTGATGCGATGACTGACTTTGAGAAGTTAACACAGGAGTCCTCAGTTGAGGTGACTGGAAAACTTCGGAAAGAGCC
>CANHSO010000173.1 GCA_947463705.1 Bacteriovoracaceae bacterium
AACGTCAACTCCGCTTTTAAGGAATTTAAAATCAAGGTCCGGAAAGCTGAGGGTGATGCCTGCTGCGAGAGCAACTGTTCCCCAGATAAAAAATTTCTTCTGAGGTTTTTCTCCTAAAACGAGAAAAGCGATTAAAACGACGATGACGGGCTGGAGTTTTTGTAGCAAAACTGCCACCGATGGATTGATGTATAAAAAGCTGGCTGTAAAAAATACAGTCGCAATGGCTGATCCGCCTACGCCGGTGATCACGGCAGCAATCCACTCTTTTGGACTCAGCGCGAATATGTTTTTTTTGTTTTTGAAATAAAGCCAGGGCAATAAGATCGCAACGGCCAGCACGTGTTCAATAAAAACCATGAAGGTCGGGTCGACCTGGTCAATAGCCGGGTAGCGGATCAGAGCGTCAGTAGCCCAAAGAAATGCGGCAAGAGCGACAAAAAAAGGACTGATCCAACTTTTAACTTGAGTGGGCATTTGCTTTTTTTCTTTCAAATTCGGTTTGGATGCGCCAGTTCGTGAAGTTTTGAACTGCTTGAATTGCCATGGACTGGCGGATTTCGTCTTTCTTAAGTCCGTTCAGATTTTGGAAAAAATTAGGGTCGAAAAGTCCAAAGTGGATGTTCGTGGGTTCGAAATGATCCGGATCGCTCCCGATGATTTGCTTGAGAATGGCTCCCATGCCTGTATTCACAGGGGGGGCTTGATGCGGTAGTCCTTGGAGTCGTTGAGTGATGAAAATGGCCGAGAGAAGGCCACACGCAGCAGATTCTAAATAGCCTTCGACGCCTGTAATTTGTCCTGCCAGGTAGACTTTGGGGTGACCTTTTAGAGACAGATCCGATCGCAACACCTTAGGTGAGCAGACGTACGTGTTTCTATGAATAGAGCCGAGCCTTAAAAACTCAGCATTTCTAAGCGCAGGGATCAGGCGAAAAACTTTAGATTGCTCGCCGTATTTTAGCTTAGTCTGAAAGCCAACTAGATTGTAGGCCGTTTTGCCTAGGTTTTCAGGGCGGAGCTGGACCACGGCATACGGGCGTTGACCGGTTCTTGGGTCAATCAGACCGACAGGCTTCATGGGGCCAAATCGAAGGCTATCTCGGCCGGTATTTGCAATGGCTTCAATGGGTTGACAGCCCTGGAAAAACTTTTCCTTTTCAAACGGCTTGGGTGGGACTTTTTCCGCTACCATCAGGGCGTCGATAAATGTTTGATATTCGCTCTCCGAGAAGGGGCAGTTGATATAGGCCTCCTCTCCCCCTTTGTCGTATCGGTTGGCCAGAAAGGCTGAGTTCATGTCAATTGAAGAGGCATCTACAATCGGCGCAATCGCGTCATAAAAGTAAAGATCTTGCGTTTGAGTCGCTTTTGCGAACCAGGTGCCCAACCGATCTGAGGTCAGAGGACCCGTAGCAAAAAGTGTGATCTCGTCCTGAAAAGGCTCAGTAACCTCTCCCGGAACGATTGTAATTTTTGGATGAGATTTGAGCGCCCGTGTGATGCTTTGAGCGAACAGGTCTCGATCCACCGTTAACGCGTCGCCTCCTGGGACAGCTGTTTCGGCGGCGCACTTCAGGATGAGTGAGCCGAACTGACGCATTTCGGCCTTTAAAATTCCAGGGGCAGAGTGAGGGACTTGAGATTTGAGTGAGTTGCTACAAACCAGCTCAGCAAACTGGTCCGTCTCGTGGGCGGGGGTTGATTTTGCAGGGCGCATTTCGTGGAGGACCACGGAAATTCCCTTTTCAGCAAGAAAATAGGCAGCTTCGCTGCCAGCTAGGCCGCCGCCAACTACATGGACTCTTGGACTCATCATGGGGAGTCGGATATCATAGTTAGACTGAGATTCAAAGGTTGGCATTCGGTCTTGGGGGGGGGCAAAATGGTGTTAGTTGGGGCACTTGAGCATTTTTTGGCGCATTTGAAGCTGAATCGTAATTTAAGCCCGCACACCTGTCGGGCTTACCATTCAGACCTGGATCATTGGATTCGAGATCTCTCCGAGCGGCTGCAGATCGAAACGTTAAATGACCTGAGTCAGCGGTTAAACGCTTCGTCTTTTCGGGCCTACCTTTCTGCCGTGATGGAGACCCACGAGAAAGCCTCGGTCTGCCGTCGACTCTCATCGATTCGGACTTTCCTTCGATTCTTGAAGCACCAGGGATGGATCGAAAAAAATGTGAACGTTTTGGTGCCTCATCCGAAGATGCAGTCCTCCCTTCCTACCTTTTTGGGCGTAACTGAGGTTTCTGAACTCCTCAATGCGCCCGATCGAACGACCCTCCTGGGCAAGCGAGACCTGGCACTCCTTGAATTGATGTATGGTGCGGGCCTGCGAGTTTCCGAAGTCGTTGCCTTGAACTGCTCAGACCTAGATCGATCGAGTGGTTGGGTGCGCGTGATGGGTAAGGGCTCTCGCGAGCGGATCATTCCCTTTGGAACTTCGGCTTCGGCTGCTCTCAGCGACTATCTGCAGGCTAGGGGGACCCCTGAGCTTGGTGAGCCTGTTTTTGTAAACTTTAAAAACACCCGTCTGAGTGCTCGAAGCGTCGGTCGAATTCTTGCGAAGCAGTTGGTCCGAGCTGCCAGTTTTAAATCGATTTCTCCCCACGGACTGAGGCATAGCTTTGCAACTCACCTTTTGTCAGCCGGTGCCGATCTGAGAACGATTCAAGAGCTTTTGGGACACTCTCAACTTTCCACCACGCAGCGTTATACACACGTTGATTTAGGAATACTGATGGATGAATATCAGCGTCTTCATCCTCTGACTTTTGTTGGTAAGAAAGCGGGAAAGTCTGCTATAGATTGAATGCAAGAGCTAAAAGATGCAAAACTTCGTTTCTAATTTTTCTAATTGGCTACTTGATTTTTTAATTAACTCGAGTGGTGCAGCCCCCTACTTTCTGGTGTTCGGTTTCCTTTTGATTTGTGGACTTGGGATTCCCATA
The DNA here is from genome assembly GCA_947463705.1 of Bacteriovoracaceae bacterium. Lineage (GTDB taxonomy): Bacteria > Bdellovibrionota > UBA1018 > UBA1018 > UBA1018 > CAINWE01. The sequence goes on from CANHSO010000173.1 coordinate 2,955, forward strand.
CCTGAAGATATTATTTTGGTGGTGGCCGGATATGCCACTTACATGGGTATAACGGACCTCTGGCTGATGATATTGGCCTGTTACGTGGGTGTGATCTTAGGGGATTCCATCATGTTTTTTTTAG